>CAJYKB010000075.1 GCA_913774925.1 uncultured Sphingomonas sp. | reverse complement strand
CTGTTCGTCACCTCGACGCACACGCCGGTGCTGTTCTTCTCCACCGCCGGCAAGGTCTATCGCATGAAGGTGTGGCGCCTGCCCGAGGGTGGGCCGGCGACGCGCGGTCGCCCGATGATAAACCTTCTCCCGCTCGAGAATGGGGAGACGATCGCGACCGTCCTGCCGCTGCCCGAGGACGAGGCGGAGTGGGGTGCGCTCCATGTCATGTTCGCGACGGGCAATGGGTCGGTCCGCCGCAATTCGATGGATGCCTTCACCAACGTCCCCTCCAACGGCAAAATCGCGATGAAGTTCGAGGGCGGCGACGCGGGCGACCGTCTGATCGGCGTGGCGCTGCTGGACGAAGGCGACGACGTGCTGCTGGCGACGCGGCAGGGCAAGGCGATCCGCTTCGCCGCAGACGAGGTGCGCGAGTTCCAGAGCCGCAACTCGACAGGCGTGCGCGGCGTCGCACTCAAGAACGGAGATCAGGTCATCTCGCTGTCCGTCCTGCACCGCATCGAGGCATCGGGCGAGGAGCGCGAGGACTATCTTCGCAACGCGCCATGGAAGGACAATGACGCGACGCTCACCATGGCGCAGGATCGCTTCGAGCTGCTGCGCGGGCGCGAGGAATTCATCCTGACGGTCTGCGCCAACGGCTACGGCAAGCTGAGCTCGGCCTATGAGTATCGCCGCACCGGGCGCGGCGGCCAGGGCATCACCAACATCGACAATATCGCGCGCAACGGCCCGGTCGTCGCCAGCTTCCCCGCCAGCAAGGCGGAACAGCTGATGCTGGTCACCGATCAGGCGAAGATGATCCGCATGCCGCTCGCCTCGCTGCGCGTGATCGGGCGCGGGTCCGCGGGCGTGCGCCTCTTCAACGTGGCGAACGACGAGCATGTCGTCTCCGCCGCGCGGATCGACGAGGAGCCGGAGCCCGAGGATGCGGCCGAGGCGATGGTAGCGGAGGAACTGGCCGGCGACGTCGTGCCCGAGCCGACCGGCGACGCCACGATCGGCGACGATGCCGCTGCCGGGCCGGAGGACGGCGAATGAGCGACCGGCCGCTCACCGCCTACAAGGTGCTGACCGCGGAGCAGATGGCGACGCTGGAGCGTGACGGCACCTTCGCCGGTGCGCCGGTGGATATGGCGGACGGCTACATCCACCTCTCCACCGCGGCGCAGCTGACCGAAACGGTCGACAGGCATTTCGCCGGTCAGGACGACCTCCACGTCGTCGCGGTCGATCTCGCCGCACACGGCGACGCGGTGAAGTGGGAGGAGTCGCGCGGGGGGCAGCTGTTTCCACATCTGTACGGACCGATGCTGCTGGAAACGATGATCGCCTACGCGCCGCTGGTGCGGGGTACGGACGGGCTGGTGAAGCTCCCGGTCGCGGGGTAAATCCGTCGCCCCGGAGTGATCCGGGGTCCCGCTTCTTACCGCCGAAAGGAGAGCGGGCCCCCGCGTCAAGCCCGGGGTGACGTAGGGCTCACGCGTACAGATCCACCACCTCGCGCCCCTCGCCCACCGCCTGCAACAGCAGCGTGCGGTGGCAGTGGCACGGGTCGCGTTCGTAGCACAGCAGCGCGCTCGGCATCTCGTCCGCCAGCGCCAGCATCTGCGCCGCCTGCGCCTGCGCCTCGGGCAGCTCCAGCTGTTCGTCATACACCGCGGTCAGCGTCGCGACGTCCCCCTTCTTCGCCGCATCGCGCCCGCGCTTGGGCGTGCCCAGCGCCCTCAGGTGGACATAGTCGATCCCCGCCTCCTTCAGCGACGCCGCCAGCATCGACTTGGAGAAGCCCGGCCGCCGCGACAACGGCAGCGCGCGCACGTCGATCACGCGGCGCACTCCCGCCGTCGTCAGCGCGGCGAGGAACTCCGCCATGGTGGCCGCCTCGTAACCGATGGTGTAGATCGTCATCCGACATAGATGGAGCGCGCGTGATCCAGGCACAATCCACCACCGTGATCGAAGGTCGCCCGATCGCCTGGATCGCCGGGGTACTGGCTGCCGGGCCTGCATTCGTCTTCGTCTACATGTGGTCGGTCATGATGTATCTTCCGACCGCGTTCTTCCTCTTCGTCCTTTCGGTCCCGTTCGCTTTGATCATCGCTTCGATCCCGATGGGTATCGCGGTAATGCTCGGCGGATGGATGGGCACGCGCTGGCGAGCGACGCGTCATCCGGCGATCTGGGGGCTCGTCGGCTCGCTCGCCGGAGCGGCACTCGCTCCCGTGCTCGAGGGTGTCATACCGCGCCAGCACGTCGCGATGATCGTGGCGGGCGCGATCACCGCTCTCGTGGCGCGGCGATTCATGGCGTGGGTGGACCCGATTGCCGGGCCGCCGGCAGTCTCCTAGAGCACCGCACATGCACCATGACATTCAAGTGATCGGCGGCGGGCTCGCCGGGTCGGAGGCCGCATGGCAGCTGGCCGAGGCGGGGTTGAAGGTTCGCCTGTCGGAAATGCGCGGCGGTGGCGACACGACGCCCGCGCACCACACCAGCGATCTGGCGGAGCTGGTCTGTTCCAACAGCTTCCGCTCCGACGATGCGGACAGCAACGCGGTCGGGCTTCTGCACCAGGAGATGCGCGCGCTCGGCTCGTTGATCTTGCGTGAAGGCGACGTTCACCGCGTGCCCGCGGGCAGCGCGCTGGCGGTCGACCGCGACGGCTTTTCCGCGGGCGTCACCGCCGCGGTCGAGGCGCATCCCAACATCACGGTCGTGCGCGAACGTGTCGATACGCTGCCCGATGGCCCCGCGATCATCGCCACGGGGCCGCTGACCGCGCCGTCGCTGTCGGAGAGCATCGCGGGCGAGACGGGCAAGGACGCGCTCGCCTTCTTCGATGCGATCGCGCCGATCGTGCACCGCGATTCGATCGACATGGAGAAGGCGTGGTTCCAGAGCCGCTGGAACAAGGGTGAAGGCACCGATTACATCAACTGCCCGCTCGACAAGGAGCAGTATCACGCCTTCGTCGCCGCGCTGATCGCGGGCGAGAAGACCGAATATCGCGAGTGGGAAAACGTGCCGTACTTCGAGGGCTGCATGCCGATCGAGGTGATGGCGGAGCGCGGGGTGGAGACGCTGCGCTTCGGGCCGATGAAGGGCGTCGGGCTCGACCAGCCGAGCACCGGGCGGTGGCCCTATGCCGCGGTACAGCTGCGGCAGGACAATGCACAGGGCACGCTGTGGAACATCGTCGGCTTCCAGACGAAGCTGAAACATGCCGAGCAGGTGCGGTTGTTCCGCACCATTCCGGGGCTGGAGAATGCGGAATTCGCGCGGCTGGGGGGGCTGCATCGCAACACGTTCCTACGCTCGCCCGAGTTGCTCGACCCGACATTGCGGCTGAAATCGCGCCCCAACGTCCGCTTCGCCGGGCAGATCACGGGGTGCGAGGGCTATATCGAGAGTGCGGCGATCGGTCTGATCGCGGGCCGGTTCGCTGCTGCCGAGTTGCAGGGGCGCGCGCTGGCGCCCCCGCCGGTGGAAACCGCGCTCGGCGCGCTGCTGACGCACATCACCGGCGCGGCGGAGGCCGAGACGTATCAGCCGATGAACGTCAATTTCGGGCTGTTCCCGCCGATCCCGGGTCGCACGAAGAAGGCCGACCGCAAGAAGATGTACACCGATCGCGCGCGCGAAGCGCTGGCGGGGTGGCTGGCGGCGGGGTAAGCTCACCGTTTCTCCCGTCACCCTGGGCTTGATCGAGACCTCTGCGAAGTTCCCCTCGTGGACCTCAAGCGCCCCGTCACCCCGGACTTGTTCCGGGGTCCACCGTTCCGCAACATCAGCGGCCTGCGAGTGCGCGGCACGGTGGATGCCGGAACAAGGCTCCCCTGAGCTTGTCGAAGGGTCCGGCATGACGATAGCGACGTTCGCAGACGTCTCGATCACATCCGGGGTGACGCAGGGGCCGCCAAAGGGTCGACTCGGCGGCATCCGTCTCTACAGTCGCATCGCATGGCGATTGGACTGGACAATGAAGGCTTCTCGGACGCACTCGTGATCCTGGGCGCGGCGGGGCTGGTGATCCCCGCCTTCGCGCGCTTCCGGATCAGCCCGGTGATCGGGTTCATCCTGGTCGGTGCGCTGGTCGGGCCGGCGGGGCTTGGGTCGCTCGTGACCCATATACCGTGGCTCTATTACCTCACCATCTCCGACCCGGAATCGATCGCACCGTTCGCGGAATTCGGCATCGTCCTGCTGCTGTTCTCGATCGGGCTGGAGCTGTCGTTCCGGCGATTATGGACGCTCCGACGGCTGGTGTTCGGCACCGGTGCGGCGGAGTTGCTGGGATCCGCGCTGCTGATCGCGATTGCGCTGCACTGGATCGGGCAGGATTGGGGCGGCGCGGCGGGGCTGGGGCTCGCGCTGGCCTTGTCGTCGACTGCGCTGGTGTTGCCGCTGGTGGGGACGACCGGCCCGGTCGGGCGCGGCGCGTTCGCGATGCTGCTGTTCGAGGATCTGGCGCTGGTGCCGATCATCTTCGCGCTGGGCGCGATGGCGCCGACCGCGACCGACGCCGGCTGGGTCGGGCTGGCGGGGACGGCGCTGCGCGGCGGGCTGACCGTGGTGGCGATGTATATCGGCGGGCGGCTGGTCCTGCCGCGGCTGTTCGCGCAGGCCGCGCGGACGAAGAGTCCCGAGCTGTTCCTCGCCGCCTCGTTGCTGGTCGTCATCGTCGCCAGCGTCGCCACCACCGCAGCCGGGCTGTCGCCGATCGTCGGGGCGCTGCTCGCCGGGTTGCTGATCGCCGAGACCGAATATCATACCGAGGTCGAGGTGATGACCGCACCGTTCAAGGGGCTGGCGCTCGGCGTGTTCCTCATCACCGTGGGCATGAGCCTGGACCTGAAGCAGATCCTCGCCAACTGGCCCGCACTGCTGACCGCGGTCGTCGGTGTCGTGACACTCAAGGCGGTCGTCACCTTCCTGCTGCTGCGCGTGTCGCAGGCGCGCCCCGGCGTCGCCGCCGAAACCGGGCTGCTGATGGGCAGCCCGTCGGAGACGACGCTGATCGTGCTGGCCACCGCGGCACAGGCGCAGCTCATCCTGCCCTCCACCGCGGCCTTCTGGCAGACGGTGACCGCGATCGGGCTGACCATCACTCCGCTGCTCGCCAAGCTGGGCAGCGCGATGTCGCGCAAGATCGAGCGGCAGACGACACGCCCGCCCGACGCGCTCGACCATGCCGACGGCACGCGCGCGATCGTCTTCGGCTTCGGCCGGGTCGGGCGGCTGGTCGCGGACATGCTGGCGCGCCACGACCAAGCCTATGTCGCGGTGGAGGCCGACATCGACACGGTGACGCGCGCGCGGGAGGCGGGCTATCCGATCGTCTTCGGCGACGTCGCGCGCGCGGAACTCACCGACCGCCTAGACCTCGGCAATGCCCGCGCGCTGATCCTGACGATGGACGAGCCGGTGCTGACCGTCCGGCTGGCGAAGCGGCTCCGCACCGCCTTCCCCGACCTGCCGATCATCGCGCGCGCGCGCGACACGGTGCACGCCGCGGAACTGTACAAGGCGGGCGTGACCGACGCGGTGCCTGAAACGCTGGAAAGCTCGCTGCAACTCTCCGAGGCGGTGCTGGTCGATCTGGGCGTGGCGATGGGGCCGGTGATCGCCTCCATCCACGAGAAGCGCGACGAACTGCGCCAGACGATCCGGCGCGAGGCCATGCTGGAGCGCGAGCCCCGCATTCGCCGCGTACGACGAAAGGACGAGATCGAGGCGATGTGATGCACGCCGTCGCGATTCTGCCCCATATCGCGGGTAGCGCGGGCGAATGAGCGATAACAGAAAGCCGCGGGTCGCCTTCTTCAGCGGCAATTACAATTACGTCCGCGACGGCGCGAACCAGGCGCAGAACCTGCTGGTCGGGCATCTGCTGGACCATGGCGTCGACGTGCGCGTCTATTCGCCGACGACGAAGACACCCGCGTTCGAGGCGCGCGGGACGGTCGTCGACGTGCCCGCGATGCCGATGCCGGGCGGGCGCGGCGAATACCGGCTGGGCCGCGGGCTGCCCCGCGCGCCGCGGCGCGACCTGGAGGCGTTCGCCCCCGATCTGGTTCACGTCTCCGCACCCGAATTCCTTGGGCACGCGGCGGTCACCTGGGCACGCCGCCACGACGTGCCGGTCGTCGCCACCGTCCACACACGGTTCGAGACCTATTTCCAATATTACGGGCTCGCGGTGGTGCAGCCGCTGATCGTCGCGATCCTGCGGCGGTTCTACAATCGTGCCGACCGCGTGCTGGTGCCGACGCCGTCGATGGCGCAGGTGGTGCGCGATTTCGGGGTGACGACGCCGATCGCCCTGTGGGGGCGCGGGGTGAACCACCGCCGCTTCCACCCCGACCGCCGTAGCCTGGAGTGGCGGCGTTCGCTGGGGATCGCGGACGATGAGGTCGCGGTCGGCTTCCTCGGGCGGCTGGTGCTGGAAAAGGGGCTCGACGTCTTCGCCGACGTGGTGGCGCAACTGACCGCGCGCGGCGTCAGGCACCGCGTGCTGGTGATCGGCAAGGGGCCGGCGCGCGACTGGTTCGCGGAGCATGCGCCGCAGGCGGCGTTCGCGGGCTTTCAGAGCAACGACGATCTGGGCCGGGCGGTCGCGTCGATGGACGTGCTGTTCAATCCCAGCGTGACGGAGACATGGGGGCAGGTCACCTCGGAGGCGATGGCCGCCGGCGTTCCGGTGGTCGCGGCGCGCGCGACCGGCGCGGTGGATTTGCTGGACGACGGGCGTACCGGCTTCCTGGTGCCGCCGGGCGACATCGCGGGCTATGCCGATGCGATCGAGCGGCTGGTGACGAACGCCCCCTTGCGCGCCGCGATGGGCGCCGCCGCCCACGATCGTGCGCAGGGGTTCCGCTGGGATACCGCCAACGACGCGGTGTTGCAGGTGTACGGCGAGGTGCTGGCCGAACGGGGGAAGTTGCGGTCGGGGTTGGCCTGATCGACCTTTTGCGCGACTCTACCTTTCTGTCCCCGGCGGAGGCCGGGGTCCAGTTGGGCAACGCAAAGGGATCGGGAGAGCCGGGCGTTACCGGGCGCCGGCCTTCGCGGGACCTTTGGAAGACGGCTGCTGGAAGACGGCTGCAACCGCGCTGCGTACACGCTGTGCTCCTGCGAAGGCAAGAGCCCAGGATCAAGCAGGACAACGCCTCATGGGACCGGCAAACCTAGGCTCCTGCGTGCGCAGGAGCACGGCAGGTACGCGGCGCTGTTCGCCTCCCTTTTGAAGGGTCCGGGAAGGCCGGGGGCCAGTTAGGTCCGGTTCGCATGATGCTGCGACGTTACCTGCCTGGACCCCGGCCTTCGCCGGGGAACAGGGACGTTTCACCGGGCACAGGGTGACGGAGAGCCCCTACCCCTCCCGCCAGTCGAACGTCAGCGGCGCCTCGCGAAAGGCGAAGCGGTCGAGGTGGCTCGCCACCACCTCGCGCATCCGCGCCGTGTCCTGCCCTCCGGCACGGTCAGGATCACGTCGAGCGTCGCGGTATCGGCGCGCATCTCCAGCACCGATCCGTTCGGAAACGCGATGCGCCCCTCCTCCTCCGAGAAGGTGACGGTCATCTTGTGGCTCCAGTGCTTGGCAAGCTGCTGGAGGTAGCGGCTGGCCGAGCCGGTCGGCACACGGGCAACGGAAACACTCATGTCAAACTCTCCATGTCACCCGCGGCCCAGCATGTGATCGACGAACTGCCCCAGCGTGCGGAACGCCGACACGCGCATCTCGTCCGCCTCCGCCTTCGCCGCGGCGGGCAGCAGCACGCGCTCGAACCCCAGCTTCGCCGCTTCCTTGAGCCGCAACGGCGCATGCGCCACGGGCCGCAACTCCCCCGATAGCGCGATCTCGCCGAAGGCGACCGAATCCGCGGGCACCGGCCGCTCGCTGAGTGCGGACACCAGCGCCGCCGCCACCGCCAGATCCGCCGCCGGATCCTGCACGCGATACCCCCCCGCGACGTTCAGATAGACCTCGCAGGTGGAAAAACTCAGCCCGCAGCGCGCCTCCAGCACCGCCAGGATCATCGCCAGCCGTGCCGAATCCCAACCGACCACCGACCGCCGCGGCGTCGCCCCGCTCGCGACGCGCACCACCAGCGCCTGGATCTCGACCAGCACCGGCCGCGTCCCCTCCAGCGCGGGGAAGACGGTGGCGCCCGTCACACCCTCGTCACGCTGCGTCAGGAACAGCGCGGACGGGTTCGTCACCTCGACCAGCCCCTCCGCCACCATCGAGAACACGCCGATCTCGTCGGTGCCGCCGAAGCGGTTCTTGATCGCGCGCAGAATGCGGTACTGATGGCTGCGTTCGCCCTCGAAGCTGAGCACCGTGTCGACCATATGCTCCAGCACGCGCGGTCCGGCGATCGAGCCGTCCTTGGTGACGTGCCCCACCAGCACCACCGCGGTGCCGCGTTCCTTGGCGAAGCGGATCAGCTCCTGCGCGCTGGCGCGCACCTGGCTGACGGTGCCCGGTGCACCCTCGATCAGGTCGGAATGCATCGTCTGGATCGAATCGATCACCAGCAGACGCGGCGGGGTGCCCATGCTCATCGTCGTCAGGATGTCGCGCGTGGACGTCGCCGAGGCGAGCCGGACCGGCGCGTCCCCCAGCCCCAGCCGGCGTGCGCGCAACCGCACCTGATCCGCCGCCTCCTCGCCGGAGACATAGGCGACGTCATGCCCCTGCCGCGCGAGCGACGCGGCGGCCTGCAGCAGCAGGGTCGACTTGCCGATCCCCGGATCGCCGCCGATCAGCGTCGCCGATCCGCTCACCAGCCCGCCGCCCAGTGCGCGGTCCAGCTCGGCGATGCCGAAGGCGGTACGCGGCGGAAGCTCGACCTCGGCATCCAGCCCGATCATCGCGATCGCACGCCCGCCACCCTGGAGATTGTGCCGTGCCTGAAACGGCGTCGCTGCCGCGCTCGCCTCCTCGACCAGCGTGTTCCATTCCGAACAGTCCGCGCATTGCCCCTGCCAGCGGTGGCTGACCGAGCCGCAGGACTGACACACGAAACGTTTCTGAATCTTTGCCATATCGCCCCTTAACAAGCGAAGAACGATAAGGGAACGTCAAGCTGATGAACAGCCGGTTCATGCAGCGTGCAGGCTGACGCTGCCACTATCGGGGAACCGTGATCGTTACTGATCCGTTGGCTTGTCAATCAGATCAACGAACGACAAAAGGAGATCCTCTGTGAAGAGCTTTGCCGTTTTCGCCCTCGCCTCCACCATTGCGCTGCCGGCGCTCGCATCGGCGCAGACCGCCGCGCCTGCCGCACAGGCGACCGCAGGAGTCGCTGCGGGCGCAACCGTCTATGACACGTCCGGCGGCGTCGTCGGCACCGTCGACACGACCGACGGCACCAACGCCGTCGTGAATACCGGGACCGTCAAGGCCGCCATTCCGCTCTCCTCGCTCGGCAAGGGCGAGAAGGGTCCTGTCCTGGCCATGACCAAGGCGCAGCTCGAAGCGGCCGCCGGCCAGCAGCAGGCGCAGGCAAGCGCCGAGTTCAAGGCGAAGCTGGTTCCCGGCGCGGCCGTCTATGGCACCGGCGGCGCGCAGCTCGGCACCATCAAGTCGGCCGACGCCAGTTTCGTGACGGTGACGACCGCCTCCGGCGACGCGAAGCTGCCGGTGGCTGGATTCGGCCCCGGACCGCAGGGCGTGACGCTGGGCATGACCGCGGACCAGCTGAAGGCGGCGATGGGCGGCGCCGCGGCCAGCGCGCCGACCGCCTCGGCCACGACGTCGGCGGCAGCTACCGCCACCGCCGCGACCGACACCGCGACGCCGGTCAAGAAGAAGAAGTGAACGGGAGGGGCGGGCCGGACGGTCCGCCCCTTTTCATGGGCAGCGGTGATCCCGACGCCCAACGTGCTCTCGCACGTGCAAGAATGTCAGCCGGGTCGACGGGGCTTCGGCCTGAAACCATACCACCGACAACCTATCGGGTAATCGGCGTGGCCCGATCAAGAGGACGAGGCCGGCCGACGCCCGTCAGCCGTTGCCCCCGGACCCAGGATCCGTCATCCGCCAGCCGCCAGCGACGTCTTCCAGACCCGCGCGCACCGCATCCACCGCTGCCTGGGCCTTGGTCCCGTCCGGACCACCCCCCTGCGCCATGTCCGGCCGACCGCCGCCGCCCTGCCCGCCCAGCGCCGCGACCGCACGCTTGAGCAAGTCGACCGCATTGAACCGCGCGCTCAGATCGTCGGTCACGCCGACCGCCACCGACGCGCGGCCCTCGTTGACCGCGACCAGCATCGCGACACCCGAACCGATCCGCGCCTTCGTCTCGTCGACCGCGCCGCGCAGCCCCTTCGCATCGAAACCATCAAGCACCTGCGCCGAGAACGCGACGCCCGCGACCGTTTCCGGCCCCGGTGCGGCCGCTCCGCCCGCGCCGCCGCCCAGCGCCAGCGCCTTCTTCGCCTCCGCCAGTTCGCGCTCCAGCCGCCGGCGCTCCTCGACCAGCGCGGCGACGCGTGCCGGCACGTCGTCCGGCGAGGTCTTCAGCGTCGCCGCGGCCTCGCGCAGCTTCTCGTCACGCGCATTCAGATAGGCGCGCGCCGCCTCGCCGGTCAGCGCCTCGACACGGCGTACACCGCTCGACACCGCGCTCTCGCCGACGATCTTGAACACGCCGATGTCACCCAGCGCCTTCACATGCGTCCCGCCGCACAATTCGATCGAATAGGTCTTGCCGTCGTCTTCTGTTCCCATCGACACGACGCGGACTTCGTCGCCGTATTTCTCGCCGAACAGCGCCATCGCGCCCATCTGGATCGCATCGTCGGGGGTCATCAGCCGCGTCTCGACCGCACCGTTGCCACGAATCTGCGCATTGACCGCCGCCTCCGCGACGCTCAGTTCCTCCGCCGACATCGCATTCGGGTGCGACACGTCGAAGCGCAGCCGCTCCGGCGCGACCAGCGACCCCTTCTGCGCGACATGGCTGCCCAGCCGCTGGCGCAGCGCCTCATGCAACAGGTGCGTGGCGGAGTGATTGGCGCGGATCGCGGCGCGACGTACGACGTCGATCGCCAGCGTCACCGTGTCGCCGACCTTGATCTCCCCCGCGCTCACCCGCGCGTGGTGCACCCACAATTTGCCGAGCTGCTTGGACGTATCGCTCACCTCCGCCGCCAGCCCGCCGTCGCTCGCGATGGCGCCCGCGTCGCCGACCTGTCCGCCGCTCTCGCCGTAGAAGGGAGTCTGGTTGACGATCACGTCGACGTGCTCGCCCGCGGTCGCCGATGCCACCCGGGCGCCGTCCCGGACCAGCGCCAGTACGACGCCCTGCCCGGTGTCGCTGGCATAGCCGGTGAACTCGGTCGCCCCGACTTCCTCGGCGAGATCGAACCACAATTCGTCCGACGCCTTCGCGCCCGAGCCCTTCCATGCGGCGCGCGCCGCGCGCTTCTGCTCCGCCATCGCGGCGTCGAACCCGGCGCGATCGACGCGGAAGCCCTGCACGCGCAGCGCATCCTCGGTCAGGTCATAGGGGAAGCCGTAGGTGTCGTAGAGTTTGAACGCGGTTTCGCCCTTCAGCACGTCACCCGACGTCATCCCCGCCGTCGCGTCGTCGAGCAGCCGCAGCCCCTTGTCGAGCGTCTGGCGGAAGCGCGTTTCCTCCTGCTGCAGGGTCGCCTCGATCAACGGCTGAGCGCGGAGCAGTTCGGGATAGGCCGCGCCCATCTCCGTCACCAGCGCAGGCACCAGCCGGTGCATCAGCGGCTCTTTAGCGCCCAGGATATGCGCGTGGCGCATCGCGCGGCGCATGATCCGGCGCAGGACATAGCCGCGGCCTTCATTGGCGGGCAGCACGCCATCCGCCACGAGGAAGCCGGCGCAGCGCAGATGGTCCGCGATCACGCGGTGGCTCGCCTGGTTGGCGCCATCGGTCGCGGTCTGCGTCAGCGCGCCCGATGCCGCGATCAGCGCCTTGAACGTGTCGGTGTCGTAATTGTCGTGGACGCCCTGGAGCACCGCCGCGATCCGCTCCAGCCCCATGCCGGTGTCGATCGACGGGCGCGGCAGATCGCCGATGATCGCGTCGGCCTCCTGCACATGCTGCATGAAGACGAGGTTCCAAATCTCGACGAAGCGGTCGCCGTCCTCGTCCGGGCTGCCCGGAGGACCGCCGGGAATGTGATCGCCATGGTCGTAGAAAATTTCCGAGCACGGCCCGCACGGCCCGTCCGCGCCCATCGCCCAGAAATTGTCCTTGGTCGGGATGCGGATGATGCGATGCTCCGGCAGACCCGCGATCTTCCTCCACAGTTCGAACGCCTGGTCGTCGGTGTGGAAGACGGTGGCGGTCAGCTTGTCGGGCGACAGCCCCCATTCCTTGGTCAGCAGCGTCCACGCGTGCGTGATCGCCTGCTCCTTGAAATAGTCGCCGAAGCTGAAATTCCCCAGCATCTCGAAGAAGGTATGATGCCGCGCGGTGTAGCCGACATTGTCGAGGTCGTTGTGCTTGCCGCCCGCGCGGACGCACTTCTGCGACGAGGTCGCGGTGGAATAAGGACGCGTCTCGAGCCCGGTGAACACGTTCTTGAACGGCACCATGCCCGCATTGACGAACATCAGCGTCGGATCGTTCTGCGGCACCAGCGGCGCGCTGGGCACGATGCGGTGCCCGGCATTGCCGAAATAGTCGAGGAACGAGCGCCGGATGTCGTTGGTCGAGATGGTCATGCGCTGCGACTTAGGCGGAGTCGCCGCGCGCCACAATCCGTGTCGTTTCGTTACCGTCGGTCAGGCATAGGCATAGGGGCCGCCCTTCTCCAGCGCGCGCTGATAGGCGGGGCGGGCGTGGATGCGCTCCAGCCAGCCGATCGTATGTGGGCGCGACGCGTCCAGCCCGGCGCGGCTGCGCGCCGCCTCCAGCGGGAAGCTCATCATGACGTCCGCGGCGGTGAACGCATCGCCCGCGAACCACGGCCTGGCCGCCAGCGACTGTTCGACGAAATCGAGGTGGCGGTCGATCATCGGCTGGATCCGCTTCGTCGCGGCGCGGCCCATCAGCGGGATGCGGCCCAGCACCAGCTTCAGCAGCAGCGGCGGCATCAGCGACCCTTCCGCGTAATGCAGCCAGAAGCGGTAGGCGAGCGCCTCGTCCCGCCGCGGCGGCGCGCCCAGCCGGCCATCCGCCTTGTCGACCAGATATTCGGCGATCGCGCCGGTTTCGGCGATCACGCGCGCGCCGGACGCACCCTGCTCCTCGTCATCCTCGATCACCGGCGATTTGCCCAGCGGATGGACGCGGCGCAGCTCGGGCGGGGCTAGCATCGTCTTTGGGTCGCGTTCGTACCGCGTGACGCGATACGGCAGCTCCAGCTCCTCCAGCATCCACAGCACGCGCTGCGAGCGTGAGTTTTCGAGGTGATGGACGGTGATGGTCATGCGGCTTCCCCTGCGCGTGCGGTCCAGATCCAGATCGCAGCAGTGAACGTCACCGCGTCGCCGTGTATCCGCGTCGCCAGCATCTCGGCCAGCCTCGCCTCCAGCGTCCCGCGGTGCTCCGGCGTGGCGGCGGACAGGATCGCTGCGGCGGAACCGATGCGACGATAGAAGGCGAGCGCGTCGGCGACGGCGTCATCGCCTGCACCGACGATATAGGGGACGTCGTGCGGCGTGGCGGTCACGTCCGACCATCCCGCCTCGCGCAGGATGGCCGCGGTCGCGGTCCGGTCGGCAAGCGCATAGGGACCGGGAGCATAGCCGGCGACCGCGGGCTGGACGCCCAGCACCCGGTCCACCGCGTGCGACCAGTCGTTTTCGACACGCGCGCGAAAGCAGGAGAAGACCAGCGGCGCGCCGGGGGCGGCCGCACGTCGCAGCGCCGCGAAGCCCGCCACCGGATCGTCGAAGAACATCACGCCGTGGCGCGACACCATCAGGTCGACCGGCGCCAGCGCGGTCGCGGTGACGATCGCATCGCCGACGCCGAACGCGGGCCGGATGTCCGGCGCAACCTCGGCCGCCCGCGCGTTCGCCACCGCGATCAGCGGGGCGGCGAGATCGGCTCCCGTCACGTCCATCCCGGGCCGTGCGTCCGCCAGCGCCAGCGTCGTGCTCCCCACGCCGCAACCGATGTCGAGCGCGCGTCCGGATCCGGGCGCTACCGTCGCGATGGCGGCATCCAGAACGGCCGCGATCCCCACAAAGGCCCGCTCGGTGCGCCGCCATTCGTCGGCCCACACACGCCCCACCCTGCCACTCCAGTCCGCTGCGCCCGTCATCGCCGGCCTCCTCATCCCGTCACGGTCAGGAATGTCCGATAGATGCGTCACGCGCCAGTGCGATTGCCCCGGTTCCGCAGGACAATCGCTACGAACGGTCGCCAGAGCCGAGAGCGATCACCTTCGTTTGCCCTCACCCTTCCGCGGCTGCGCCGCTCCCTCCCTCTCCCGGCGGCAGAGGGAAAGACGCCGAAGGCGGCCAAGGGTGGGGGCGGCCATAGCTGACCGAATGCGCGACCACGGGCTTTTGCCAAGGACAGCCGCCGTGACGGCGGGCGCTGCAAACGATACGACCCGCCGTTTCCGGCGGGCCGCTCGTCATCCATTCCGCGGCAGGCGGAATGGCGTCAGAGGTCGTCTTCCTCGCTCGGGCCGGCCATCATCTCGTCGGCCACCTGCGCGGTGCGGGCGCGGATCGCCTTCTCCAGCCGCTCCGCCATCTCCGGATTCTCGCGCAGGAAATTCTTGGCATTCTCGCGCCCCTGACCGATCCGCACCGAATCGTAGGAGAACCAGGCACCCGATTTCTCGACCAGACCGGCCTTCACGCCCAAATCGAGGATCTCGCCGATCTTCGAGATGCCCTCGCCGTACATGATGTCGAATTCGACCTGCTTGAACGGCGGCGCGACCTTATTCTTCACCACCTTCACGCGGGTGGCGTTGCCGGTCACCTCGTCGCGATCCTTGATCGCGCCGGTGCGACGGATGTCGAGACGCACCGAGGCGTAGAACTTCAGCGCATTGCCGCCCGTCGTCGTCTCCGGGTTGCCGTACATCACGCCGATCTTCATGCGCAGTTGGTTGATGAAGATCACCATGCAGCGCGAACGGCTTATCGAACCGGTCAGCTTGCGCAAGCTCTGCGACATGAGACGCGCCTGAAGGCCGACATGGCTGTCGCCCATCTCGCCCTCGATCTCGGCGCGCGGGACCAGTGCGGCGACCGAATCGACCACCAGAACGTCGATCGCGTTGGAGCGGACCAGCGTATCGGTGATCTCCAGCGCCTGTTCGCCGGTGTCGGGCTGCGACACGATCAATTCGTCGATGTTGACGCCCAGCTTACGCGCATAGACCGGATCGAGCGCGTGCTCGGCGTCGACGAACGCCGCGGTGCCGCCGTTCTTTTGCGCCTCCGCGATGACGTGCAGCGCCAGCGTGGTCTTGCCCGAGGATTCAGGGCCATAGACCTCGATCACGCGGCCGCGCGGCAGCCCGCCGACGCCGAGCGCGATGTCGAGGCCGAGCGATCCGGTGGAGATCGCCTCCACCTGCATCGCCTCTTTCTGCCCCAATTTCATCGCCGAACCCTTGCCGAAGGCGCGGTCGATCTGTGCCAGCGCGGCGTCGAGCGCCTTCTGACGGTCTGTATTCGCGGTTGCCATGCCGGTATCGATCACCTGAAGTTTGGCGGCCATTGCCGTGAAACCTTTCGCTAGAGCACCCGCGCGGACCAATCAACGCGTGGGGTGAGTGTATTCCATTTGTTCCGATAGAACAAGTGGGCAACATCATGCGCGAATCAAGGGGTTCGGCGATAGCGCGCGACGCCGGCGGTGAAGGCGGGGGACGAAAACGACGCCTCGAACGCGGAGTCGAGCCCGGGTGCGGACGCGTCGCGCAGTGTTCGTTTGAGCAGATGCAGCGCCCGCGCATCGTTCTGCGCGATCATGCGCGCGGTATCGGCGCCATCGGCGATCAAATCGGCGAGGCCGATGCGCAGTGCCTCCACCGCATCGACGGGCGCGGCGGTGAAGAGCAGGCGCGCGGCCTGCCCCTCCCCCACGCGCGCGGCCAGCCGGGCGACGTCGGGGGCGGGATAGCCGATCCCGAGCCGCGCCGGGGGGATCGCGAAGCGCGCCGCGGGCGAGGCGACGATCAGGTCGCACGCCAGCGCCAACGCCACGCCGGCCCCGAAACAGCCGCCGTCGACCCAGGCCACCACCGGCATCGGACGCGCGCGGACCGCCTCCATCGCATCCGCCATCGCGCGGCGGAAGGCGGCGCGCGCAGGAACGTCGTCGATCAGCCGCGCGAGATCGGCGAGATCCGCGCCCGCGCTGAAGATGCCCGGCACGCGCGAGGCGATGACGACAGCCCGAGCGGTGTCCGGGACGCCCGCGACCACCTGCGCCAGCATCTGCCAGGCGGCGGTGGGGAGCGCGTTGCGCGCGGCGGCGCGGTCGAGCGTGACGATCGCGACGCCGTCGTCGAGCGACAACGCGATCATGCGATCGTCGTGGCGAGCCGCCACCAGCCGGGATGCGCCGCCGCAACCGCGCGATCCGCGGCATCGCGCGCGGCGACATCGTCGAACAAGGCGAAGCAGGTCGCGCCCGACCCGGACATGCGCGCCAGCACCACCCCCGGCTGCGCGGCGAGCAAGGCGGTCAGCCCGCACACCTCCGGCGCGATCGCCTCAGCCGCGGGTTGCAGGTCGTTGCGCCCCGCGCGTCCGCGCGCCAGCGTGTCGCCCCCACCGATCCCGCCGCGGTCGACCCCGTCCCAGCGCGCGAACACCGCCGCGGTGGACACGCCCACCAGCGGATTGACGAGCAGCGCGGGCATATTGCCCAGTCCCGCGAGCGGTTCCAGCGCGTCGCCGCGCCCGCTGCCGAAGGCGGCACGCCCGAGCAGGCAGGCGGGCACGTCAGCGCCCAGCGACGCCGCCAGCGCGACCAGCCGGGGATCGTCGCTCGCCACGTCGTGCAGCCGCGCCAGCGCGCGCAGCGTCGCCGCCGCGTCCGCCGAGCCGCCGCCGATTCCCGATGCGACGGGCAGCCGCTTGTCGAGCGTGATCGCATGAGCGGCATCGATCGCGAAGGTCGCGAGAAACCCGTCGCGCGCGCGCAGGACGAGATTGTCGCCCTCCGCCGCGAGCCCGGCGCCGAAGGGTCCGGTGATCGCGAACGAGGCGCGATCGGCGCGCGCCACCGTCACCACGTCGCCGTCCCGCGCGAAGACGAACAGCGTCTCCAGCTCGTGATAGCCGTCGTCGCGGCGGCGGCGCACATGGAGCGCCAGATTCAGTTTGGCGGGGGCGGCCTCGATCAGCATCGTCACAGGCCGTCCGCGATCTTGCGATCGAGCCGCGCCGACACCTCGCCCTCCGCGGCGACGCGCGCGGCGGTCCAGGCGTAGCGCGCCTCGTAGCGGCGGCCCGCCTGCCAGTAGACGTCGCCGAGATGCTCGCCGATCTCCGGATCGCCGGGACTCGCGGCGGCGGCGCGCTCGATCAACGGGAGCGCGCGCGCGGGCTGGCCGCGGCGGAAGAGCGCCCAGCCGAGCGAGTCGACGATCGCGGGATCGTCGGGGCGCCGGGCGGCGGCGCGCTCCAGCATCGCCTGCGCCTCCGTCAGCCGCTCGCCGTGGTCGACCAGCGAATAGCCGAGATAGTTGAGAACCAGCGGATCGTCGGGGGACATGGCAAGGGCGCGGTCCAGCGCAGCGCGCGCCTCCGGCCAGCGCCCGGCGCGGTCCAGCGCCGCACCGAGTTGCAGCCAGTCGGTCCCGTCGGCGGCGTCGCCCGCACGGTCGATCAGGCTGCGGTAGAGCGGCACCGCGGCGGCACCGTCGCCCTCGCTCAGATACAGGTCGGCCAGCCGCCGGACGTCCGAGGATGTCGCATCCGGGGCGGCGGCGGCGGCGCGTGCAGCGGCCAGCGCATCGGCGGGACGATCCGCCTCCGCCAGCAGCTGCGCCCGCCCGGCCGCCGCGGCGCGCGCGTGGATGCTGTCTGCTGGGATGTCCGCCAGCGTGGCCAGAGCGGCGTCGAGCGCATCGTCCTTCGCCAACGCGCCCGCCAGCAACAGCCGGGCGCGGTCGTTGCGCGGATCAGCGCGCAGCGCGGCGCGGGTGAGCGTGAACGACATCGGCCCCGGCGCGCCCAACGCCAGGTCGGAGGCGACGCGCGCGAACAGGTGTGAGGCGCCGAACGACAGCGACGCGGCGCGCCCCTCCGGCCGGGTGCGGAGCGCGACGATCGCTGGCGCATCGCCCGTCAGCAGCGCCGCCGCCGCGGCGCGCTCGCCACGCCCCACGAGCAGCTGGGCCGCGGCGAGGCGGTTGTCCTGTGCGGCCTGATCGTTGCCCAGCACAGCTTTCAACGCTGCCAGCCCCGGTGCGGTCGACCCGGTGGCGAGGAGGACCAGCGCCCGCGTCTCGCGCGCCAGTCGCCGCGCGACCACGTCGGTGCCGGGAGCGTCCAGCGGTGCCAGCGCATCCCCCTGCCCCGCCTGCACCGCGATCCAGGCGGTCAGCGATGGCGCGAAGATGCGCATCGGCCCGCTGTTCAGTGCCGCGACCGCAGTGCGCGCCGCGGGCAGATCGTTCGCCTGCGCCGCCTTCGCGACCGACAGCAGCGCGGCATCCTTCGGCGCGACGCCGCGCGCGGTCAGGATCGCGGCGGCGCGGTCCGCCAGCGCCATGTCGCCGCCGCGCACCCCCTCACGGTAAGCACGCAGCGCAAGCGCGACGTCGTCAGGCGCGGCGTCCAGCGCGACCGTATAGGCGCGGGTGGAAGTGGACAGATCGCCCGCCGCCTCCGCGATCCGCGCGCGGGCGTAGGCGGCGGTCGTATCGACGCTGCCGGCCGCCACGGCGGGTGCGGCGATCAGCGGGACCGCCGCGAGGGCCCGCGCGGTGGCGAACAACGGTACGGATCGCTTCATCGTCCGACCTATGCGGCACCGCCCCGGATGCGACAAGGGCGCGGCGCGCGCGGTAAGGCGATCAGTCCGCGGTGGCGCGCACCGGGACGGTCGCGTTGGACGCGAGCGCGGTGTTCGTCGACTGGCCGGTCATCCGCACCGCGGTGGCGCCCGGCAGCCCGGGGAAGCGCGGCCACATCCCCTGCGCCAGCGCGACGCGGCTGGGGCTCTGCGCCTTGCCGCCCTGCGCCTCGTACATCCAGTAATTGCGCAGCACGGTCACGACATAGCCGCGCGTCTCCCAATAAGGGATGCTCTCGATATAGAGGAGCGGGTCGCCGCCGTCGCGGACGATGCCGTTCCACTCGCCGACCGGCTTCGGCCCGGCGTTATAGGCGGCGATGACCTTCGGCAGCAGCCCGCCGGTCAGCCCCATGTCGCGCAGCTTCTCGATATGGCGCTGACCGATGTCGATGTTGGTCGAGGGGCGGGTCAGCGCCGCCTGATCGACGGTCAGCCCGCGCTCGCGCATGTAGTCGGTCGCCGCGGCGGGCATGATCTGCATCAGGCCGTACGCGCCCGCGGGGCTGCGCACCTTCGAGCGGAAGCCCGATTCCTGGAGCGTGTGCGCGTAGACGAGCGCGCGGTCGATCCGCCACCCGGTGTCAGGCGTCCAGTTGGGCATCGGATAGCGCGTATCGGGGGTCGCGCTGACCCCCTGCGGCATGTTGTGCGCCATCCAAACGACGGTCGCGGGCAGGTCCAGCGTCTCGGTGAAGCGGATCAGGCTGGCGTAATCGGACGGATCGCCGATCCGCGCCTGCTGGCGCAGCACGCTATCGGCGGCGTCGTTCTCGCCAATTTCCGCCAGCGCGGCGGCGACGCGGACGTTCGGACGACGCTCCAGCCGGGCCCAGTCGCTGGTCACGCGCTGCGGGCGCAGTCTGTCGATCGGCAGCCCCAATGCCTGCCGCGCGAGCAGACCGTAGAAGGTCTCCTTGTATTGCGCGGCGTTCTTCAGCCGTGCCTCGACCCGGTCGGGGCGGCCGCACATCATGTCCGCCCGCGCTGCCCAGTAGAGCGCGGTGGCGCGCAGGTCGGTGTCGGTCGCGCGCGCAGCGACATTCTCGAACCCGGGCTGGACGGCGGCGCAATCCTTCTGCCGCCATGCCGACAGCGCCGCGGTCCACCGCGCCTGCACCGTCCAGTCGCCCACGCCGGCCGCAGCGCGGTCGGCCAGTTGGCGCGCCTGCGCGTCATAGCCCTGAAGGAAGTAGATCCAGGCGATCCGCGCCTGCCACTCGGTCTGCGCCTCCGGGGTCAGCCCGGGCGTCGCCTCCAGCAGCGCCTGTGCCTCCGCGCCCATGTCGGCCTTCACCAGCGGCTGCATCTTCGTCGCCAGATCGGCGGCGATCAGGTCGCTCTTGATCGCTTTGGCGCGCGCGCGCACCGGCGCGCCGTCGTTCCAGATCAGCCGCTGCTGCGCGGGGAGCACCGGCACCTCGACCACGCCGCGCGCCTTGGCGACGCGCACCAGCGCCTCCGCCTGCGGCAGTTCGGGCGCCTCCGCCAGCAGCTTCAGCACCGGATCGGCCTCGACCTTCGGGCTGCCCTTGGCGGTGTAGAGTTCGGCGCGGGCGTAAGCGTGGAGCGGGCCGGGCGCCATCGTGTCGAGCGCGATCTGCGCATCGGACCAGCGCCCGTCACGCAGCGCGGCGAAGACGGTGCGATAGCCGGCGCGCTGTTCCGGCGAGAGCTGCGCGGGGACGCCGGGGCTGGCGCCAGAACTGGCAGGGGGCGGCGCGGGGGGCGCCATCGGCTCGGCCAGTGCGGGCGCGGCCGTCATGGCCAGCAGCGCCGCCGCGATTCCCCACCCCTTCGTCACGCGCGCTCGGTCCCCGTCAGCATCAACAGATCTCTCCATGCTTCGGCCTTGGCGGCGGGCCGATCCAGCAGGAAGCGCGGATGGTGGGTCGCCACGACCTCGGCAATTGTCGCGTTTTTATGGTTAAGTGCATGTAAACGGCCACGCGCCTCCGCGACGTTCGTCGCCAGAAGCGCACGGGTCGCCGCATCGCCCATCGCCAGCACGCGCTTCGGCCGGGCCAGCGCGACGTGGTGGCGCGCGATCTCGGCCAGTTGCTGCTCGATCTCGCGCGGGACACGGCCGGTGGTCGGGCGGCGGGTGCAGACCGACGCGATCGCGACATCCGCGCGCGACCGGCCGATCGCGGCGAGCATGCGGTCGAACAGCCGCCCGACCTCCCCCTCCATCAACGCCTCGCGGTCGCCGCGCTCCGGGCAATCGACGAAGAACAGCAGGTCCGCGCCCGCCGCGCCGCTTGCCGCGATCGCCGCTCCGCCCCATTTCGCCTCGGGCGCGGCGTCGCCAGCGCGCCATGCCACGAAGGCGTCCCATGTGTCCGGCATGGCGGCGGCAGGCGCTGTGACGGACGCCGGCGCCGCCTCCTGCGGCATCGCACGGGCGACGGGCGCGGCGAGCCAGTCGAAGCGCTCGTCCTCCACCAGCACGTCGACCCCGGCATCCTGCCACCAGTCGAGCGCGCTCGCCGCCGCCGCGGTCCAGTCGAGATTTTGGTCAGCCCCCATCGCGCGTATAGGATGCGAGGTTGACGCGAGGGTCAACTTGCTGGCACCGCGGCACGGACCAGACGTTGCACCGACGCGACGAGCGCCCCGCCAGCGGTCGCCGTCCGCGTTCGAGAGGAGAAGACGAAGTGAGCGATCGCGAATCCATGCCCTATGACGTGGTGATCGTCGGCGCCGGCCCGGCCGGCCTGTCGGCGGCGATCCGCATCAAACAGATGGCCGCCGAGCGCGAGGCCGACGTCTCCGTCTGCGTGCTGGAAAAGGGGTCCGAGGTCGGGGCGCATATCCTGTCGGGCGCGACGATCGACCCGCAGTCGCTCGACGAGCTGCTGCCGTCGTGGCGCGACGACGGCTGCCCGCTGGCCGAGGTGCCGGTGACGAAGAACCTCCACTGGGTGCTGACGAAGGGCGGCAAGTTCGACCTGCCGCACCTGTGGACGCCACCGTTCCTCCATAACAAGGGCACCTACACGGGCTCCCTGGGTAACCTGTGTCGCTGGCTGGCGGGCAAGGCGGAGGAGCTGGGCGTCGAGATCTTCCCCGGCTTCGCCGCGGCCGAGATCCTCTACAACGAGGACGGCAGCGTGAAGGGCGTCGCGACCGGCGACATGGGCGTGGCGCGCGACGGCGAGCGCAAGCCCGACTATCAGCCGGGCCTCGAGCTGCACGCCAAATATACCTTCTTCTCCGAGGGGTGCCGCGGACACCTGTCGAAGCAGATCATCCGCCAGTTCGCGCTCGACGCCGACAGCGATCCGCAGGTCTACGGCCTGGGCGTGAAGGAGCTGTGGGACATCGACCCCGAACTGCACGAGCAGGGCACCGTCATCCACACCCAGGGCTGGCCGCTGAGCGAGCATGGCGCCAACGGCGGCGGCTGGATCTATCACCAGGCCAACGGACAGGTGTCGATCGGCTTCGTCACCTGGCTCAACTATTCCAACCCCTACACCTCCCCCTTCCAGGAGATGCAGAAGTGGAAGACGCATCCGCAGGTCGCGGCGCTGCTGAAGGGCGGCAAGCGCGTCAGCTACGGCGCGCGCGCGATCAGCGACGGCGGGTTGCAGTCGATCCCGAAGCTGGTCTTCCCCGGCGGCGCGCTGATCGGCGACAGCGCGGGCTTCCTGAACGTTCCCCGCATCAAGGGCACGCACACCGCGATGAAGAGCGGGATGCTCGCGGCGGAGGCGGCGGTCGACGCGATCGTGTCGCAGCGCCAGCATGACGAGCTGGCCGCCTACCCCGAGGCGTTCGACGCCTCCTGGGTGAAGAAGGAGCTGTCGATCGTCCGCAACGTCGTGCCGCTGGTCAAGAAGTTCGGCGACTTCCTGGGCTCCGGACTGGCGGGCATCACCATGTGGGCGGAGTATCTGGGGCTGAAGATGCCCTTCACGCTCAAGCATCACCCCGATCACGAAAGCCTGTGGCGCAAGGATCTGGTGTCGAAGATCGACTATCCCAAGCCCGATGGCGTGCTGACCTTCGACCGGCTGTCGTCGGTGTTCCTGTCGAACACCAATCACGAGGAGGATCAGCCGGTCCACCTGACGCTGAAGGATCCGTCGATCCCGGTCGAATACGACCTGCCGATGTTCGACGAGCCGGCGCAGCGCTATTGCCCCGCCGGGGTCTACGAGATCGTCGGCGAGGAGACGGGCGACCCGAAGTTCGTCATCAACGCGCAAAATTGCGTCCACTGCAAGACCTGCGACATCAAGGACCCGACGCAGAACATCAACTGGGTCGTGCCGGAGGGTGGCGGCGGCCCGAACTACCCGAACATGTGATCCGCGAGCGCGCCGCCGCCCCATGCGGCGGCGCATCCGCCATCATTGGGCCGCAAGGGCGAGCGGGCGGACGACGCCCATGTGATCGCCGTCGCCCGGCATGGCGCTGGCGACCGCCTCCCCCACGATAAGGATCGCCGGGTCGGTCGCCGCGACGGCATCGACCAGGAAGGCGAGCGCGCACAGGTGCCCGCGAATGACGCGCTCGTCGGGCAGCGAGGCGTTGAC
>CAJYKB010000074.1 GCA_913774925.1 uncultured Sphingomonas sp. | reverse complement strand
CGATCGTCTCGCTGCTGCGCCCGCAGCCGCGCGAGGCCAACCGCGTCGTCACCGCCGACGTCCGCTACGCCACCACCACCGGGTTCAACGTCGCCGCGCTCGGCGTCGTCGCCATCCTCGTCGCGCTCTATGCCACGTGGTGGTGAGGGAAAGGACCATCGCATGCTGATCGTCACCGGCGCGGTGATCGCGCGACCGGAGGAACTGGACACGCTCATCGCGGAGGCCGAGCGCCACGTCGCGCAATCGCGGACGGAGCCGGGCTGCATCTCGCACGCCTGGCTGCGCGATCCGGACGACGATCACCGCATCGTCTTCCTGGAACGCTGGGCCGATGCGGCGGCCCTCCGCGCGCATTTCGCGCATCCCGGATCGGCGCAGTTCGTGGCGACCGTCCGCCGCGTCGCCGCCGCGATCGAGCCGATCGAGATCGTCGCGGCGACGCCGGTCGCGTTGTAACGCTTCGGCAAGGGGCGTCGGCGACTATAGGGCGACGTCCCCGCCCCGGGGGACGTTTCGTTTCCCGCCCCCGGCACCCTGTGATAGGCGAGGGGCGCTTCCCGCCGACCCCGTTTCGAAAGTCCCTCGCCCATGGCCAGCACGCGTCCCACGCCGCGCAACGTCGTCTTCATCAGCCGGCAGCGACTGGTCGGGGCGACGAACGGCAGCTCGGCCTATCTGCTCGATCTGGCGCGTGCGGTGCGCGATGCGGGATTCGTGCCGCACCTGGTCCAGCCCTCTGCAACGGTCGCGGGACGCTGGCCGGTGCTGTCGCTGCGCCCGGAGATGGACGTGTTCGCCACGCACCAGATCCGCGGGCTGATCCGCGTCGGGCGCCGCTTCGTCACGCCCACGCCCAGCGTCTATGTCGCGATCGCACGCTCGGTCGCGGCGGGGGTCGCGCGGCGGCTGGGGCTGACCGGGGGCTGGACGCAGGATCGCCCGCTGCCGTACGCGGTGGCGATCCCGTGGACCGCGGCGGACCACCGCTGGCTGGCGCAGGCGACGCGCGGCAAGGCCGACATCGCGATTTCGGACTATATGTTCTGCGCGGAGGGGATCGCGAGCCTGCCCGATCCGTCCGTGCCCAGCGCGATCATCATGCACGACCTGTTCCATGCGCGCAAAGGCGGGGGTGCGGATTCGGTCGCGCTGGTCACCCGCGAGCAGGAGGTCGCGATGCTGGGCCGCGCCGACGTGGTGGTCGCGATCCAGCCGGCCGAGGCCGCGTTCGTCGCCGACCATGTGCCCGACACGCGCGCGATCGTCGCGCCGATGGCCGCGACGCCGGTCACCGCCGCGCAGCCAGGCGAGGAGGATCGGCTGCTGTTCGTCGGCAGCAACACCGCTCCCAATGTCGTCGGGCTGCAATGGTTCTTCGACGCGGTCTGGCCCGCGGTGCGCGCCGCCTGCCCGAACGCGACGCTGGACGTCGCGGGAACCGTCGGGCGCGCGTTCGACACCGCGCCGGACGGGGTGCGGCTGCTCGGCCTCGTCGACGATCTCGACCCGCTCTACACCCGCGCCGGCGTCGTCATCTCGCCGCTGACCTTCGGCTCGGGGCTGAAGATCAAGCTGATCGAGGCACTGGCGCGCGGCAAGGCGATCGTCGCGACGCCGATCACGGTCGAGGGCGCCGAGCGCGAGACCGACGGGGCGGTCCACGTCACCGACGACGCGGCGCGTTTCGCCGCGCATGTCGTGTCGCTCAACCGCGACGTCGCCGCGCGCACCGCGCTGGCAGGGGCCGCACTGGACGCCGCGCGCCGCCATTACGGCGCGGCGACCTGCTATGCCGGTTTCGTCGAGTGGCTGCGCGGCGCAGGCTGAGCGACTAGAGCCGGCCGCGCCCCGTCTGTACCACGCGCACCAGCCCCGCGAAGCACAGGAACAGCGAGCCGATCCCCGCCAGGCCGACGCCCAGCGCGACGTTCATCTTCTCCTGGTGCATCAGCACCCAGTCGTCACGCCCCGGGGTCACCGCGAACGCCTGCGCGATCAACAGCGCGGCGACGACCCAGAGGATCGCTCCGGCCAGCGCGAACATCACCGTCAGGCGCGACCTGTTCGTGTGGATGCGACGTGACATGCCCTGCCTCCTGCTCCCCAACCCGTCGACCGCCGCGCTCTTCGTGGCGCGGTCGCCCGCATTCTAGAACGACAATTGCGCGGACAGCAGCCCGCGGCTCTCATTATAGTTCAACCCGCCCGCTGCGAAATCGCGCGATCCGTAACTCAGCGTGCCGCGCAGGGACAGTCGGCGGCTGACGAGATAGCGCGCGCCCACGCGCCCGGCGCGCTCGCTGCCGCCGGGCACCGGCCCGAGCGGCGACAGGTCGAGGTAGCGCAGATACCCCGACAGGATCAGGTTGCGCAGCAGTTCGTGATCGACCGTGACGCTCAGCTCGGTCACCTCGTTGCCGGCGACGTTGAGCTGCCCCGCCTCCTCGACCCGCCGGTCGGCGGTGACGCGGATCGAGGTCAGCGGCGTCACGTTCCACAGCAGATTGCCGCCGAACGACAGCCCCGACGTGCTAGACAGCCGCGGGTCGGTATAGCTCTGCGTCAGAAAGCCGGCGCGCACCTCGCCATAGAGCAGGCTGGTCAGTTCGAAGCGGAACCCCGCCTCCAGCCGTGCGCCGCGCGAATCGCGGATCAGCGCCAGCGGCTGCGTCGCGGTGGGGCCGTCGTCCGGATAGGCGTTGCGCCGCGCCGTGCCGCGGACCAGCGCGCTGACGCCGGGGCGGAATTGGTACGCCACCGTCAGTCCGGCGCTCAGCGCATCGACGTTGCGGAACTGCTGGCTGGAAAATTCGCCGGTCAGCAACGTGAGGTCGTCGTAGCGCAGCCGCACCGCCGTCGCGTCCACCGCGACGTTCAGCCGCCCCAGCGACTGTTCCGCGGTCAGATTGCCGCGCAGGCGGTCGTATTCCAGCGGGGCACGCGCGCCGAACGGGCTGTTGTAGCTGGTACGGTCCTCTGCCTGGTGATCGGCCTCGAGCCGCGCGGACACCTTCGTCTCGCGCGAGATGTCGTAGCGCCCGGTGAGCAGCGTGCCATATTGCGTCACGTCCTCGCTCGGCGTGCGCGCATGGACGCTCTGATCGACAAAGATCTCGGTCGCCAGCGCATGGCGGGAGAAATTCGATTGCAGCCGTGCACGCCCCTGCACCAATGCGAAGAGGTCGCCCCGGCGGTCGTCCTGCGTCGCGCGGACATTGTCGGTCGCGACGACGCTGGTGATCAGCGTCGGATAGAGAAAGAACGACCCCAGCCGCCCGCCGATCGGATAGAATTCGGGGCGCACCCGGTCGGCAACGCCGATATTCTCCGGCGGCCCCTCGCTTTCCTTCACCGCGGCGTTGGCCTGCGCCGGGGGCAGGTTTGTCGTCGACGGATCGTACGACTGCGCCGCCACGGGTGCTCCCGTCAGCGCCAGCGCGGCCGACCCCCACATCATCCAACGCGCCACGAACCGTCCCCTTTTACCTGCGCGCCTTGTAGCGACGGGCGGCCACGGACCACAAGCCGGGTCGACCGTTAACGCGGCATCCACCCTGTCCCGAAAGATCGCGTCAATGATGAAGGCGCAGAAAGAATAGCGATCGTCGCCGAAGGAATTGCCATGGCCCTGACCCAGCGTCGCCCCTCCCACGCTCCTTCGCGTCGCCGCCGCGGCGTCCGACTGCATGCCGTCGGAACATTCGAAGGCGGGCTACATCCGGTCGCAGGGTCTCCGGCGCGCGCGATGCAACGCGAACTCGCGCACCGCTGGGATCGCGGGCTGGACGACGATGCGTTCGGCCCGCGCTATTCGCCGGCGGCGCGGGTCACGCTGCTGCTCGGCAGCGCCAGCCTGGCGTGGGTCGGCCTCGTCGTCGCGGTGCGGCTCGCGCTCGGCTGAGCCGCGATGGGCGCGTCGTTCGGCGGATGGTGGGTGGCGCACAAGGACGCGCTCGTCGCGGCGCTTGGCCTGTCGCGCGACCTGCTGCACCTGTCGATCGGCGCGCTCGCCTTCGTGGCGCTGCTGGCGGTGCTGCGATCCCGTGCTGTCGCCTGGTTCGCGGTCCTTGCGATCGAATGCATCAACGAAGCGGGCGACCTACTCGCCGCGGTGACGCTCGGCGGGCGTATCGCATGGGCGGACAGCGCGAGCGACATCGCGCTCACGCTGCTGGTGCCCACGATCCTCTGCACCGGGGGTGTGACGCTGGCCGCGTGGCTCCCAGCCGCGCAGCGCCGCCCCGCACGCCGGCGGCGGGCCGGGCGGCGGACGGGGCAGCGGCGGGCGCGCGCCACCGCCGTGCCCGCCTGACCGTCACCAGCCGTCGAAGACCGTGCGCACCGCGTCGCGCAGGATATAGAGCCCGCCGAAGCCCGGCGCCGCGATGTTCGCGACACTGGGATGCAGCCCGTCGCTCGCCGCCACGTCGGTCGTCGCGCCGCTGGTGGTGAGGTGTTGGGACGCGGCGCCCGCCCCGCCGTTGCCGCTGATCCACAGCCCGCCGTCGCGGGTCGGCACGTTCGTGCCGTTGACCTCCACCGCGTCGGCGGCGTCGAACAGCCGGTCGATCCCGGCGACGTTGCCGCCGCGCAACGCCGCGTTCAGCGCCGCGCGCGGCGAGGCGGCGCCACCCGCGAAGCCGCTACCGGTGTGGACCGACTGCGCGCCCGCGGTGCGGAAGCCGTCGGTCGAGGTCGTGCGCGGCGTGATGGTCGTCCAGGTGACGGTCACCCCTGGCACCGCCGTCTTCATCGCCTGCGCGATGGTCGCGATGTCCGCCTGCACCTGCGCCGCGCTACGACCTGCGGACAGGTCGTTGATGCCCCAGTCGCCGAAGATATGGGTCACCCCGATCCGCGCCAGCAATGCCGCGCGCCGCGTGAACGCCGCGGGCAGGTTGCCGAAGGCCGCGGTGCCGGCGATCCCCAGGTTCACGACCGGGTAGCGCCCGGCCGCCGCCTTCGCGAAATAACCCATGTTGCCATGCCCGGTCGCCGCCGCATCGGCGACATCGGTCGCCCCCATCACGAGCGAGTCGCCGACCACCGCGAACGCCTTGGCGACCGGCGTCCCGGCGAAGCCGGTCGCCTTGACCGCCACCGGACCGTAGCCGCGCCGGGACGAGGAGGTCGCCGCATTGGTGATGGTGCCGCCGCGCGTGCGATCGACCCCGGTGGCGAAGTCCGCCGCCTCCCCGAGGGACGAACTGCCCGACGCCTGGATCAGATAGCCCTGCGGCCATCGTCCCCCCGCCGCCACCGTGACCCAGGTGCGCACCCAATAGAGCGCGCCCGCCGGGATCGGCTGCGCCGGCACCACCTCGTCGCTCTCCGCCAGATTGTCCGCGCCGCCCGGCGGTATCGTGATGGAACCGGCCCCACCGAAGGTCAGCGGCGTGAACGTGCCCGCGGGATATTCTACCGCCGCCTGAACCGTGATGGGGTTGTAGCCATCCTGCTCGCTGGTGGATGTCGCCATCCAGTTGGCGTAATAGGCGCGCAACCGCGTCACCGTGGTGCCCGTTTCGTTATAGCTGCCGATCCGCGAATTGCTGTCGGTGTCGACGCCGTCCGATCCGGCATAACCGCCGAAGCCCGGCTGGTTGTAGCGCGATCCCATCAGCAAGGCGGTCGGCGCCGCGGTCACATCGTCGTTGGCGATCGTCGCGGTCGCCGTCGCGACGTCGAGCGACAGCGTCGCCTGCACCGACAGGCGCAGCCCCTCGTCGGGCTCCACCCCGGTGTCGCCCGCGATCGACAGGGTGACCGTCTTCGCGCTTTCCCCCGCGGCGAAGATGCCCGTACCCGAAGGCAGCACGCCGCCCGCGAAGTCGCCCGCGTCGACCGGCGTCGTCCCGCTTCCCGCGACGCTCCACGCAAATCCGACCGCCCCGGCGAAGCCGTTGCGCGTCAGCGTGATCGTGAAGCTGGCGACGGTCGTGCCGCTTTGTCCCTCGGAAATCAGCGTCGGTCCGCTCACGCTCAGTTGCGGCAACGCCCCGTTGCTGCCGCCGCCGCCGCGGCGGACGCCCAGATCAAGGAATGCCATCGCCTACCACTCCCGGGCAGCGAAGCCCTGCCCCGTGGCCGCACCCAGGATCGAGATCGCCCCCGCCGGCACGCCGTGCGCGGGAAACTCGTAATATTGCCCCGCCGCGATCCGCATCGCCGGCTGGTCCGCGACCGCGATCCCGGTCGGATTGATCCACAGATCGGCGGCGGACACGTTCTGCACGAACAATCCGCGGCGCGCGGAATTGGCGGCGGCCAGCACTTGCGCGATGCCCCCCGCCGCGATCGTGCCGGAACGGTCGGCATAGACCGCCGTCGCGCCGCGCAGCGCGGTCGGCAGCGGATGCGCATCGTCAACCGCAACCGCCGCCGTCCCCTGCCCGCCGAAGCTCAACGCCACCGCCGGCACGTAGCCTGCGGGCACCTCCACTTGCGGAATACCCATAACGTCACCCTCCTTGATTCCATCAGGAGTTCCCCCTTTGTTCACAGGAGGGGCGTGTAGGACAGCACTATTTTTCGCGCCGGCGTGTCTGTCGCGGCGCACTCACGCCATGTTCATCGGTATCGGCGCAGATTATAGGGCAATATGGGCGGCCACGAGACGATGGGGACTGGTATGACGCGGGCAACGAATACGACGGGCAAGACGATGATGCTGGCGGCGATGCTGGCGACCATCACCGCACCGGTCGCCGCCTGCGCGCAGACGCCGCCACCCCCTGCCGCCCCCGCCGCCGCACCGGCAGCGCGGGCCGCGACCAGCGACGGTGATTATCGCCTGGGCGCCGGGGACAAGCTGCACATCATCGTCTTCGGGGAGGAATCGCTCACCGGCGACTTCTCGGTATCGAACAGCGGCAGCATCGCCTTCCCGCTGATCGGCACGGTGGAAGCCGGCGGCCGCAGCCTGTCCGACGTGCAGGAGATGATCCGCAGCCGCCTCGCCGCGGGCTATCTGAAGGATCCGCGCGTCTCGGTCGAGGTGCTGGAATATCGCACCTTCTACATCCTGGGCGAGGTCAACAAGCCGGGGCAATATCCCTATCGCACCAACATGACTGTGGAGCAGGCGGTCGCGACCGCGGGCGGCTACACCTACCGCGCCAACCGCAAAAAGTTCGTGATGTCGCACGATAACGACGGCACTGAAACCAAGCTGCAGTTCAAGGATTCGGGCGGGCTGCGCATCCAGCCCGGCGACACGATCCAGATCCTGGAGCGCTTCTTCTGAGGCGCTCTTTTCGAGTGGGTTGCCGCTGATACGGCAACAAATTTCCTTACAGATTCGTTAGCCATCCCGCCGCATGTCCCAATTCGGGTCAGCGCACGGAAAACCCGCCTCACCGCCACTGTGGCGGTGGAAGAATTTATGCCAGCCGAATGAAACACGTCATCAGCCGATCCATATGATCTACCCCCCCTCCGACCCCAAAAAGAGCGTTGATCGAAGTAGGTTTTCTCCATCTTTAAGCGTTAGATTGCGCCAATCATTTGAAATCTACTTATAACGTTATAGCTCACGCTCACAGTGTCAGACGAAAATGTAAATGGTTATTGTTTACGACCAAATCTAATTTGACCTACACTTGCGAGATTTAGAAGTTATCTTGTCGCCCTGGCTCTCAAACCGCCCGCTGCCCGCCGTGAAACTCCCGGAACCAACCCTATCGTCAGTCATTCGACCGGCATCGCAGTTACCAAGCGATTAAGGGCGCTCTCAAAGGAGGAATTCATCATGGCACTCGTTGACGGCCAGCAGGCGACTAAAGACAAGTACGGCATCATCCAGGGCAATGGCGGTGCCGTGGACAAGATCGCCGGTGACTCGGGCAACGACATGCTGCAGGGCCAAGCTGCGTTCAACCAATATTACGGCGGTGAAGGCAACGATACCTTCAAGCTGGTGGCGAAGTTCGCCAATAGCGCGGGCGCACACCAGGGTCAGTCGCTCGCGTACGAGGATCAGTTCGCTTACATCACCGACTTCCAGGGTGCTGGCGTCGCGGGCGGCGACTTCGTGAACTTCACCGGCTTTAACGGCTCGACGCTGAAGTTGACCCACACCGGTGCGACCAACTCGTCGGGCACGCTGTATTATTATTCGGTGGAGGACAACGCCGGCACGGTGTTCAACTTCATCATCAACTCGGTGAACAACAAGGCGCTGGAAAAGGGCGACTTCGGCTTCTATTGATCCGAAGCGCCTTACCAGGCACGGGAAAGGGGAGCTTCGGCTCCCCTTTTTTGTTGCGGGATATCCTCGTCCGGAACGGCATCGGGCGCACACCGGTCGATGACGTCACACCAATGGCGTCCCGCCCCGCGCCTGCGCGGACATTCAGCTTGCCTGATGTGGGCGCGTCTGCGACCGCACCGACGTCATCCCCGCGGAGGCGGGGATCCAGATCCGCTGCCATGGCAGATAGAGCCGAGCCACCTGCGTATCTGGATTCCCGCCTCCGCGGGGAATGACGGAGGAGGTGGGAAACGGCGCCGACCCCTTAAGCTGCACGCTCAGTCACGCATCAGGCGACCCAGGGGCCAATGTGATTCAGTCCGCGCGATCGCCCTCATCGGGCTCACGTTCCGCATACGGGACCGGCCCGAGCAAGAGAAAGGTCTCCGCCGAAGCGGGAAATTCCCGCGGAGCATCGCAGCAGCGCTCCCCCGCATCAGCCCCATGCACAGAAGCGGCGCGAACAGCTCCGCCATTCGCGCCGCGCTCCGTCTTACACCGGCATCAATGCTCGCGACCGCTGCGCCACAATGCCTGGTTGAGCGGCTCGAGCAGATATTGCAGCATCGTGCGCTTGCGCAGCGGGATCAGCACCTGCACCGGCAGGCCCGCCTTGATCCCGGCACCCGCGCCTTTCAGCTTCTTCACTTCCGCGATGTCGGTCGCCGGGACGGTCACCTCGCCGGTGTAGAAACGCTGGCCGGTGCGCTCGTCGGTCATGCTGTCGGCGGACACGCGCGCCACCTCGCCGTCGAACACCGGCATGTCGCGTTCGTGCAGCGTGACGAAGCGGATTTCCGCCTTCTGCCCGACATAGACGTCGTCGGCGTCGTTGGGGTTGATCATTGCCTGGATCGTCAGCGGCGCGGCATCGGGCACCACTTCCATCAGCTTCTGCCCCGGCGCGATCACGCCGCCGACGGTGAAGACGTTGAGGCCGACCACCTGGCCCGTCGCTGGCGCGCGGATCTGCGTCTGCGCCAGCTGGCGTTTCAGCGCGTCCCACTTGGGCAGCAGCTCGCCCAGCTGTTCGTCATTGCGACGCAGGTCGGTCGACACCTGCTGCTGGTTCTGCGAATCGAGCGACAGCGCCTGCATCTGCGTCTCGCCGATCTGTTCGCGGGCCGCGGCGCCGCTCGACGACAGACTGGCACGGTCGCTCGCCACGCTGGCGCGTGCACGCTCCAGCTCGCGGACGCGGTTGATGCTGGCATAACCCTTGTCGACCAGCGTCTGCATGCCCGCCAGCTGATCGTCGAATAGCTCGCGCTGCTTCTGGTTCTCCGCCAGCTGCTGGCCCACGCCGCCGATCCGCTCGCGCAGCTGCGCCGCCTGCTGTCCCAGCACGCGCTTCTGCGCGCCGATCGCGCCGCGCCGCGTGGCCAGCGTGCTGACCTGGAGGCGCATCGCCTCGTCCGCCAGCTTCAGATCCTGCCCCTTCAGGCTCGCGAACTCGATCGGGCGGGTGATCGACGCCTGTCCGGCACGCTCCGCCAGCAATCGCGCGCGCTCGGCCTGCAGGCCGATCACCTGCGCCGCCAGCGCGCGTTCGTTGGCGACCACTTCCGATCCGGCTAGCTCGATCAGGACGTCGCCCGCCTTCACATGCTGCCCCTCGCGGACGTGGAGCGCGCTGACGATGCCGCCGTCGCGGTGCTGCACCGCCTGCCGGCTGCCCACCACGCTCACCGTCCCCTCGGCATAAGCCGCGGCGTCGAGCCGGATGAACGCGGCGAAGCCGAGGAAGATGCCGAAGAACAGCAGCACGATCAGCCAGCCGAGGCGGATGTCGCGCGCCTCCTGCGGGTTGGCGACCTCCGGATCGGCGAGGGCGCCGCCCGGCAGCGCCAGGCTGCCGGCGGAGGTGGCGGGGACGATCTCGTTGGACATGATGCGTTACTCGGCCGCGTCGGCGGTGGGGGTGGCGGAGGTCTGGTCGTCCTGCGCCGGAGGGGGCGTCGGGGCGGCTGCGTTGGGAGCGGCCGCGCCCGGGGGCGGTCCGCCCGGGCCGGCGACGGTCGGCGGCGCGCCGTTCATCTGCCCCAGCACCACGTCGCGATCGCCGAAGGTCTGGACGGTGCCGTTGCGCATCACGAGCAGCTTGTCGGCATTGGCCAGAATGCCCGCACGGTGCGCGATCACCACCAGCGTCACGCCCTGTGCGCGCAGGTCGGTCAGCGCCTGCGACAGCTTCATCTCGCCATCGGCGTCGAGCGAGGCGTTGGGCTCGTCCAGGATCACGATCGACGGATTGCCGAACAGCGCCCGCGCCAGCGTCACGCGCTGCGCCTGCCCGACCGACAGGCCGCCGCCGTTCCACGCCAGCTCGGTGTCGTAGCCCTTGGGCAGGCGGACGATGAAGTCGTGCGCGCCGCAGGCCTGCGCCGCGCGCACGACCTCCTCGTCGACCGACGACGGATCGACCAGCTCGGTGCGGAAGCGCGAGATATTCTCCTTGATCGTGCCGCGGAACAGCACCGGCTCCTGCGGCACGTAACCGATCGCGGTGCCCAGCTGCTCCTGCGACCAGGTGCGCAGGTCCGCACCGTCCAGCCGCACCGCGCCCTGCGCGATCGGCAGCACGCCGACCATCGCCTTGACCAGCGTCGACTTGCCCGCGCCGCTGGGGCCGACCACGCCCAGCATCTCGCCCGCGGCCAACGCGAAGGTGACGTTGCCGATCAGCAGCCGCTCGCCGCCCGGTGCCGCGACGCCCAGCGCCTCGATCGAGATTGCGCCCGTCGGCGCCGGCAGCGCGGTGGGGGTGCGCAGCTCTCCGCGGCGCTCGAACAGATCGATGATCTGATTATAGGCGGCGCGCGACTGGATCAGGTTTTTCCACGCGCCGTTGATGAGCTCGATCGGCTGCAACGCACGCGAGATCAGCAGCGAAGCGGCGAAGATCGCGCCCGCGGAAATTTGCTGTTCGATCGCCAGCAGCGCGCCCAGACCCAGCGCCAGCGACTGGAGCAGCAGTCGGATCGCCTTCACGAACGAGCTGTAGCCCGCGCTCTTGAAGTTCGCCTGTCCGACGATCGCGGTGCTTTCCAGCCGGTCGCGCAGGTGGCGGTGCATCACCGCCTGGCGCATTCCCAGCGCGCTGATGACGCCCGCCGACCCCAGCGAGCCGTCGATCCCGGCATAGGCCAGCTGCGCGCGCATGTTGGCCTCCTTCGTCGGTTCGGAGGTCGCGCGCTCGTTCAGCCACGACAGCCCGGCGAGGATGATCGCGCCGACCAGCGCCATCGCGCCCAGCGCCGGGTGGATCAGGAAGCAGACCGCGATATAGATCGGTGCCCATGGGGCGTCGAACAGCGCCAGGACGCCGATCCCGGTCATCGTCTGGCGGAACACGTCGAACTCGCGCAGCACCGCGGACGTCCGCGCGCCGTTGGTGCCGACCGAGGTATGGAGCAGCGCCTCCAGGATCGAAGCCGACAGCATCCGGTCGAGCCGCGCGCTGGCGCGCACCAGCAGTCGGGTGCGTACCAGGTCGAGCAGCGCGATCGTGGCGACCGCCGCCAGGAAAATCAGCGTCAGCATTACCAGCGTGACCACGCCGCGCGTCGGCACCACGCGGTCGTAGACCTGGAGCATGTAGAGCGTCGGGGCGAGATACAGGACGTTCAGGAACGCGCTGAAGATCGCGGCATTGACGAAATAGCGCCGGCACGCCGCCACCGCCGCCCGAATGGGCGCCGCCACCATCTTCCTCTTATCGATCGCCATTCGCCATCCCAGTTCCAGCCGCGCCCGCCGCGCATCCGTCGACGGGCGCGATACGTCAGTTCACATAATATCCGGTGAACTTCTTGTGATAACCATAAGCATCGGCATGGCCGGTGCTGGCATATTGGCGGATATCGACCATCGACAGCGCAACGCCGGCGATGCGCGCATCCACCTGGTCCAGCGTGTCGATCGTCGCCTGCACCGCCTTGATCGCGGTCTCGCGCCAGCGCGAGATGATGAGCGTCGCGTCGGCATGCCGCGCGATGGAGCGGGTGTCGACCACCCCGAGCACCGGCGCGGTATCGACGATCACCACCTGGAACTCGGCGCGCAGCATCGCGAACAGCCGCTCGACCCGCTCGGAGGTGAGGTAATTCTCGGTGCTGGCGATCCCTGCGGTCGGCAGGATCATCAGGTCGGTCGCATTGTCCTTCACCAGCGCCTGCGCCAGCGGCAGCGTGCCGTCCAGCACGCGCATCAGCCGCTCCTCATGCCCCGGCAGCAGGATGTCGGTGACCGAATGGCGACGCAGGTCGCCGTCGACCAGCACGGTCTTCGTCTTGCCCATCGCCAGCACGCGCGCGAGGCAGATCGACAGCGTCGTCTTCCCCTCGCGCGGCAGCGCGGACGCGATGGCGACGACGCGCGACTGGCCTTCCTTGCGCCGCGTCGCGAACGCACCGACCGAGCGGAGCGCCTCGGCGAAGGCGGAGAAGGGATGCGTCAGGATGTACATGTGCGGCGGCGTTCCGCGATTGTCGCGGCCGACCGCGGACTTCAGGTCGGGGATCGCGCCGGCATAGGCGACATCCAGCCGATCCTCGACATCCTCGCGGGTCGAGATGCTGCCGTCGAGATATTCCGCTACCGCGATCGCGATGAGGCCCGCCACCATCGCGCCGATCAGCCCCATCGCCAGCCCCAGCTTCATGTTGGGCGAGCTGGGCGTGTCGGGCAGCCGTGCCAGCGAGGAGATGCTGGCATCGGCCTGCGGCAGGTTGGCGGTCGCGGAGGCTTCCTTCGCGCGTTGCAGGAACGCGGCATAGATCGCGCGGCTCGCCTCGGCCTTGCGCTGCAGTTCCAGCAGCCCGACCTGCGCGCTGCTGTTCGCGACCAGCGCGCCGCGCGCCTGGCCGCGGCTCGCCTGGAGCGACGACAGCCCCTGCTGCGCGACGTCGACGTTGGCACGCAGCGTGGAGATGATGCGCTCGCGCTCGGCACCGATCTGGCTGCGCACGTCGGCGAGGTTCTGCTGCGCCTTCTTCACGTCGGGGTGCAGGTCGCCGTAGCGCGACTGAAGCGAGGCGAGCTGCGAGCTGGCGGTCGCCTCCTGCTCGCGCAGGACGCGGGTCGTGTCGGACGCCAGCACCGCGCCGATGTCGGCGCCGCCGCCGCGGCTCAGCTGCCCGCGCGCCGCGGCCAGCTTGCCGCGCTCCTGCGCCAGCCGCGATTCGGCCTCCGCGATCTGCTGGTTGAGCGTGGAGACTTCCTGCTCCGCCATGGTCGCGCCCTGCGCGCTCATCAGGTTGTTGGCGATCATGTAGCGCTGGACCGCGGCATCGTCCGCCACCGCCTGCTTGCGCAGCTCGACCGCGCGGCGGCCGACGAAGTCGGCGGCGTTCCCGCTCACGCTGGCGCGATGCGCCATCTGGATCGCGATGAATTCGGTGGCGAAGGCGTTGGCGATCGCGGCGGCCTTGGTCGCCTCCCTCGATCGCGCGGTGATGTCGATGACATAGGTCAGCCCGGCACGCTTGACGTACACATTGGCCATCACCGCGGAGATCGCCGCGCGCTCGCGTGCGGTGGCGCCGCTGGCATTGCCGGTGGCGGGCGCGGCCTCGACCTTCTCCGACACGAACTCGGGATCGCGGTCCAGCTTCAGCCGGCGCACGACCGCGAGCGCGGTGGTGGGCGAGGAGATGATCTGCGTCTCGGTATCGACGACGTTAGTGTCGGCGGGCAGCCCCTGCACCACCGATTGCAGGTCGATCGCATCGTTCTTGCGTGGCTCGATCAGCACGCTGGCGGTCGCGGTGTAGGTCGGCGTGGCGAGCTTCAGCGCGACGACGACCGCGGTTAGCACAAGCGCCGCCACGGCAAGGAACAGCCACAGCCTGCGGCGGAACACCATCATCAGATATTTGGGGTCGGGCAGCAGCGAACGGTTCTGACGCCCCCGCTCACGCGAGAAACCGTAGTTCCGGTCGTCAGCCTCGATCACGCTCGCCATGCCTCAACGTACCTTTATCGATCGCGGTCGCTTGCGGGTCGGGACATGGCGCAGGCCGGGCGAGCCGGGCCGAATCGCGTCTCGATCGCAAGCCTCCCCGCCCGGAATCGCTTCCTGGCGACACCCGCACTGCCATGCGGATATTGCATCACCCCTGAACCGGCAAGAAAAAGTCGGAAAACGCGCACCGGTCGGCACCCGCAATCCGCCGTCCCAACGGTCGCAGGGGCGGTCTCCATTGTGGCGCGCCAATCCTTACGATGCGGTGACCGCGACGTTACCGATGCCCCGTGGACGATGGAAAGGATGCGAGCGGCAAGCGTCCCACAATAGAACGGTCGCATCCAGCGCGGCGGGCGGATGTGCCATTATGAGTGATATCCGCCGGTTTACCACCTCTTCGGCGTTGCGCGACTCGCCCCTGGCTGTGACCGCTCCTCCATCGACACATTGGGGGTTCAACGATGTCACTCTTCGCCAACTGGCTGAATTCGCTCTTCGGCACCGTCACCATCGGCACGCTCGGCTCCGACATGATCAACGGCACCGCCGGCAAGGACACGATCATCGGCCTGTGGGGCAAGGACTGGATCTACGGCGACGGCAAGCCGCAGCCCGGCATCGCAAAGGTCGATTTCGGCAGCGACGCGACGTGGAAGGCGCTGTCCACGGACAAGACCTCGTTCGATCTGGTCGGGCTGGAGGTCAAGGCGACCGGCGGCGTGTTCGATCACTTCCAGTCGGGACAGGTCAACGCGCTGGGCATGCTGTCGCCTAACGACGACGTGACCAAGGTGTGGGCACATGAGATCGACACGTTCGTCGATGCCGCCGAGCACGTCACGATGAACTTCGAGCTGGCGCAGTCGTCGGTCACCGTCACGCTGCAGCAGATGTACAAGAGCTATTTCCTCAGCTGGGATCTGGTGCCCGAGAAGGTCGTCGCGACGATCCAGTTCACCGACGGCTCATCGTCGCAGCAAACTATCCTCGCCACCGCCACGTCGCAGCCGGGCGAAGCGAAGCTGACGGTCAATTCGTCCGACTTCGGCGGCCGCATGATCGCCTCGATCGACCTGACCGCCAGCACCGAGCTGGCGCCGCAGCGCGCCGACCTGCCGCAGCAGTACAAGGACTCGTACGGCGCCAAGCACCCCTATTCGACCTTCGTCCTGAAGGACGTCAGCTACCTGGCCGATCCGACCGCGTCGGTCGGCGGCAACGACAAGCTGTTCGGCGGCTGGGGCAACGACAAGCTGTGGGGCGGCGCGGGTGACGATTGCCTCGTGGGCGGCTGGGGCAACGACCTGCTGGTCGGCGGCTCGGGCAACAACACGCTGTGGGGCGGCGCCGGTTGCGACACCTTTGCGTTCGGCTGGCAGTCGAAGGGCTGCGACGTCGTGAAGGACTTCGAAAAGGGCTTCGACAAGATCAAGCTGATGGACGGCATCACGGTCCTGAGCATGGACTATTCGAAGGCCGGCACCACGCTCCACCTGTCGTCGGGCGGCGACGTGCTGCTCGCCGGCGTGAAGATCAACGACTGGCACACCATCGTCTGATCCCGACCTCTTCCCGGGGGAAGAACCCGCCGCGCGATCCCGTCGCGCGGCGGGTTTTCTTTTGCGCGGGATAGAAAGAAGGGCGGCGGCGGATCGCTCCGCCGCCGCCCCTCTGGTTCCGACCGGGCGGAGCGCGTCCGCCCGATCACCCGATCAGTACAGCCAGCCGCCCGACACGTTGCCGTTGGCGTCCAGGAAGCCCTTCGCCTTCAGCGTGTCGATCGTCCAGTTCTCGATCGTCAGCGCGCCGCCGGTATAGGTCACGCGCACCGCATCGACGCGGCCGTCGTTGTTGGTGTCGACATCGGCGAACGTCTTCGTGCCGCCCGCACCGCCGGTGTTGCCCGACAGCCGGCCCAGATACGCCGTCACGTCGAAATCGCCGCTCGGCGCGGCGATCGCCGCATCGGTGGTGAAGACGATCTTGTCGAACAGCGGATCGAAGTCGACGAGCCGGTCGGTGCCCGACGTCGCGGTGAAGAAGAAGGTGTCGCGCCCCTCGCCGCCGCGCAGCCCGTCGGAGCCCGCGCCGCCGATCAGGAAGTCGTCGCCCTTCTCGCCCAGCAGCGAATCGTTGCCGTCGCCGCCCAGCAGCACGTCGTTGCCGACGTCGCCAAAGAGAAAGTCGTTGCCGCCCAGCCCCAGGATCACGTCGTTGCCCGCACCGCCGAACAGGCGGTTGGTGACGTTGCTGCCGCTGACGATGTCGTTGAACGCGCTGCCAATCGCATTCTCGAAATCGTTCATGACATCGCCGGTCGCACCCAGGCCGCCGCGCCCGGTGGCCAGATCGATCCGCACCGCAGCAATATCGGTGGCGTAGCTGACCGTGTCGATCCCGGCACCACCGTTCATCAGATCCTTGCCGCCACCGCCGTTGATGACGTTATCGCGGGCATCGCCCTTGATGTAATCGTCCTTCGTCGAGCCGATGATGTTCTCGATGCTGATGAGCGTATCCTCACCGCCCTTGCCGATGTTGAGATCGATGTAGAGCCCCTTCGACGAAGTGACGAAGCTGGCCGTGTCGTTGCCGCCGCGCCCGTCCAGGACGTTGCGCGCCTCGTTGGCGACCAGCAGATCGTCGCCGCCGCCGCCGACCGCATTCTCGATGATCGTGTTGTACGCAATCGAGATGTTGTCCTTGAACAGCGAGCTGGTGATCCCGTACTCCTTCTTCAGCCCTTCGTAGAAGTCGTAGGTCGCCTGCGTGCGGGCGGGCAGTCCGGCCGCGGCGCGGGCCGCATTGACCTCCTCCAGCGTCAGGAACTTCGCCGCACCGCCGCCCGAGCTGAACGCGCCCGGATTGAGGTCGATCGTCGACGGCGTGTTCCAGCCGGAGAAATCGATCGTGTCGTTGCCGCCGGCATCGTAGATGGCGACGATCGGCCGCGTGTTCTGCGTGAAGTCGAACTCCGCCCGGCCCGCGGTCGCGTTGAAGCCGTAGACGGTGTTGCCCGTCCGCGTCGTCGGGTCGGCGCCGTAGATGCGCTGGATCGCGGCGATATCGTGGATCAGCGGGGTCGCGGCATAGGCGAAGTTCAGCAGCGTGAAGTCGATGTGCTGCGCGCCCGTCTCATAGGCGTCGAAATAGCTCATGATGCTGTATTGGCGCGAATCTTGCGCAAAGAACGCATCATCCTTGTACGTGATCGGATCGGGCACGCCGTCGCCGTCATTGTCGTCGGTCGCGTTATAATCGCCGGGATGGCTCAGCCCCAGCGCGTGGCCGACCTCGTGGACGATCGTCGTCTTCGCGTAGTAGCTGTTGGTCAGCGGCGAGAAGTTGGACGACACGAACCCGTCGATCCACACGTCACCCGACAGCTTGCCGATCTGGCTGAAGCCATATTGCTTGTATTCGGCATCGTAGATGTTGCCGAACGGCAGATAGGCATAGGCCTGCGCACCACCGGTCGAGGTGTTGCCGAAGGTAACGTCGGCGTCGCCCGACTTCGTCTCGGTGAACTTGATGTTGATGAGGTCGTCCCACAACGTCATCGTCTGCCGCGCCAGCGCCATCTGACCTTCGTTGAACGCCGAGAAGGTCTTGGGATCCGTCTCCGCAAACGCATCGGTACTCGTGGTGTTGACGTAATAGCTGTTCTGCAGCTCCTGGATATTCTTCCAGAATCCGAAATTCAGGACGCCGTCGTTCAGCTCGCCATATTGGTTCAGATACCAGCTCTGGCCGCTGCGGTTCAGGTTCTGCGCGATCTGGGTCACGTCCCAGATCGGCTTGCCCAGATAGCTTCCCCCCGCGCTCGGATCGAGCGATGCCGCCACGCCGGTCTCACCGAAATCGCTCGGCCAGTCACGCTCCGGATGCGGACCTGATGCAACCCCTGCCATTTTCTTTTCTCCCGTTACGCTCTGGGCGGCTCCGCCACCCTGCCTGGCCCCCGCCCGGCGGTGGACCGCCAGGGCAGGGCATCGCCAAGAGCCTGCGCCAGCACCCCCCGCATCGCCCCGGCTCCCTGGGTCGATGCGGGAAGGGTCAGGCCATGGCGCACATAGGCTCCTTGCGAATCGTCGAACGCGGACGCGGGCTCGATCCGCAGCGTCAGCGTGCGGTCGGCCTCCAGCGTCAGCAGGATGTTGATCGTCCCCGCCTGGGTGGCGGGCCGATCGGCGCGCGCGACCGGGACCGGCGCGCCGCGGCGCACCTCGTCCAGCGCATCGGTGCACCAATCGGGGGAGGTGGCGGTATCGGGCGCGACGCAGACGACCGCGATCCGCTCCATGCCCTGCCACAGGCGGGCGGGGGTCGTCGCTGTCACGGGCGCGATTGCCGCCCCCGCCGTCATCAAACCCGGAACCGCAGCCACCCAGTGGGGCACGTCGTCATTCTCCGTTCACGCGGGCCTCATGGTTGGCCAGCCGCGACGGACAGTCAATCGGGCGTTAACTTATTTTGGTCGCGATTTCCGCACGCCTCGAACGGCGCGCCGTCAGTCCTGCATCAGCCGGTCGAACGCCTGCTGATAATAGCTCGGCTGCGCTTCCGCGATCCGCGCGCGCTCCAGCTCCAGATAATGGAGCGGCACCCAGAAGCGGATACCGTCGATCGGCGCGTCGAAACGGTCGGCCTCGCCCTGCGCGCGGGTGGTGACATAGTCGAGCAGCTGCCCCAGCTTCTGGAACTGCGCCGCGGGCATCGCCACGCGCACCTCGGGATCCATGGTCGCGGTCGCATCGATGATGCGGCGGGCCTCGTCCCGCGCGGACTGGAGGATCTGGTTGTGGTCGTCCATCGGCATAGCCCCGTCGCTCGCTCCCGCGCGTTCACGAAGGCGGCGACCCTAGACGCGGGATAGTAAACGACGCGTTGACGCTATTTCCGGTCGAGCGGCTGCCCCGATTCCTTCCACCGGTCGAGCACCTGCGACTCGGGCAGGACGGGGGAAGACGGCGCCGCGACCGGGACGGCCGCACGACGCGGCGCCGCGATCGTCGGGGACGGTGCGGGCACCGGGACGGCGAGCACGACAGGCGGGACGGTGTCGATGGTCGCCACGATGGACGCGACGGCGGGATGCGGCCCCGGCAACGGCTCGTGCCCTCGATAGGCCTGCGCGAAGGCCGCCCGCGTGCCCCAGAACCCACGCCAGCGATGGAAGAAATGCGCGCCCACCGCGTCGGTCATCACCAGGCTGCGGTTCCACGCCGGGGTGACCGCATAGGTGTGATAGTGCGTCGCCAGCCCGACCGGCGCATACACCGCCCCGGCCAGCGCCGCCGCGGCGACCCGCGTCGCCTGCGCCCAGCCGGCGCGCGACGGGGCGCGCGCCATCGCCCCGTCGCAGGCGAAGCTGAACTGGCAGCCGCTGCGCTCCGACCCCTGATAGACCGTGCCGCAGATCGTGCCCGGAAAGGCAGGATGGCGCACGCGGTTCAGGATGACCTGCGCGACCGCGCGCTGCCCGTCGATCGGCTCGGATCCCGCCTCGTAATAGATCGCGGCGGCCAGGCATTCGACCGCGCGCCCGCGATCCGCCGTACCGATCCCGCGCAGCGAGAAGGGCAGCGCCGACACGACGGGACGATCAGCCGCGAGCGGCGTCGCCATCGGCTCCGGGGGCAAGGGCGCGGTTCCCGTCGCGCCGCGCGCGGGCGAGGGCAACATCGCCCGCACCGCGGGCGGCGGCAGCGCCCGGCTGACCGCCGGATGCGCCGGCAGCGCGGGCGTCAGCAGCAGCAGCGCCGCCTGCGCCGAAAAGGCACCCAGCGCCACGATGATCGCCGCGACCACGACCACCAGCACGCGGCGCGCGTGCGCCACGCCGGCTCCCGGCGGGTACGTGATCGAGGCGACAAGGGGCACGCATCTCTCCTGCGCGCCACGGCATGTCGCGCGCCGGGGACCGCCCTACGCCGGGTGTGGTTACTTTTTGCTGTCGCCCCGGGAATTGGCGAACAGGACCGCAGCCGCCACCGCGGCCGATCCGATGCCGACGCCCAGCCACGTCTTGCCCAGCTGCCAGCGGCGCGCGCGCGCCTGCTCCTCGCTTTTGCCGGTCGCGGCTTCCTCATGCGCCTTCGCGGCGGCGACGGTGGCCAGGATCTCGTTGGGTTCGGTTGTTTCGTCGGTCACGCAGACTCTCCTTTGGCGGCGCCATAGCGCGCACGGAAATCATTGGCGAACGGCGTCAGCGTGCCGCCCGCAATCGCGGTGCGCAGGTCCGCCATCAACGCCTCGTAGAAGGCGATATTGTGTTCGGTCATCAACATCGCGCCCAGCATCTCGCCCGCCCGCACCAGATGATGGACATAGGCGCGCGACCACGTGCCGCACACCGCGCAGGCGCATTCCGGGTCGAGCGGCCCCTGATCCTCGGCGAAGCGCGCGTTGCGGATGTTGATCGGCCCTCCCCGCGTGAACGCCTGCCCCGTCCGCCCCGATCGCGTCGGCATGACGCAGTCGAACATGTCGACCCCGCGTTCCACCGCGCCGACGATGTCGGTCGGCTTGCCCACCCCCATCAGGTAGCGGGGCTTGTCCGCAGGCAGTTGCGCGGGCGCGAAGTCGAGGCAGCCGAACATCGCCTCCTGCCCCTCGCCCACCGCCAGCCCGCCGATCGCATAGCCGTCGAAGCCGATATCGATCAGCGCGTCGGCGCTCGCCTTGCGCAGCCCCTCGTCCAGCGCGCCCTGCTGGATGCCGAAGATCGCGTTGCGCGCGGCATGCTCCTCGCCGCCGTCGAACGCATCGCGGCTGCGCCTCGCCCAGCGCATCGATCGTTCCATCGCCGCGGCCTGCACCTCGCGCGTGGAGGTCGTCGGCACCAGCTCGTCGAACGCCATCACGATGTTGCTGCCCAGCAGCCGCTGAATCTCGATCGAGCGCTCGGGTGTAATCATGTGCCGCGTGCCGTCCAGGTGCGAGGCGAACGCCACCCCCTCCTCCGACCGCTTGGTCAGCGCCGACAGGCTCATCACCTGATAGCCGCCCGAATCGGTCAGGATCGGCTTCTCCCACCCCATGAAGCGGTGCAGCCCGCCCAGCCGCGCAACCCGCTCCGCGCCGGGGCGCAGCATCAGGTGATAGGTGTTGCCCAGGATGATGTCCGCGCCCGCGCGCTCGACGTCCGCCGGCTTCATCGCCTTGACCGTCGCGGCGGTGCCGACCGGCATGAACGCGGGCGTGCGGATGACGCCGCGCTCCATCGCGATCGCGCCGTTGCGCGCCGCGCCGTCGGTGGCATGGATCGAAAACGCGAAGCGGGTCACGGCGTGTCGTCCTTTTCGTCCGGCGCCTGGGGCGGCGGCGCACCGCGGCGACCTCGTCCGCTCGGCGGCGGCGCCTTCGCTTCGGGCCGCCGCCCCGCGGTCGGCCCGCGCGCATCGACCGGCGCGGTGCGATAGGTCAGCAGCTCGGCACGGCTGATCGTCTTGCTGCCGTCCTTGTCGTAGCGCGCGAACAGGCGCGAGAATTGGTCCTGCAATTCCTCCAGCGTGATCTGTCCATCGCTATCGCGATCGACCTCGAACGGACTGGGCAGCGCGTTGCGATCGCCCAGGAATCGCTCCGCCCAATCGGCGAAGGCGATGTAGCGCAGCTTGCCGGTGTGCGCCGTATCGATCGCCTCGAACGAGGCGCGCACCCCTGCCAGCATCTCGGATCGATCGACCAGCGCGTCGCCGTTGCTGTCGAACGTCGCGATCATCATCGCGACCGGCTCCGCCACCATCGTCGCCGGGGTCTGCGGCTGCGCGGGCTGCGGCCCCTTCACCACGATCGGCGGGCCGTCCTGCTGGGGAGATGCGGCGGCGGCGGCAAGTGCCAGAAACAACGCGATCATGCCCGCCCCCGTGGCAGACGCGGGGCGGCGTTGACAAGCCGAACCGTCATGCGGGGCGGCTCAAGGCGAGGGACGCGACCTACGCCACACGTACGCCGTGCTCCGGCGCAGGCAGGAGCCCAGGGCCACGCAACGCAACGCCGGATGCGACCCACAACCCTGGGCTCCTGTCTGCGCAGGAGCACGGAAGCGCCCTTGGCGGCGTCGTCACGACAACGACACTCCCGGGGCTCGTCCCGGGATCCGGGACTCTGTGTGATCCCGCAGATAGCGTGTTCGGCACCCTGGATGCCGGGACGAGCCCGGCATGACGGGGACAGGCTCAGCCCTCGCCCTCCAGCGCGCGCTTCGGCGTGGATGTGGACGCGGGCGCGGTCGCGACCCCCGCCTCGCCCGCGATCATCGCCAGCAGCTGCGCGGCATTGTACGGCTTGGCCAGCACCGCCGCCCCGGGCAGCGTGACCGCGACACCGGCGGTATCGCCGCTCGCCACCACCACGCGGATCCCCTCCCGGATCAACCGCGCGCGCGCCGCCAGATCGATCCCGGAGCTGCCGGGCAGGTGGATGTCTGTCATCAGCACGTCGATCGGCGCGGTCTGGAGCGCGGCCATCGCCTCCTCCGCGCTCGCCGCCTCGATCACGACATGCCCCCCGTCCTGCAACACCTCGGCGGTGGCGGCGCGGATCAGCGCGTCGTCCTCCACCAGCAGGACGGTGCGCGACGCCGCCACCGGCGCCGGGGCCACCACCGGAGCGGGCGCGGGCGCGTGTGCGACGGCCTGCCGCCGCTGTCCCTGGTTGGCCAGCACGTGGCGAAACTTCCGCGCCAGCGCCTCACGCGTGTACGGCTTCGACAGCAATTCCACGCCGGGGTCGAGCCGCCCGCCATGGACGATCGAATTCTCGGTATAGCCGCTGGTGAACAGCACCGCGATGTCGGGCATCCGCTCGCGCGCCTTGCGCGCCAGCTCCGGGCTTTTGAGCGTCCCCGGCATCACCACGTCGGTGAACAGCACGTCGATCGGGATCCCGCTCTCGATCACGCTCAGCGCGCTCTGCGCATCCACCGCCTTCAGCACGCGATAGCCCAGGTCGGCGAGCAGCTCGACGACGGTGGCGCGCACCTCGTCGTCGTCCTCCACCACCAGCACCGTCTCGGTCCCGCCGGTGATCGGACCGGTGTCGACCGCGACCTCCATGTCCTCGCTCTGCATCGCGCGCGGCAGGTACAGCTTGATCGAGGTGCCGTGCCCCGGCTCCGAATAGATCTTCACATGCCCGCCGGACTGCTTGACGAAGCCATAGACCATCGACAGCCCCAGCCCCGAGCCCTTGCCCTCCGCCTTGGTGGAGAAGAACGGCTCGAACACCTTCTCGACGATCTCGGGCGCCATGCCGGTGCCGGTGTCGGTCACCGCCAGCATGACATATTGCCCCGGCGTCACCTCGTCATGGGTGCGGGCGTACTCGTCGTCCAGATGCGCATTGGCCAGCTCGATCGTCAGCTTCCCCTGACCGTCCATCGCGTCGCGCGCGTTGATCGCCAGGTTCAGCAGCGCATTCTCGATCTGGCCGGGATCGATGAAGGTGTTCCACAGGCCGCCGCCGACGATCGTCTCGATCTCGATCCCCTCGCCGATCGCGCGGCGCAGCATGTCGTCCATCCCGCCGACGAAGCGCGTGACGTTGACGACCTTGGGCTCCAGCGCCTGCCGCCGCCCGAACGCCAGCAGCTGCGAGGCGAGGCGCGACCCGCGCGACACGCCCGCCATCGCATTCGCGACGCGCGCCTCTGCGCGCTCGTTGCCTGCGACATCCTTCATCAGCAGCTGCAGGTTGCCCGACACGACCTGGAGCAGGTTGTTGAAATCGTGCGCGACGCCGCCGGTCAGCTTGCCGACCGTCTCCATCTTCTGCGCCTGCGCCAGCTTGGCCTCGGTCGCGCGGCGCGATTCGATTTCGGCGATGACGCGCGCCTCCAGCGTCTCGTTCAGCTGGCGCAGCTGATCCTCGGCGCGCTGGCGGTGGCGCACCTGCCGCTCCAGCTGTTCCGCATGGTCGCGCAGCGCCGCCTCGGCGGAGCGTTGATGCGTGATGTCGGTGTGGACCCCGACCCATTCCGCGATCTCCCCCCGCGCATCCAGTCGCGGCACCGCGCGGATCGCGAAGGTACGCCACGTCCCGCAATGCCGCCGCACCCGGTGCTCGTGGACGAAGGTCGACTTGGTCGCGACCGCGCGCTGCCACGCCGCGATCGACGGCTGCGCGTCGTCGGGATGAACCGCATCGGCCCAGCCATAGCCGTCATATTGCGCCTGCGTCTGCCCGGTCAGCATCGCCCAGCCCGGCTGCTCGCCGGTCATCCGCCCGGCGGCATCGTTGGTCCACAGCACCCCGTGCGTCGCCTCGATCGCGGAGCGGAAGCGTGCATTGGCATCGCCGAGCGCCGCGACATGCGCCTCCAGCCGCCGCTCCAGCAGCAGCCGGTCGGTATTGTCGAGCGCGGTGCACATCACCCCGCCCACCGAACCGTCCGCGCCGTAGACGGGGGTGTAGAACAGGTCGAGGTACACCTCCTCCGCCACGCCGCCGCGCACCAGCGTCATCGGCTGATCGCGGTACGACAGCGTCTCCCCCGCGAACCCGCGACGGAGGATCTCGCGGTTCCAGTCCCAGATCTCGGGCCAGATCGTCGGCACCGTCCCGCCCAGCGCGCGCGGATGGTTCGCGCCCGCGATCACGCTATAGGCGTCGTTGTAGATCATGATGTGGTCCGGCCCCCACATCAGCACCTTCGCCACGGGCGAATTGACGATGTTCGACACCGTCGCGCGCAGTTCGCGCGACCAGTCCGCCATCGACCCCAGCGACGTCGCCGCCCAGTCGAACGCGCGCACCAGCGCCCCCGTGTCGCCGCCGCCGATAGGCCAGCCGGCCGGGTTCGACGTCGAATCAAGCGGATACGATGAATCAGCGCGAGTCATCCCACCCACCTGCGCGTCGCTTACAGGGCTGTCAATCGCGCGCATTGCGGGCCGCCGTCCCGATTGCGCACCTCGTCGCGTCGTCGCTCAACGCCCCAGCCAGCGCGCGCGGAAGGCGCGCTGCGCCGCGGTCGGGGTCTGCCCCGCCGTCTCCATCCGCACGATCGCGATCGCAGGATCGGTCGCGACCGTCAGCACCGCCTGCCGCTCGCGACCGCGCTGGACGAAGCGCACCGGTACGCGCGCGCCGGGCGTCAGCCGCGCCAGCGCCGCATCCCAGTCGGCCGCAGTCGTGATCGCGGCATCGCCCAGCGCCACCACGCGGTCACCCTTGTCCGCCCCCGCGACGTAGAGCGGAGAGCTCGTGACCGGCGCCGCGGCCAGCAAGACCCCGGCGTCGGTCGCGCTCGCCTTGGGCGCGCCGATCCACGGCCTGCCGGGGTTCGCCGGCCGCGCCACCAGCCCCGCCTGCGCCAGCAGCGGCGCGGCGTCGGGCAATTCGTGCCCGGCGATCGTCTCGGCGAAGAAGGCATCCGCGAACGCCGCATCCCCCGTCACCGTCGCCAGCGCGCGGCGCAGGTCGTCGGGGCGGTACGGTGTCTCGGTGCGGCCGTACGCGCGCCACAGATGGCGCATGTAATCGTCCAGCGTCAGCTTCGGGAAGCGCTGCCGGATCGACAGGTCCAGCAGCATCGCGACCACCGCGCCGTAAGGATAATAGGAAATGCGCGCCTGCGGTGCGACCGGGTCGATCGAGGTCGCGGCATCCGCCAGCGGGGCGCGGATGCTCGCCTCCTGCGGCCCCGCGAACGCGCGCGCGGGCGAGCGCAGGATGCCGTCATATTGCGACGACATCTCCGCCAGGAACCCGTCGACATCGCTCAGCCCGGCGCGCCGCAGCATCATCGGGCCGTAGTAATTGGTGAACCCCTCCGCCAGCCACAGCGACGGCGTGGCGTTCGCGCGCGAGAAATCGAACGGCTCCAGCTCCGCCGGGCGCATGCGCTCGACGTTCCAGGCATGGATGAACTCGTGCGAGATCGTGCCCAGCTGCGCTGCTTTGTCGCCGCCCAGCGGGGTCGGCGTGGTGACGATCGTGGAGTTGCGATGCTCCATCCCGTCGCCGCTGATCTGCGGCATGTAATCGGCGATGAAGGTATAGCTGCCGCCGTCGAAACGCGGCCATTCGCCGAACAGCGCGGCATGCTGCGGCACCAGTCGCTGCACCTGCGCCGCCAGCTGGTCCATCTGCGCGGCGGTGCCGGGATGGTGCGCGGCGATGCGGATGGTCTGATCGCCGACCTTCCACTCGCGCACCATATGGTCGGACATCTCGACCGGGCTATCCATCAGATATTGCAGGTCGCGCGCGCGGAAGCGGTTCGGCACGCCCGGCACCGGCATCAGCTGCGTCGCGATCTTCCACGACGGGTCGACCGGCGCGAAGGCGACCTCCACCGGCGACGCGTCATAGCCGGTCGCCCACATCATCGTCGCGGGCATGTTGAGATGCGCATGGGTCGCGTCGATCTGGTCGTAGGTGCCGTCGCCGCGGTCGCCGTAGAGCGAATAGGTGACGCTGACCGTCCCCTCCGCCCCCGCCGCGACGCTCCAGCCATAGGGATCGCTGCGCGTCACCGGCAGCGCGCGGCCTGCGCCGTCCACCGCCTGCACGTCGAACACGTTCTTCGCGAATTCGTGCAGCGCATAGCGCCCCGGCGACGAGCGCGACATCTGCACCCTGAACGGTCCCGCCGGCACCCCGCGCCACGTCGCGGTCACGCGCGCCAGATGATGCGCCGGATCGGGGAACGCGACCTCGTAGCGCACCGGCGGCGGCGCCTCCTGCGCGTGTGCGGCACCCGCCGCCAGCACCAGACCCAACACCGCCCCGATCATCGCCCGCATCTCGATCCCCCGTCGTTCGCGCCAGGATAGCCCCCGCGATCGTCGTCACGCAACATCGCGCCCGCCCGCGTGTTCTCAACGGCTTACAGCGAAAGGAACCCGGATGCGCCCCCACCTGAAGCCGCTCGACCAGCAGGTCATGCTCATCACCGGCGCCAGTTCCGGCATCGGCCTCGCCACCGCGCGCATGGCGGCAGAGAAAGGCGCGAAGGTGATGCTGGTGGCGCGCGACGGCGATGCCCTCGCGAGCATCGCGCGCGATATCGGCAGCAACGCGGACTTCGCGACCGCCGACGTCACCGATCTGCGCGACGTGCAGCGCGCAGCGGCGAAGGCGGTCGAGCGGTTCGGCCGCATCGATACCTGGGTCAACGCCGCCGGCGTCGCCATTTATGCCAAGCTGGTCGACACGCCGATGGACGAGCACGAGGCGCTATGGCGCACCAACTACACCGGCACCGTCCACGGATGCCTCGTCGCGGTCGAAAACCTCCAGCGCGAGGGCGGCGCGCTCATCTCGCTCGGCTCGATCGTGTCCGACATCCCCGGCCCCGGCATGGGCGCCTATGCCGCCACGAAGCACGCGGTGAAGGGCTATGTCGGCTCGCTCCGGATCGAGATCGAGGCGGATCGCCTCCCCATCTCGGTCACTTTGGTGAAGCCGTCGGGCACCGACACGCCGGTGGCGCAGCATGCCGCCAACCACCTCGACGGCGAGGCGCTGCTGCCGCCCCCGGTCTATGACCCCGACCTCGTCGCGCGCGCCATCGTCGACGCCGCGGTGCGGCCGACGCGCGACGTGACGGTCGGTGGCATGGGCAAGCTGCAGGTGCTGACCGCGCAGCATTTCCCCGCGCTGCTCGACCGGTTCGGCGGCGCGCTCCTCCCGTGGCTGCGCGATCCGGCGCGCGCGAAGACGCCCGGCAACAACCTGACCGCACCGCAGGGCGACGACGGCCGCGAACGCTCCGGCGTCCAGCCCGGCCGCCGCACCAGCGTCTATGCCACCGCCGGCCGCCACCCGGCGCTGACCGCGACCGCGGTCGGCGCGACGCTGGGCCTCGCCGCACTGGCGGGCCTGACGGCGAGGCGTTCCTGACGCCCCCCGGTCACCGTCATCCCCGCGGAGGCGGGGATCCAGACGCGCAGGTTCTCGCAAGAGGCGAAACGTCAACGGTTATGGATTCCCGCCTTCGCGGGAATGACGGTGGCGGGGCCATCGCACCGTGCTCCTGCGAAGGCAGGAGCCCAGGGTTATAGCTCGCCTCGGCCGTTTCTCTGCGCGCCGCCCTAATCCGCCGTCGTCCCCCCACCCGGCAGTCCGCTCAGCTCGGACACGAAATCGTACCGGTCGCCGCGGTACACCGACCGCGTGAACTCCACCGCCTCGCCCGCCGCGGTCAGCGTCACGCGCTCGATCCGCAACACCGCCGCATTCGCGCGCGTGCTCAATATCCCCGCCTCGGTCGGGGTGGCGAGGCACGCACGCAGCCGCTGCGTTCCCGTCGCCGGGCGCACTCCCGCCGCCGCCAGCGCGGCGTAGAGCGACGCGTCGATCGCCTCCAGCCGCGGCAGATATTGCGCGGGCACCACCGCATGTTCGATCGCCAGCGGCTCGCCCCCCGACAACCGCACCCGCCCCAGCCGCGCGACGCGCGTGCCGGGCGCGACGCCCAGCGCGGCGGCCTCCTCCTCGGTCGGCTCGCCGTACGCCTTGCTGATCCAGACCGTGCCCGGATCCTCGCCACGCGCGCGCGCGTCGTCGCTGAAGCTCGACAGCACCGATCCCGCCGCATCGATCCGCCGCGCGACGAACGTGCCCGATCCCTGCTTGCGGACCAGCACCCCCTCCGCGATCAACTGCTCGATCGCCTTGCGCACGGTAACGCGCGACATGCTCGTCATCGCGCTCAGGTCGCGTTCGGACGGCAGCGCGCTGCCCGCATCGATCGCCCCGCTCGCCAGATGCTGGCGCAGGTTGCGCGCCAGCTGGAGGTACAGCGGCGTCGCATCCGCCTCACGCGCGGCGAGCAGCTCACGCATGACGGAACGCCGCCATCGCCTGCCGCAGCGTATCGTGGCCCGCCACCAGCCTCGCCGCCTCGTCCGGCGCCGCGCCCAGCGCGATCAGCACCCCGGCGCGAATCTCCTCGCCCCCCGCCGCCAGCGCCGCCGCGGCGGCATCCGCATCGACGCCCGCGATGTCCGCCACCATCCGCTGCGCCCGCGCGCGCAGCTTGTCGTTCGACACGCGCATGTTGACCATCAGCCCGTCGTGGACCAGCCCGCGGCGCAGCATGATCGCGGTCGACAGCATGTTCAGCACCGCCTTCTGCGCGGTTCCCGCCTTCATCCGCGTCGATCCCGCGATCAGCTCGGTCCCGGTGTCGACCAGCAGCGCATGCTCGGCATCCGCCAGCAGCGGCGCGCCGGCATTGTTGGCGAGCGCGATCGTCAGCGCACCCGCTGCGCGTGCCGCCGCCACCGCCGCGCGGGTGAAGGGCGTCCGCCCGCTCGCCGCCACCGCGACCAGCACGTCCGCCGCGCCCAACCCGGCCTCCGCCACCGCGCGCCGCGCCGCATCGCCGTCGTCCTCCGCGCCTTCCGCCGCCTCGGTCAGCGCGGAAAGACCACCCGCCATCAGGAAGACGAGCCGTTCCTGCGGCCAGTTGAACGTGGGGTACAACTCCACCCCGTCCTGCACCGCGATCCGCCCCGACGTGCCCGCGCCGGCATAGGCGAGCCGTCCGCTCCGCCCCAGCCGCGCCGCGGCGGCCTCCGCGGCGGCGGCGATCGCGGGCACCTGCGACTGGACCGCGGCGACCGCGGCCAGCTGCCCCTCCCACATCGCCTGCACCGCGTCCGCCAGCGGCCATTGGTCGATATGCGCGAAGCGCGGATCGTTGGTCTCGGTACTCATGATGCCATTATCAGACCACGAACCCGGTCATTCTGTAAAGATGACCCGCGGTTATGCCCGCACCATTCGGATACCATTGAACCGTCATCCGCGCATGGTAGAGCGGGATCATGACAGGTTCGACCACGCTGATGCGCGCCGAGATGCTGGAGGCACCCTCACGCGTTCGCGAGCAGCTGACCCGCAACGCCGATCTGATGCGCGCGGCGGGCGAGCGGTTGCGCGCGCTCGCCCCGCCGTTCGCCGCGACGCTGGCGCGCGGCAGCTCGGACCAGGCCGCCGCCTTCGCCAAGGTGCTGCTGGAGACGCGCGGCGGCGTGCCCGTCCTCAGCCACTCGCCGTCGATCGGCTCGCTCTACCACGCCACCTCGCCCAAGTTCGCGGGCGTGCCGCTGATCGCGATCTCGCAATCGGGCCGCAGCCCCGACCTGATCGCCGCGGCGCAGGACGCGCGGGCGCTGGGCGCGTGCGTAGTGGCGATCGTCAACGATGCCGCCTCCCCGCTCGCGGACCTCGCCGACATCGCCATCCCCGTCCACGCCGGCGCGGAACGCAGCGTGGCGGCGACCAAGTCGCTGCTCGCGACGCTGGTGGCGCTGGTGCACCTGACCGCGGAATGGACCGGCGATGCCACGCTCCGCGCTGCGCTGGCGACCGTCGCCGACCGGCTCGATGCCGCCGCGGCACAGGACTGGGGCGCGGCGATCCCGCTGCTGAGCGACGCCGCCTCGCTGCTGGTGCTGGGCCGCGGCCCGACGCTGCCCATCGCGGGCGAGGCGGCGCTGAAGCTCAAGGAAACCTCCGGCCTTCATGCCGAGGCGTTCAGCGTCGCCGAGGTCGCGCACGGCCCTATGACGCTGATCGGCGCGGACGATCCGGTGCTGCTCTTCGCCCCCGCCGACGCCGCACGTGCCGGGGTGGCGGAGCGCGTCGCCGACTTCACCGCGCGCGGTGCGCAGGTGCTCGCGACCGGCCCGGCCGATGCGATCGGCGGCGCGGCGCTGGTCCTCCCCGCCGCCGGGGAGGGCGACGACCCCTTCGTCGCCGCGATCGCGGGGTTGCAGGCCTTCTACGGCCTCGCCGAGCAACTCGCTCGCGCGCGCGGCCGCGATCCCGACCAGCCCCCGCACCTCGCCAAAGTGACGAGGACGTTGTGATGACTAATTATCCGAGTTCCCGGGCGAAGGCCGGGGCCCAGTTGGGGGGACCATCGTAGAATGCGGACAAGGCTCCCAGCTGGACCCCGGCCTTCGCCGGGGAACAGGCAGGCGCTCACCGGCGCGCGCATCGTCCTGCCCGACGGCGTCGCGGACGGCCATACGCTGCTGATCCATGGCGCGCGCATCCTCGACATCGTCCCCGATGCCGCGATCCCCGCCGCGACCGAGCGCGTCGACCTCGGCGGCGGCTGGCTGATGCCCGGCTTCATCGACACGCAAGTCAACGGCGGCGGCGACGTGCTCTTCAACGACGCGCCGACCGTCGACGGCATTCGCGCCATCGCCGCCGCGCACCGGCGCTACGGCACCACCGGCATTTTCCCGACCCTCATCAGCGACCGCCCCGCGGTGGTCGGTGCCGCGATCGCCGCGGGCGAGGAGGCGCTCGCCGCGCACGTCCCCGGCGTGCTGGGCCTGCATATCGAGGGGCCGCACCTGAACCCCGCGAAGAAGGGCATCCACGATGCGGGGGTCTTCACCGCGATCGACGCGGGCGTCATCGCGCGGCTCACCGCGCCTACCGCGGGCGTGCGCATCGTCACGCTGGCGCCCGAACTGACCGACGACTCCAGCATTCGCGCGCTCGCCGATGCCGGGGTGATCGTCGCCGCCGCGCACAGCCTGGCCGATTACGCGCGCACCCGCGCCGCGATCCACGCCGGGCTGGCCGGGTTCACCCATCTGTTCAACGCGATGACCGGGCTCGGCAGCCGCGAGCCCGGCATGGTCGGCGCCGCGCTGGAGGATCGCGCCACCCATTTCGGGCTGATCGTCGACGGCGTCCATGTCCACCCCGCGACCTGCCGCATCGCGCTGGCGGCGCGTGGCAGCGACGGCGTGATGCTGGTCACCGATGCGATGCCGCCGGTCGGCGGCAGCGCGGGCGGGTTCGCACTGATGGGGCAGGACATCCGCGTCGTCGACGGCACCTGCCGCGGCCCCGACGACACGCTGGCGGGCTCCGCGCTCAGCATGGCGCAGGCGGTGCGCAACGCGATGGACCTGATGGGCTGCTCGATCGTCACCGCCTCGCGGCTGGCGAGCGGCAACCCCGCCGTCTTCCTGCGCATGGCGGACGTGCGGGGCGCGATCCGCCCCGGGCTGATGGCGGACCTCGTCCACTGGAACGACGACCGCCGCGTCACCGCGACCTGGATCGCGGGGGAACGGTCGGACGCGGGGGAGTAGCCTCCTCAACCTCCGTTCGTGCTGAGGAGGCACTGAGCTTGTCGAAGTGCCGTCTCGAAGCATAGGCGCAGCCCCTTCGAGACGAGGCTTCGACAAGCTCAGCCTGTCCTCAGGGCGAACGGTGGCAATTCGACCACCCTACCCCCGCCGCCCGACACCCCCTAAGGCGCTGACATGCTGCGCAAGATCCTCGCCGTCTTCGAACCCTTCGTCCTGATGCTGCTCGCCACCGTCGCGATCGCATCGATCCTGCCGCCGGTCGGCGCCGCGGCGACGTGGTTCGGCCGGGCGGCGGATGCCGGGATCGTGCTGCTCTTCTTCCTCCACGGCGCGAAGCTGTCGCGCGAGGCGATCGTCGACGGGCTGCGCAACGTGCGCCTCCACGCCGCCGTCTTCGCGACCACCTTCGTGCTGTTCCCGCTGCTCGGCCTCGGCATCACCGCGCTTCCGCTGCTCGATCCGCTGCTGGCGGCGGGCGTGCTGTTCCTGACGCTGCTGCCCTCCACCGTGCAGTCGTCGATAGCCTTCACCTCGATCGCGCGCGGCAACGTCGCCGCGGCGGTGTGCAGCGCCAGTTTCTCCAACCTCGCCGGGATCGTCGTCACACCGCTGCTCGTCACGCTGCTGATGAAGGGCGCTGGCCAGGCGCACGTCTCGCTCGCGCAGGCGGAGGGGATCGTGCTCCAGCTGCTGGCCCCCTTCGTCGTCGGCCACCTGTCGCGCCCGTGGACCGCAGGCTGGATCGCGAAGCGCAAGTCGCTGGTGACGACGGTCGACCGCGGTTCGATCCTGCTCGTCGTCTATACCGCCTTCGGCGCCGCGGTGGCGGACGGGCTGTGGCACCGCGTCTCGGGCGCGGATCTTGGCGTCCTGCTCGCGATCTGCGGCGTGCTGCTCGCGGTCGTGCTGGCGGCGACCTGGTTCGCGGCCAGGGCGCTGCGGCTGCCGCGCGCCGACGCGATCGTGCTGCTGTTCTGCGGGTCGAAGAAGAGCCTCGCCTCGGGCGTGCCGATCGCGGGCGTGCTGTTCCCTGCGGCGCAGGTCGGCATGGTCATCCTGCCGGTGATGCTGTTCCACCAGATCCAGCTGATCGCCTGCGCCGTGATCGCGCGGCGGCTGGGGGAAGCCGCTTCGTCACCCCGGCCTTGAGCCGGGGTCCCGCTTCTGCAAACGGCGGGAAGAAGGAGAAGCGGGACCCCGGGTCAAGCCCGGGGTGACGGGAAGCCCGCCTTCTTCTCCGCGCGGAAGCGGTGGAGCAGCGGCTCGGTATAGCCGCTCGGCTGCGCCTCCCCCTCGAACACCAGCGCGCGCGCCGCCTGGTACGCCAGGCTGTCCGCCTCACGCCCCGCCATCGGCTCATACATCGGGTCGCCCGCGTTCTGCGCGTCCACCTTCGCCGCCATCCGCTTGAGCGCCGCATCCGCCTCGTCCGCGGTGGCGACGCCGTGGCGCAGCCAGTTCGCCATATGCTGGCTGGAGATGCGCAGCGTCGCGCGGTCCTCCATCAGCCCGACGTCGTGGATGTCGGGCACCTTGGAACAGCCCACCCCCTGATCGACCCAGCGCACGACATAGCCCAGGATACCCTGCGCGTTATTGTCCAGCTCCTCGCGCACCTCGTCCGCGTGCCAGTTGCGCCCGATCGCGACCGGCACGTCGAGCAAGGCGTCGAGCGACGTCACCCCCTCCGCCAGCCGCGCCTCGCGTCGCGCGAAGACGTCGACGTCGTGATAATGCGTCGCGTGCAGCGTTGCGGCGGTGGGTGACGGCACCCAGGCGGTGTTCGCGCCGGTCATGGGATGCGCGCGCTTCTGCTCCAGCATGTCGGCCATGCGGTCGGGCGCGGCCCACATCCCCTTGCCGATCTGCGCCTTGCCCGACAGCCCGCAGGCGAGCCCGATCTGCACGTTGCGATCCTCATACGCCTTGATCCAGCCGGCGTTCTTCATCTCGCCCTTGCGGATCATGGGGCCGGCGCGCATCGACGTGTGCATCTCGTCCCCGGTGCGATCCAGGAAGCCGGTGTTGATGAAGACGATCCGGTCCTTCACCGCATGGATGCACGCCGCCAGATTGGCCGAGGTGCGCCGCTCCTCGTCCATTACGCCCACCTTGATCGTGTGGCGCGCCAGGCCCAGCAGATCCTCGACCGCATCGAACAGCCGGTTCGTGAAGGCGACTTCCTCCGGCCCGTGCATCTTGGGCTTCACGATATAGATCGAGCCCGCGCGGCTGTTCGTGCCCTTATCGTGCGTCGCGATCAGCGTGGTGACGATCGCGTCGAGAATCCCCTCCGGCGCCTCGCTGCCGTCCGCCAGCCGCACCGCGGGCGTGGTCATCAGATGGCCGACGTTGCGCACGAACATCAGGCTGCGTCCCGGCAGCGTGAACGCGGTGCCGTCGGGCGCGACATAATCGCGATCCGCGTTCAGCCGCCGCGTCATCGCAGCACCGTTCTTCTCGAACGTCTCGGTCAGGTCGCCCTTCATCAGGCCCAGCCAGTTGGCATAGGCCGCCACCTTGTCCGCCGCATCGACCGCCGCGACCGAATCCTCCAGGTCCGCGATCGTCGTCAGCGCGGATTCGAGCACCACGTCGGCCAGCCCCGAAGAATCGTCGCGCCCGATCGGATGGCTGCGATCGATCACCAGCTCGATATGCAGCCCGTTGTGCCGGAGCAGCACATTGTCGCCCGCGTGCCCGACCAGTTGCGCCGGGTCCGCGAGTACCGGGTCGCCGCCCTGCCAGTCCGCCCATGAGCCGTCCGCGAGCGGCACGCTGCGGTCGAGGAACGCCTTCGCCCAGGCGATCACCTGGCTCCCGCGCGCCGCGTCATAGCCCTTCCCCGCCGCCGCGCCCGGCAGCGCATCGGTGCCGTACAGCGCGTCGTACAGGCTGCCCCAGCGCGCATTGGCGGCATTGAGCAGGAAGCGTGCGTTCAGGATCGGCACCACCAGCTGCGGCCCGGCGGAGGTCGCGATCTCCGCATCCACCTTTTCGGAGCCGATCGCGAACGGCGCCGGTTCCTCGACCAGATAGCCGATCTCGCGCAGGAACGCCTGATAGTCTCGCTGGTCGATCGGCTTGCCCGCACGATCGTCATGCCAGACGTCGATCTTCGCCTGCAGCGCGTCCCGCACCGCCAGCAGCCGCGCATTTTCCGGCGCGAACGTCGCGAAGATGTCCGCCGCCCCCTGCCAGAACGTCGCCGCGTCGATGCCCGTCCCCGGCAGCGCGCGCTCCTCGACGAACGCCGCCAATGCCGCCGCGACCTTCAGCCCTGCGCGATCCTCGTACCGTTCCGCCACGTCCGTCTCCTCTTCCGTCCCACCAATCTAGACGCCCTGCCATCGCTTCGGTAGCAGCGAAGATCGCCAAACAGTTTTTCCCATGGGGAACGAATGGACCCGGATTACGCGCTGTTCGCGCAAGTGGTGGACGCGGGCAGCCTCAGCGCCGCCGCGCGCACGCTCGCCATCTCGCCCGCGATGGTGTCGAAACGGCTGGCGCGGCTGGAGGCACGGCTGGGCGTACGCCTCGTCCATCGCACCACGCGCCGCCTGTCGCTGACGGACGCGGGCGAGGCGTTCCACGCCGACATCGCGATCATCCTGCAATCGCTGCGCGAGGCGGAGCACCGCGTGATGGGCACCAGCGCGCATCCCGCCGGGCGGCTGCGTGTGTCCGCCCCGACCTCGTTCGGGCGGCTCCACGTCACCCCGCAGCTCCATGCCTTCCTTGCGGCGCACCCGCGCATCGCGGTCGAGCTCGACCTGACCGACGCCTATGCCGATCTGATCGCGCAGCGCATCGACGTCGCGATCCGCATCGCCGCCGACGTCCCCGCCAGCCTCGCCGCGCACCGGCTGGGGCGCAACCGCCGCGTGCTGTGCGCCAGCCCCGCCTATCTGGCGCAGGCGGGGACGCCCGTCACCCCCACGGCGCTGTCGACCCACCGCCTGCTCGCGGCGGAGGGGCAATGGCCGTGGCGCCTCGTCGGCCCCGGCGCGCGACGACGCGCGGTCGACGGCACCAGCCATGTCCGCACCAACTCCAGCGAGGTCGTCCGCGAACTCGCACTGACCGGCGTCGGCATCGCGCTGCGCTCGCTGTGGGACGTGGGCGACGCGCTGGCGAGCGGCGCGCTGGTGCGCGTGTTGCCGGAATGGGAGGGGCCGGACGACCTCGCCATCTGGGCCGTCCACCCCCGCGCCGCCGCGGTCCCGCCCGCCGTGACCGCGTTCGTCACGTTCCTGAAGGCGACGATCGATCCGGCGCGGTGGGAGTGATGTGTTCCCCGGCGCAGGCCGGGGTCCGGTATCGGGCCACGCGCGAGATACGGTCACGTCTCCTGACGGGACCCCGGCCTGCGCCGGGGGTACAAGGATCGGGATAGTATCCATTGACACCACCCCGCTATCGCGTCACACTCGTCTCATCTGATACCATCTTCGACGAAGGCGCGCTTCATGGACCATATGGACGTCAACCCGATGGGCCTCGACGGGTTCGAGTTCTGCGAATTCACCTCGCCCGACCCCGATCGCATGGCCGCACAGCTGGAGCAGTTCGGCTTCGTCGCCGCCTCGCGCCACCCGACACGCGACGTCGTCCGCTACAAGCAGGGACGCATCAACCTGCTGCTGAACCGCATGGCGGAGGGGCAGGCCGCCGACTTCCGCGCCGCGCACGGCCCGTCCGCCAGCGGCATGGCCTTCCGCGTCCAGGACGCCCGCGCCGCCTATGACGCCGCACTCGCCCGCGGCGCGAAGCCCGCCGATGCGTCGCGCAGCGCGCTGGGCGACGGCGCCTATGTGCTCCAGGGCATCGGCGGCTCGCTGCTCTACCTCGTCGACCGCCACGGCGCGGCGGGGACGATCTACGACGATTGGCAGCAGGTGCCGGGCGCCGCGCAGGCCGAGGCGGAGAACAACGTCGGGCTCGATCTGCTCGACCACCTCACCCACAACGTCAACCGCGGCCAGATGCGCGTCTGGGCGGAATTCTACGGGCAGATCTTCGGCTTCGAGGAGCAGAAGTATTTCGACATCAAGGGCAAGGCGACCGGCCTTTTCAGCCAGGCGATGATCGCCCCCGACCGCGCGATCCGCATCCCGCTCAACGAGAGCCAGGACGACAAGAGCCAGATCGAGGAGTTCATCCGCGAATATAACGGCGAGGGGATCCAGCACCTCGCGCTCACCACCGACGACATCTACGCGACCGTGGAGAAGCTGCGCGCGCGCGGAGTCAAGCTGCAGGACACGATCGAGACCTATTACGAGCTGGTCGACAAGCGCGTCCCCGGACATGGCGAGGATCTGGCACGCCTGAAGGAGAACCGCATCCTGATCGACGGCGACGTGGAGGAGGAGGGCATTCTGCTCCAGATCTTCACCGAGAACATGTTCGGCCCGATCTTCTTCGAGATCATCCAGCGCAAGGGCAACGAGGGCTTCGGCAACGGCAATTTCCAGGCGCTGTACGAGAGCATCGAGCTGGACCAGATCCGGCGCGGCGTGGTGACGGTCGACGCGTAAAGCGTCGACCTCACGCCGCGCGCCGGCGCGGCCCGCGCCCGGCCGGCACGGCGAAGCCGGCCCACAGGGCACGGCTTCGCCGGGTCCGACGGGCCGGCGTTTGGGGAGCGGGACCGAAATCCCACAGGTCACCCCGGGCCTAACCCGGGGTGACGGGTAAAATACCCACCCCGTCATTCCCGCGAAGGCGGGAATCCAGATACGTTGACGCTGTGGCTCCATCGACATCCGGCGTTTCTGGATCCCCGCCTCCGCGGGGATGACGTAAAGGGGCATGACGGCGTAAGGAGAGGACAAGGATGACCTACCACCCCGGCTTCGCCAATCACGTCGCGACCGAGGCCGTCGCGCACGCGCTCCCGATCGGCCGCAACTCGCCGCAGCGCACGCCCTTCGGCCTCTATGCCGAGCAACTCTCCGGCACCGCCTTCACCGCGCCGCGGCATGAGAACCGCCGCAGCTGGCTCTACCGCCTGCGCCCCACCGCGCAGCATCCGCCGTTCGTCCGCTACGACGGCGCCCCGCACCTGAAGTCCGCGCCGTTCGACGACGTGCCGCCCAGCCCCAACCGGCTGCGCTGGGATCCGCTACCGCTTCCCGAAACGCCCACCGACTGGCTCGACGGCCTCGTCAGCTACGGCGGCACCGGCAGCGTGGCGGAGCAATCCGGCGTCGGAATCCATCTCTACGCCGCCAATGCCGACATGGAGCGTGCCTTCTTCTCCGCCGACGGCGAACTGCTGATCGTGCCGCAGCACGGCCGCCTCGCGATCGATACCGAGCTGGGTCGCCTCGACGTCGCCCCTCTCCAGATCGCACTGATCCCGCGCGGCGTGCGCTTCCGCGTTCGCCTGCCCGATGGCGCCGCGCGCGGCTATGTCTGCGAAAATTACGGGAGCCTGTTTCGCCTCCCCGACCTCGGCCCGATCGGCGCCAACGGCCTCGCCAATCCGCGCGATTTCGAGACGCCGGCGGCGTGGTTCGAGGATATCGACGCCCCCTTCACCGTCATCCAGAAGTTTCAGGGCGCTCTATGGTCGACGCAGCTCGACCATTCGCCGTTCGACGTCGTCGCCTGGCACGGCAATCTCGCCCCCTGCCGCTACGATCTGACGCGCTTCAACACCATCAACACCGTCAGTTTCGACCATCCCGACCCCTCGATCTTCACCGTGCTGACCTCGCCCAGCGACACGCCCGGCACCGCGAACTGCGACTTCGTGATCTTCCCGCCGCGCTGGATGGTGGCGGAGGACACGTTCCGCCCGCCATGGTTCCACCGCAACGTCATGAGCGAGTTCATGGGCCTCATCACCGGCGCCTATGATGCGAAGGAAGGGGGCGGGTTCGCGCCAGGCGGCGCGTCGCTCCACAACCAGATGAACGGCCACGGCCCCGATCAGGCGACCCACGAGAAGGCCTCCACCGCGGATCTCAAGCCCGTGAAGATCGCCGAGACCATGGCCTTCATGTTCGAAACGCGCCACGTCGTCCGCCCCACCCGCTGGGCGATGGAGACGCCGACGATGCAGCTCGACTATGACGACGTGTGGAAGGGCTTCATGAAGGCGCGGCTTCCGTGATCCTGCACGGCTACTGGCGCTCCAGCGCGGCCTACCGCGTCCGCATCGCGCTGGCGTTGAAGGGTGTCGCCTACGAACAGGTGACCCACGATCTGCGCCGCGGCGAACAGCGCGCGCTGGGCGCGCTCAACCCGCAGCCGCTGGTGCCCGCGCTCCAAACCGACGACGGCGTCCTGACGCAAAGCCCCGCGATCCTCGAGTGGATCGAGGAGACGTGGCCGGAGCCGCCGCTGCTGCCCTCCCGCGCATCCGACCGCGCGATCGTCCGCGCGATGGCCGCGATCGTCGCCTGCGACATCCACCCGATCAACAACCTGCGCATCCTGAACGCGCTCCGCCACGACCTGTCCGCGGACGAAGCGACCGTGCAACGCTGGATCGCGCGCTGGATCGCGGACGGCTTCGCCGCGCTGGAGGTGCTGATCGCGCGTCACGGCGCGGGCTTCGCGTTCGGTGACGCGCCGACGCTGGCGGACTGCCACCTCGTGCCGCAGGTCTATGGCGCGGAACGCTTCGCCGTCGACCTGACGCCCTATCCCGCGCTGATGGCCGTCGCGGAGAAAGCCCGCGCCCTCCCCGCCGTCGCCGCCGCGCACCCCGCGGTGCAGCCGGATGCGGATGCGTGACGAGGCCGCACACACCGTGTTCCGGCGTACGCCGGAACCTAGGGCCGCGCGCGACCACCGTCGTTTCACTCCGTAACCCTGGACTCCTGCGTGCGCAGGAGCGCGGCGCATGACCGACCGCCTCACCGCCACCCCCGCGGGCGTCACCCTCGGCCCGCTCGACCTCATCCCCGACAACACCGCGCGCAACTTCGTCCTTCAGATGCGCGCCGGGCGCTTCCACGGCTTCGTCGTGCGCCGCGGCGACCGCGTGTTCGGCTATGTCGACCGCTGCCCGCACATGGGGCTACCGCTGGCGCAGACGCTCGACCAGTATCTCACCCCCGACGGATCGGTCATCGCGTGCAGCTGGCACGCCGCGCTGTTCCGGGTCGAGGACGGCGCCTGCGTCGGCGGCCCGTGCGCGGGCGCGCGGCTGACGCCATGGCCGGTCACGGTGGTCGACGGGATGCTGACGACCAGCGTATAGCGCCGCGCATGGATCTCCTCGCCCGCCTGCGCGACATCGTCGGGCGCCGCCACGTCCTGACCGGCGATGCCACCCGACGCTTCGCTACCGGCTATCGCTATGGCGCGGGCGAGGTACTGGCGGTGGTGCGCCCCGGCACGCTGGTCGAACAATGGCGCGCGCTCGCCGCCTGCGTCGCCGCCGACGTCATCGTCATCGCGCAGGCCGCCAATACCGGCCTCACCGGCGGCTCCACCCCGGACGGGTACTACGACCGCCCCGTCGTGCTGATGAGCCTGACGCGGATCGACGGTATCCACACGATCGACGGCGGGCGGCAGGTGGTGTGCCTGCCCGGCGCGACGCTCGATCGGCTGGAGCGCCTCCTCGCCCCGCTCGGACGGGAGCCGCATTCGGTGATCGGCTCGTCGTGCATCGGCGCGTCGGTGATCGGCGGCGTGTGCAACAATTCGGGCGGCGCGCTGGTCCGCCGCGGCCCCGCCTATACCGAGCTGGCGCTTTACGCGCAGGTGACCGCGGATGGCCGCCTGACGCTCGTCAACCACCTCGGCATCCCGCTCGGCGACGACCCGGAGGCGATCCTGACCCGAGTCGAGCGCGGCGACTTCACCCCCGCGCCCACCAATGCGCGCGCCTCCGACGACCGGTACGCCGCGCACGTCCGAGACACCGACGCCGAAACCCCCGCACGCTTCAACGCCGACCCCGCCCGCCTGTTCGAGGCGTCAGGAAGTGCTGGCAAGGTCATGCTCTTCGCGGTCCGGCTCGACACCTTTCCGCGCGATGCGCAGACCGCCACCTTCTACATCGGGACGAACGACCCGGCAGAATTGACCGCGCTGCGCCGCGCGATGCTCGCCCCCGACATGCCGCTCCCGATCTCCGGCGAGTACGTCCACCGCACTGCGTTCGACATCGCCGACTTCTACGGCAAGGACACGTTCCTCGCGATCCGCACGCTCGGCACCGCACGCCTGCCCGCGCTCTTCGCGCTGCGCGGCTGGGTCGACCGCATCACCCGCCGCCCGGCGCTCGGCGATCGCCTGCTCCAGCGCCTGTCGCGGCACCTGCCCGACCATTTGCCGCGGCGGATGCGCGCATATCGCGACCGCTTCGCGCACCATCTGATACTGAAGGTCGCCGACGAGGGCATCGTCCCCACCCGCGCCTGGCTCGCCACGCACCTGCCCGACGCGCATTTCGAATGCAGCGCGGAGGAGGCGCAGGCCGCGTTCCTCCACCGGTTCGCGGTGGCGGGCGCCGCGGTCCGCTATCGCGCGGTCCATGGCGGGGAGGTCGTCGCGCTCGACTTCGCGCTCCGCCGCAACGACGATGGCTGGACCCGCGATCTGACCGGCGCGGCCGCCCCCGCAATCGAGCACGCACTGCTCTACGGCCACTTCTTCTGCCACGTCTTCCACCACGACTATATCGTCCGCGCCGATGCGGATGCCGCCGCGGTGGAGCACGCGATCCACGACGCGCTCGATGCGTGCGGCGCGGAATACCCGGCCGAGCACAATGTCGGCCACCTCTACACCGCCAAGCCCGCGCTGGCGGATCACTACCGCACGCTCGACCCGTGCAACGCCTTCAACCCCGGCATCGGCCACACCTCGCGCGCGAAGGGGTGGCGTTAGTTCGCGTCACCGCACCGGATACCCGCTCCACCGCTTGATCGGGCGGATCGCGAAATAGGTCCGCATCGCCGCGACCTCTGGCAGCTGTGAGAGGCAGTTGCGGTGAATGTCGTCAAAATGCTTCAGGTCGCGCGCCGCGACGCGCAGCACATAGTCCGCGTGCCCCGCCATCAGGTCGCACTCCAGGATCTCGTCATAGCGCATCACCGCCGCCTCGAACCGCTCCAGCACGTCGCGGTTCTGGCTGGTCAGCGAAATCTCGACCAGCGCCTGCAGGTCGAGCCCGATCCGCACGGGGTCCAGCCGCGCGTGATAGCCGTCGATCACCCCCGCCGCCTCCAGCGCCTTGATGCGCCGCTGGCAGCTGGACGGCGACAGCCCCGCATCCGCCGCCAGTTCCGCGATCGAGCGGCTGGAGTCGCGTTGCAGCAGGGCGAGCAGCGCCGCATCGGCGCGATCGAACGAAATTCCCATGAATGCGGCCAATAGCGGGTACATCACCCACCGCAAGCGCTATGCGGCCGCACTTTGCGCACTTTCGCCACGGAACCGCGGCTATACCCGCCGCATCACCGGGGCAGGAGCATATGGCATGATCGTAGGTACGGTACGCGAGATCAAGACGCACGAATATCGCGTCGGTCTGACCCCGGAAAGCGCGCGCGAGCTGGTCGCGCACGGGCATGAGGTGCTGGTCGAAAGCGGTGCGGGCGTCGGCATCGGCTCCAGCGACGAGGATTATGCCGCCGCCGGCGCGAAGCTGCTGCCGGACGCCAAGGCCGTGTTCGACGCCGCCGAGATGATCGTGAAGGTCAAGGAACCGCAGCCGGTCGAGCGCGCGATGCTGCGCCGCGGGCAGATCCTGTTCACCTACCTCCACCTCGCGCCGGATCCCGAGCAGGCGAAGGACCTGATCGCGTCGGGCGCGACCTGCATCGCCTATGAGACGGTCACCGACCGCTCCGGCGCGCTGCCGCTGCTGAAGCCGATGAGCCAGGTCGCGGGCCGCATGTCGATCCAGGCCGGCGCCACCGCGCTGGAGAAGGCAAACGGCGGGCGCGGCGTGCTGCTGGGCGGCGTTCCCGGCGTGCGGCCGGGCAAGGTCGCGATCCTGGGCGGCGGCGTCGTCGGGTTCAACGCGGCGCAGATGGCGGCCGGGCTGGGTGCGGACGTCACCATCCTCGACCGCAGCCCCGAGGTGCTGGAGCGCCTCGCGGTGCATTTCGAGGCGCGCGCCAAGACCCGCTTCGCGAATGCCGCCAACGTCGCCGAGTGCGTCGCGGAAGCCGACCTCGTGATCGGCGCGGTACTGGTCGCGGGCGCCGCCGCGCCGAAGCTGGTCTCCGCCGAGATGCTCAAGACGATGCAGCGCGGCGCGGTGCTGGTCGACGTCGCGATCGACCAGGGCGGCTGCTTCGAGACGAGCCGCGCGACGACCCATGCGGAGCCGACCTATGTCGTCGACGGCGTGGTCCATTATTGCGTCGCCAACATGCCGGGCGCGGTGGCGCGCACCAGCACCTACGCGCTCAACAACGTGACGCTGCCGCACGCGCTGCGCATTGCCGGGCTGGGCTGGAAGGATGCGCTGCGTCAGGACCCGCACCTCGCCGCCGGGCTGAACGTGTGGGACGGCAAGATCACCTACCCCGCCGTCGCCGACGAACTGGGCCTGCCCAGCGCCACGCTGGAAGCCGCGCTGGCGTGATTTTTCTGTGCTCCTGCGAACGCAGGAGCCCAGGGTTCCAAGCGCAACAGGTGCTGCTCTGCGTGACCCTGGGTTCCGGCGTTCGCCGGAACACGGCAACGCCCGACAACTTGCCCAAACCATCGCACCCGCATAGTCAGTCGCGATGACCGACACGCTCATCGCCCCCTCCCCCACCGACACCAGCGGCGCTGCGCGCCTCGCCCGCCGCATGGCGCGCGGCGCGCATTTCCTCGGCGTCGACGTCGCGATCATGGCCGGCGCCATGTCCTGGGTGTCGGAGCGCAACCTCGTCGCTGCCATGTCCAACGCGGGCGGGTTCGGCGTGATCGCTTGCGGCGCGATGACGCCCGCATTGCTCGATGCGGAGATCGCCGCGACGAAGGCGCTCACATCGCGCCCGTTCGGCGTCAACCTCATCACCATGCACCCGCAGTTGGACGAACTGATCGCGGTCTGCGCGCGCCATGAGGTCGGCCACGTCGTCCTCGCCGGGGGGCTGCCGCCCAAGGGCTCGCTGGAGGCAATCAAGGCATCGGGTGCAAAGGTGATCTGCTTCGCGCCGACGCTGGCGCTCGCCAAGAAGCTCATCCGCTCCGGCGTCGACGCGCTGGTGATCGAGGGGATGGAGGCCGGCGGCCATATCGGCCCCGTCTCCACCAGCGTCCTGGCGCAGGAGATGCTGCCCGTCATCGCCGAGGATGTCCCCGTCTTCGTCGCGGGCGGGATCGGCCGCGGCGAGGCGATCGCGGGCTATCTCGACATGGGTGCCGCCGGGGTCCAGCTCGGCACCCGCTTCGTCTGCGCGACCGAATCGATTGCGCACCCCAATTTCAAGAAGGCGTTCATCCGCGCCAGCGCGCGCGACGCGGTCGCCAGCGTCCAGATCGATCCGCGCCTCCCCGTCATTCCCGTGCGCGCGCTGAAGAACGCGGGCGGCGAGCTGTTCACCGCCAAGCAGCGCGAGGTCGCGCAGTCGCTCGACGAGGGCAACGTCGCCATGGCCGAGGCGCAGTTGCAGATCGAGCATTACTGGGCCGGCGCGCTGCGCCGCGCGGTGATCGACGGCGACGTCGAGCATGGCAGCGTGATGGCGGGCCAGTCGGTCGGCATGGTGACGAAGGAAGAGCCGATCGCCGACATCATCGCCACGCTGATGGCCGAAGCCGCCCACGCGCTGGAGAAGAAGGCGGGGTAAGCTCGCCGGCAAGAAAGCCCCTCCCCTTCAGGGGAGGGACTCTTCAGCTACCTACAACACCCACCGCCACACCCCCGCGGCCCATCCGGCCAGCGGCAGGTGCGCCCAGGTCGCCACCAGCCACACCACGACGCCGCCGCCCAGCGCGTGCCCGCCCAGCCCGCGCAGGCGCATCCCGCGCGCGAACGGCACGAAACTCGTCCGCCGCTCCCATTCCGGCCAGAAATCGGGCTGCAACTGCGCCTTCTTGCGGTCCTGCGCCGCCGCCCCCACCAGCGCCAGCACGATGATCGCCCCCGCCAGCACGACGTTGGACGGATCCGGATAGACCAGGATATGCGCCACGCCCCATAGCGCGAACCCCCACATCATCGGGTGCCGCGTGATCGCGAACACGCCGTGCGGCTCGGGCACCGCCTTCGCCCGCGCGGTCGGGTCGGGTAGCGCGGGGTTGCGCACCAGCGACCCCATGAACAACACGCTCGCCACCAGCATGACGACGGTCGCCACCGCCCACAGCGCGTCACCGACCGGCCACAGCGGCACGCCGGGCGGTGCGGCGCGATAGGCGAACACCAGCCACCCCAGCGTCACCGCGGCGACCAGCGAATACAACCCCAGGAAACCGCGCTCCCCGATGCGCGCCACCAAAGGTGCGCGCAGGGGATGCGACAGCAGGAAGTGCGTCCCCACGAACGCGAGTGCAGCGAGCGTCACTTCCCCCATGGATCATCCCTCCTTGCTGCTAAGGTCGGCGCGTCTCCGTCGCCGTGTCGATGCCGGCGGCGGCCGGCTCTGCCAGTTCGCGCTCGCCCGCCATCGCATGATCGGGGCTGTCGCGCAGCGTATCCAGGTGCATCAGCCGCCGGATCAGCGGGCTGACCGCCAGCACCGCCACCGCGATCCCCATCGCCCACCAGCCGACGGTATTGTAGATCGCGAGCGTTCCCTCCTGCGTCATCGTGCCGCCCTCGCCGCCGGTCGCCTCGCCGATCTTGCCCGCGACGAAATTGCCGACCGCGGTCATGTAGAACCACGCCCCCATGATGAGGCTGGCGAGGTGCTGCGGCGCCAGCCGGTTCATCGCCGACAGCCCCACCGGCGACAGGCACAGCTCGCCGCTGGTCTGGAAGAAATAGATCATGAAGACGAGGAAGACGGGCGTCGCGACCCCCGGCCCCATCATCCGCGCGCCCCAGACGAACAACAGGAAGCTGAGCGCGATCTGCGCCAGCGCCAGCCCGAACTTCGCCGGGGCGGACGGCTCCCACCCGCGCCTGCCCAGGAACACCCACAGCCCCGCGAACAGCGGCCCCAGCAGCACGATGTAGATCGGGTTGATCGACTGGAACAGCGATGCCGGCACCCCGCCGCGATCGACGAAGCGATCGGTATAGAGGTTCAGCGACCCGCCCGCCTGTTCGAAGAGCCCCCAGAAGACGGGGTTCAGCGCGATCAGGAACAGGATCGCCAGCATCCGGTCGCGCGCATGCGGCTCCAGTTTCAGGCTGGCGAACAGCACATAGCCGAGCAACCCGACACCGCACACGATCAGCAGCGTCTCCATCACGTCCTGATACTGGATCAGCGCCCAGATCACCGCCACCGACGCGACGCCGATACCGTAGATGCTCCATTCGCGCCCGCGCGCCAGCGCCGCCGGCGGTTCGCCGCGCCCCATCAGCAGCGGGCGGCCCAGCACGAAGACGACGAGGCCCAGCAGCATGCCGACCCCCGCCGCGCCGAAGCCGTACGCCCAGCCATAGGTCTCGCCCAGCCAGCCGGCCAGGATCGTCCCGATCGCCGCACCCGTGTTGATGCCTATATAGAAGATCGTATAGGCGCCGTCCCGCCGCACGTCGGTCAGCGGATATAGCTGCCCCACGATCACCGACACGTTGGCCTTCAGGAAGCCGACACCCATGATGATGAAGGCGAGCGCCAGCCAGAACACGTTGATCGCGCCCGACGCCTGCCCGCCGTCGCCCTCCACCGCCATCAGCGCATGGCCGATCGTCAGCAGCACCGCACCGTACGTCACCGCCTTGCGCTGTCCCAGGTATCGGTCCGCGAGATAGCCGCCCATCAGCGGGGTGACATAGGTCAGCGCGGTATAGGCGCCGTAGATCAGGTTGGACTTGCCGTCGTCGAACAGCCAGTGCTTGGTCAGGTAGAAGATCAGCAGCGCGCGCATCCCGTAATAAGAGAAGCGCTCCCACATCTCGACGAAGAACAGGACGTACAGGCCTTTGGGGTGACCGGCGAACTCGTCGCCCGGGCGCACCGCGGCGGCGATGCCGCCACCCAGCAGCAGCACCAGGAAACCGAGCGCGATCGTCGGAATGATGGGCAAGGGAAGTACGCTCCTACGTCGACGCGAAAAATTGGTTGCGGCGGAGACTAGCGGCAAAGCCGGCGCTGTAAATACGCCGCGCGGGCCTCTATCTGGGTGGCGATGTTCAACGACACCTCCTCTCCGCTCGCGCTGCTCGCCTCGCGCCGTTCGGGCAAGCCGCGCGATCTGGTCGCCCCCGCCCCCGACCGGGCCCAGCTGATCGCGATGATCCGGCTCGCCGGGCGCACCCCGGACCACGGCAAGCTGGCGCCGTGGCGCTTCGTCATCGTCCCCGACGACCGCCGCGATGCGCTCGCCGCGCTGCTGGTCGACGCCTATCGCGCCGAACGCCCGGAGGCGAAGCGCGCCGAGCTTGACGCGATGGAGCAGTTCGCGCGCCAGGCGCCCGCCTTGGTCGTCGCGCTCTTTTCCCCGCGCACCGACAGCCACATCCCGATGTGGGAGCAGGAGCTGTCGGCGGGTGCGGCCTGCATGAACCTGCTCCACGCGGTCCATGCGCACGGCTTCGCGGGCGGCTGGCTGACCGGCTGGCCGGCGTTCTCCGACCGCGTGCGCGATGCGTTCGGCGGAGCACCGGAGCGGATCGCGGGGTTCATGTTCATCGGCACCCCCGGCCGCCCGCTCGACGAACGCCCGCGCCCGGACGAGGCGAAGCTGTGGAGCGAGTGGAACCCGTCACCCGAGGCATGACCGTTCCCCGGCGAAGGCCGGGGCCCAGTTGGGAAACCGTGCCGCATCCCGCGACCGACCCGTAACTGGACCCCGGCCTTCGCCGGGGAACAGAAGGGATTACTCCGCCGCCTCCAGCGCCACGCTGTCGTCCAGCGGTTGCGCCAGCCGCGACAGCATCTCGCGCGGCACCACCTGCCAGATGCTCGCCATCGTCCGCTCCCAATCCTCCAGCAACCCGCGCGACCAGCGGCTGTCGGTCGCCACCGCATGTTCCGCGATCAGAGCGCGCAGCATTTCCTCGTAATGCCCCGAGGCGACGCGCTGCCACACGATGTTCTCCGGATTGGCGCGCCGCGCGAAGGTGCCGCTGGCGTCGTAGACGAACGCCATCCCCCCGGTCATGCCCGCGCCGAAGTTCGCGCCCACCTCGCCCAGCAGCACCGCGACGCCCCCGGTCATATATTCGCAGCCGTTGGCGCCGCAGCCCTCGACCACCACGGTCGCGCCCGAATTGCGCACCGCGAACCGCTCGCCCGCCTGCCCGGCGGCGAACAGCTTGCCCGAGGTCGCGCCGTAGAGGACGGTGTTGCCCAGGATCGTATTCTCCTGGCTGGTCAGCGGCGACGACACCGCCGGACGCACCACGATCGTGCCCCCCGACAGCCCCTTGCCGACATAGTCGTTGGCGTCGCCGAACACCTCCAGCGTGACCCCGCGACACAGGAACGCGCCCAGCGACTGTCCCGCGGACCCGCGCAGCCGGATCGTGACGTGCCCGTCGTTCAGCTTCGACATGCCGAACGTCCGCGTGATCTCGCTCGACAGCCGCGTGCCCACCGCGCGGTGCGTGTTGCGCACCGAATAAGTCAGCTGCATCTTCTCGCCGCGCGAGAACACCGGCGCCGCATCCTTGATGATCTGCGCATCCAGGCTGTCGGGCACCTCGTTGCGGAAGGTGGACAGCGAGAAGCGCCGCTCCGCATCGGTCGCATCGACCTTCGCCAGGATCGGGTTGAGGTCGAGGTCGTCGAGATGCTCCGCACCGCGGCTCACCTGCCGCAGCAGCTCGGTCCGCCCGATCACCTCGTCCAGCGACCGCACGCCCAGCCGCGCCAGGATGTCGCGCACTTCCTCCGCGATGAAGGTCATCAGGTTGATGACCTTCTCCGGCGTGCCGACGAACTTGTCGCGCAGCTTCTCGTCCTGCGTGCACACGCCGACCGGGCAGGTGTTCGAATGGCACTGCCGCACCATGATGCACCCCATCGCCACCAGGCTCAGCGTGCCGATGCCGAACTCCTCGGCGCCAAGGATCGCCGCGATCACGATGTCCCGCCCGGTCTTCAGCCCGCCGTCCGCGCGCAGCTTGATCCGCCCGCGCAGGCCGTTGAGCGTCAGCACCTGATTGACCTCGGACAGCCCCATTTCCCACGGCGTGCCGGCGTATTTGATCGAGGTCTGCGGGGACGCACCCGTGCCGCCGACATGGCCGGAGACGAGGATGACGTCGGCATGCGCCTTCGCCACGCCCGCCGCGACCGTCCCGATCCCCGCGGAGCTGACCAGCTTCACGCACACCCGCGCGCGCGGGTTGATCTGCTTCAGGTCGTAGATCAGCTGCGCCAGATCCTCGATCGAATAGATGTCGTGGTGCGGCGGCGGGCTGATGAGCGTCACGCCCGGCGTCGCATGGCGCAGCTTGGCGATGAACTCGGTCACCTTGAACCCGGGCAGCTGCCCGCCCTCGCCGGGCTTGGCGCCCTGCGCCACCTTGATCTCGATCTCGTCGCAGGCGTTGAGATATTCGGCGGTCACGCCGAAGCGCCCCGACGCGATCTGCTTGATGACCGAATTGGCGTTGTCGCCGTTCTCGTACGGCTGGTAGCGCGACTTGTCCTCGCCGCCCTCGCCCGACACCGCCTTCGCGCCGATGCGGTTCATCGCGATCGCCAGCGTCTCGTGCGCTTCCGGTGACAGCGCGCCCAGCGACATGCCCGGCGTGACGAAGCGCTTGCGGATCTCGGTGATCGCCTCGACCTGATCGACCGGCACGCCCTCGTTCGGGAAGTTGAACTGCAACAGATCGCGCAGGTAGATCGGCGGCAGGTCCGACACCCCGCGCGAGAATTGCAGGTAGCTGGAATAGCTGTCGGTCGCGACCGCGGTCTGCAGCAGGTGCATCAGCTGCGCCGAATAGGCGTGCGCCTCCCCGGTGTGCCGCTGGCGATAGAAGCCGCCGATCGGCAGCTTCGCCACACTCGCGTCGAACGCCGCCTCGTGTCGGTCGCTGGCGTTGACGTGGAGCGAGGCATAGCCCTCGCCCGAGATCTTCGCGGGCATGCCAGGGAACAGGTCGTTGACCAGCGCGCGGGACAGGCCCACCGCCTCGAAATTATATCCGCCGCGATAGCTGGAGATCACCGCGATCCCCATCTTCGACAGGATCTTGAGCAGCCCCTCCTCGATCGCCTTCTTGTGGCGCTTCAGGCATTCCTCGATGCCCAGGTCGCCGAACAGGCCGCGCGCCTGCCGGTCCGCGATCGCGGCCTCCGCCAGATAGGCGTTCACCGTCGTCGCCCCGACCCCGATCAGCACCGCATAATAATGCGTGTCGAGGCATTCCGCCGCACGGACGTTGACCGAGGCGTAAGAGCGCAGGCCACGGCGCACCAGATGCGTGTGCACCGCCGCCGCCGCCAGCACGCCGGGGATCGCGACGCGGTCCTCGCTGATATGCTCGTCGGTCAGGAACAGCTCGCTCTTGCCCTCGCGCACCGCCTGTTCGGCCTGGTTGCGGATGCGCTGGATCGCGGCGCGCAGGCGGTCCGGCCCACCACCCGCCTCGAACGTGCAGTCGATGTCCGCCGCGGCACCGCCGAAATACGCCTTCAACCGCGCCCAGTCGGTCGAGGTCAGCACCGGCGAATCGAGTACCAGCACGCGCTCGCGCCGATCCTCGGTGTCCAGGATGTTGGCCAGGTTGCCGAACCGCGTCTTCAGGCTCATCACATAGCGTTCGCGCAACGGATCGATCGGCGGGTTCGTCACCTGCGCGAAATTCTGGCGGAAGAACTGGCTGATGAGCCGCGGCTTGTCGCTGATTACCGCCAGCGGCGTGTCGTCGCCCATCGATCCGATCGCTTCCTTGGCGGTTTCCACCATCGGCGACAGGATCAACTCCATATCCTCCAGAGTCTGCCCCGCCGCGACCTGGCGCCGCGTCAGGTCGGCCCGGTCGTAACGCGTCACGCTGTCGACCGGCGCCGGCGGCAGGTCGTCCATCAGCGAGAACTCGCCGATCATCGCGGCATAATCCTGCTCCGCCGCGATCTTGTCCTTGATCTCGCGGTCGCGCAGCACGCGCCCCTCTTGCAGGTCGACCGCGATCATCTGCCCCGGCCCCAGCCGTCCCTTGGCAACCACGGTGCTCTCGGGCACCACGACCATCCCGGCTTCCGACCCGACGATCAGCAGCCCGTCCGCGGTCTGCGTATAGCGCAGCGGGCGCAGCGCATTGCGGTCCACGCCGCCCACCGCCCAGCGGCCGTCGGTCATCGCCAGCGCGGCCGGGCCGTCCCACGGCTCCATGACGGAGGCGAGATACTGGTACATCGCGGCATGCGTCGGCGGCATGTCGTCGGCATAGGCCTCGGGCACCAGCATCAGCTTCGCGGTCGGCGCATCGCGGCCCGAACGGCAGATCGCCTCGAACGTCGCGTCCAGCGCCGCGGTGTCGGATGCGCCTGCCGGGATCACCGGCTTGATATCCTCCGAATGCTCGCCGAACGCGATCGACGCCATGCGGATCTCGTGGCTCAGCATCCAGTTCTTGTTGCCGCGGATCGTGTTGATCTCGCCGTTGTGCGCCAGGCACCGGAACGGCTGCGCCAGCCACCATTGCGGGAAGGTATTAGTCGAATAGCGCTGGTGGAAGATCGCGACCCGGCTCTCGAAGCGCTTGTCGGTCAGGTCGGGGTAGAAGACCGACAGGCTCTCCGCCAGGAACAGCCCCTTGTAGATGATCGAGCGGCAGCTGAGCGAGCAGATGTAGAAGCCCTGGATCTGCGCCGCGATCACGCGCTTCTCGATCCGCCGGCGGACCAGATACAGGTTCTTCTCGAACTCCTCCAGCGACGCCTCGTCGGGCATCGGGCCCGCGATCATGATCTGCTCGATCTCGGGGCGCGTCGACTGCGCCTTCATGCCGATGACGCTGACGTCCACCGGCACCTGCCGCCAGCCGTAGATCGTATAGCCCGCCTCGATGATCGCGCTTTCCACGATCGTGCGGCACGTCTCCTGCGCGCCCAGATCGGTGCGCGGCAGGAAGATCATGCCGACCGCCAGCCGGTTCGGCAGCACCTTGTGCCCACCCGCCGCGATGGCGTCGTCGAAGAAACGCGCGGGCAGGTCGACATGGATGCCCGCGCCGTCGCCGGTCTTGCCGTCCGCGTCGACCGCACCGCGATGCCACACCGCCTTCAGCGCATCGATCGCCGACTGCACCACGCGCCGCGACGGCTTCCCGTCCGTCGCCGCGACGAGGCCCACGCCGCACGCATCGCCCTCGTATTCGGGGCGGTACATTCCGTGGGTGGCGAGATACGTGCGATTGCTCTCAGAGGTCGCCATGTAGAAGCCTTTCCCGCTCTACGAAGTTGTCGATGGACTGCCGGGTCTGGAAGAGCACGTCGCTCGTCGTCCAGGCGGCATTGACCTGCGCCGCCTGCTTGTCGGGGCGCAGCGGATATTCATGGGCCAGTTCGTTGCGGACGCGGACGGCATCGGCCCAGACCTTGGGATCGTCGATCACGCCCAGCGCGGCGGACCGCTGCGCCACATCGCGTGGCGTCAGACGGTCGATCCGGCCGAGCTGCATCAGCATCGCGATCGTCTTCAACGTGCGTCCCAGCGTATCCTCCAACTGCTCGAAGGTCTTGAGGAAGGCGAGCACATTCACGTCGCTGTCGGGGTCCAGCCCCCGCAATCGATCGGCGTCGATCGGCATGAGGGGCTTCAACCGTTCGCGAAGCAGCGCCAGGCGATCCGCCAACCGTGCGGTCGTGGCCAGATGTTCCCGCAGCATCGCGATCTCGCCGTCGCGGGTCACAGGACCACCCCGTCGCGCAGCGCAATCCGGTCGATCGCAGCGAGCGCCTCGCCGCGACGGTGAAGGACGAGATCGACCCGCTGCTCCTCGATCTGCGCGAAAAGAGCGCTTTCGAAACGCGCCCGCGCGGCCCACTCGTCAATGTCGTCGTGCACCTCGACATGAAGGTCGATGTCGCCACCCCGGCGCGTTTCGTCCACCCGACTGCCGAAGAGGCGAACAACCACGTCGCCGCCGAACGCTTGTCGCGCGGCGCGTCGGATCGCTTCAACCTCGTCCGGCTCCAGCCTCACGCAGCCACCTTCGCCTCTCGCGCCTTCGCCTTCAGGTGGTTGTGCATCGTCGCGGCGACGTCGCGCCCGTCGCGGATCGCCCAGACGACCAGCGACGCGCCGCGCACGATATCCCCCGCCGCGAACACGCCGTCCAGCGACGTCATCAGCGTCTTGCTGTCGACCAGCACCGTGCCCCAGCGCGTCACCCCCAGCTCCGGCGCGTCCCACAGATGCGGCAGCTCTTCCGCGTCGAAGCCCAGCGCCTTGATGACGAGGTCGGCGGGCATGTCCTCCGCGCCGCCGGGATCGACCTCGGGCGCGCGGCGGCCACTCGCATCGGGAGCACCCAGCCGCATCCGATTGGCGCGCACCGTCGCCACCTGCCCGTCCGCGCCGGCGAACGACGCCGGGGCGGAGAGCCAGACGAACTCGACGCCCTCCTCCTCGGCATTGGCGACCTCGCGCTGCGAGCCCGGCATGTTGGCGCGGTCGCGGCGATACAGGCACTTCACGCTCGCAGCACCCTGACGGATCGCAGTCCGGACGCAGTCCATCGCGGTATCGCCGCCGCCGATCACGACAACGTTCTTGCCCTTCGCGTTCAGGCGGCCGTCCTCATATTCCGGCACGTCGTCGCCGAACCCCTTGCGGTTGGATGCGATCAGATAGTCCAGCGCGGGCACCACCCCCATCAGATCGTTACCGCCGACCTCGATCGCGCGCGCCTTGTAGACGCCCGTGGCGATCAGCAGCGCGTCGTGACGGCCCCGCAACTCGTCCAGCGACGCGTCGCGCCCCACCTCGAACCCCTCGTGGAAGGTGATTCCGCCCGCCTTCAACCGCTCGATCCGGCGCATCACCACCGGCTTTTCCAGCTTGAACCCCGGGATTCCATAGGTCAGCAGCCCGCCCGCGCGGTCGTGCCGATCGTAGACATGCACCTCATAGCCGTGCGCGCGCAGATATTCCGCCGCGGTCAGCCCCGCCGGCCCGGCACCGATGACCCCCACCGACTGCCCGCGCGCCGGCCCCGGCACCAGCGGCTCGACCCAGCCCTCGGCCCAAGCGGTGTCGGTGATGAACTTCTCGACCGATCCGATCGTCACTGCGCCGTGCCCGGTGAACTCGATGACGCAATTGCCCTCGCACAGCCGGTCCTGCGGACAGATCCGCCCGCAGATCTCGGGCATGGTCGAGGTCGCGTTGCTCAGCTCGTACGCCTCGCGCAGCCGCCCCTCCGCGGTCAGCCGCAGCCAGTCGGGGATATGGTTGTGCAGCGGGCAGTGGACCGAACAATAGGGCACGCCGCACTGCGAGCAGCGCCCCGCCTGATCCTCCGCCGCGACGACCGCATATTTCTCGGCGATCTCGCGAAAGTCCTCGGCCCGCTCCTCCGCCGTCCGCTTGGCGGGATAGGATTGCGCACGATCAACGAACTTCAGCATGTCAGCCATGAAGGATCCTCCACCCCCCCCACGTCTCACACGCCGCGCGACTTGTCACGCCTTTTGACGGCAATAGGGCAGCCCGTATTACCTAAATAATTGCCCTTCTCGTCAGATTTTGCGTCGCAGCAAGAAGTGGCACGCTTTTTTAGGTTCGATCCGGCCCTACCGCATCGCCAGCAAGGCCAGCGCGACGGTGCCAGCGACGATTCGATACCACGCAAAGGGCGCGAAGCCGTGCCGGGTCACGATCGCCATGAACCATCGGATGACCCCCAAAGCGACCACGAACGAGACGACGAACCCGATCGCGATCGCGGAGAAGTGCGCGTTGCCCAACTCGTGACGGCTCTTCCACAGCGCCAGCGTCGTCGCGCCCATCATCGTCGGGATCGCCAGGAAGAAGCTGTATTCCGCCGCCGTCTCCTGATCGATCCGCATCGCCCGCGCACCCATGATCGTCGCGCCCGAGCGGCTGACGCCGGGGATCATCGACAGGCACTGCACGACACCGATGCCCAGCGCCACGCGCCAGCTCATCGCCTCGACCGATGTCTTGGCGGCGGGCGGCACGGTCCGCTCGATGAACAGGATCGCGATCCCGCCAACGATCAGCGCCACCGCGACCACGAACGGCCCCGTCCCCGGCGCCTCCAGTAGTGCGCGGATCGCAGAATACGCGATCATCCCCACCACCGCCGAGGGCAGGAACCCCAGCAGGATGTTGCGCGTGAAGCGGATCGCACCGGCATCGCGGCGCAGCAGCCCGTGCCCCACCGCCAGGAAGCGCCGCCAGAACAGCACGATCACCGCCAGGATCGCGCCCAGCTGGATCACGATGTCGAAGGTCGCATCGGCTTCCTTCATCCCCAGCAGCGCGCCGGCCAGAACGAGGTGCCCGGTCGAGGAAACGGGCAGGAACTCCGTCACCCCCTCGACGATGCCCAGGAGGATGATGGTCAGAAGGTCGTTCACGAATGCCCCTTTCGGGAGGAGGAGGTTGCCGGCGCGGCTTGCCCGTCAGCGTGCGTGCTGGATCAATCCGAAGCGGCCCGCGCGGCGATAGTGCACCAGCCAGCCCGGCGCGACCGCGTCGAGCGGGGTCGGCGTCACGCCCAGCGCCGAAAGCCCCTCCGCCTGCGACGACACGACCGAATCATGCCCCAGCATCTTCCACTGATCCGCGGAGATGGGCGTCCCCGGCAGCGACGCCAGCACCCCGCCGACAGCATCCGGCAGCGCGAGCAGCCGCGGCGTCCGCCCGATATGCCGCGCGATCCGCTCGTGCAGCTCCAGCATGGTCAGCACTTCCGGCCCGCCCAGCTCGAACGTACGGCCGCCAAACGCCTCCTCGTCGTCCAGCGCGGCAACCGCCGCCTGCGCGACGTCGCCGACATAGACCGGCTGGAACCGCGCCGCGCCGCGCAAAACCGGGACCACCGGCAGCGTCGCGATCATCCCGGCGAAGCGGTTGATGAACTGATCCTCACGCCCGAACACGGTGGAGGGGCGCAGGATCGTGGCATGCGGCGCGGCGGCGCGCACCGCCCCTTCGCCCGCGCCCTTGGTGCGCGCGTAGAGCGAATCGCCGTTAACGTCCGCGCCGATCGCGGAGACATGGACCAGCGCCGCGCCCTCGTCGGTCGCCGCCTCCGCCACAGCGCGCGCGCCGTCGACGTGGATGCGCTGCGCGTCGTTGCCGAATACGCCGACCAGATTGACGACCGCCGCCGCGCCCTGGACCGCGCACACGATAGTATCGGGGCGGGTCACGTCGGCCGCGACGAACTGCGTCTGCCCCAGCCCGCCCAGCGGCTTCAGGAAGAACGCCTGCCGCGGATCGCGTTGCGCCGCGCGCACCCGCGCGCCCCGCTTCAGCAGCGCCTGGGCGATATACCGCCCCAGGAACCCACCGCCGCCGATCAGCGTCACCAGCTTGCCGTCCATATCCTTCACCTCAAGCCCGAGCCTCGACGCGCCTTGCCCGCCCGGCCCCGCGAAGACAAGGCTCGGGCGTGCGCCGTCGCACCGATAACGCACGATGCGAAAAAGAGGTGTTGACAGGTCCGCCATCCGCCCCCTAGAGGCGCCGGCCTACCCCGTGCCCAGATGGCGGAATTGGTAGACGCACCAGCTTCAGGTGCTGGCGATCGCAAGGTCGTGGAGGTTCGAGTCCTCTTCTGGGCACCACTTCCCCCTAGGGGGTTGAAAACACGTATTTTCAATGTCTTCCAGGCGGCCAGTGCTACACAATAGTGCTACGCAAAGGCTTGAGAAGATGTTCCGATTGAGTCGTCGTAAGGGCTCCAGCTTGTGGCAGGTCCGCAAGCGCTGGCCCAGCGATGTGGCTGCGATCCTGCCAGGCGAATTCACGAAGTCGACGGGTGAAGCCGACCGGAAGAAGGCACAGGCCATGCTTGTGCTGATCGCTTCCGAATACGAGGCGCGCGTGCAGCAGGCGCGGGACCGATTGGCGGACAGCCGCTTCCGCGACTTGGCCGAACCCGAAATCGCCCGCCTTACCGCCCTCTTCTATCGCACAGCGCTGCCGGCCTACCGGATCAACCGGGCGCTATCTCCAGTGGAAGCCAAGGCCACACTGGCGGAGGTGCAGGGCCGCGTGGCCTCGCTGGAGGCTGCGCAGGCGCGGCAGGACTATTGGGCTGTCGAAAGCGCCGCGAACACTCTGATCGCGCAGCAGGGCCTTCCGATCCCTGAGGAGAGCCCCAGCCGCGACGCGCTGAAGTCGATGCTGCACCTCGCGTTCACCGAACTGCATCGAGGCATCGCACAGCAATTGCAGGGCATGGAGGGGGCAGCTCCTTCCGATCCCCGGCTGGCCCGCGCTCTGGAGATCAAGGCCGATGCGCCGGACCACTCCGTCAATGCGCTGATCAAAGCATATAAAGAGGCCAAGTGGAAGGATTGGAGCGCATCGAGCCGTGAGGCCGTCGAGGCGCCCTTCCGAGCCCTGAAGGACATCCTCGGGGATCGGGACGCCTCCTCAGTGACCCGCGAGGATGCGCGCGGGGTGGTCGCCATGCTGCGTGACTTGCCGGCTGGGATGGGCCGCCATGCCGCCCTGAAGGGATTGTCGGTGCCGCAGGCAATCGAGGCGGGCAAGCGCCTGAAGATCGAGCCCATTAAACCGGCAACGATCAACCGCGCCTACCTTGCGCATATCGCGGCGCTCTTCAAATGGGCGATGAAGGAAGGCTGGATCACCAGCACGCCCTTCACCGGCCTGGCGGTCAAGGATAGCGTGGCGGAAATCGACAAGCGCGATCCGTTCACGGCACCCCAGCTCCAGACGCTGTTCACCTCCGATCCCTGGGTCGCCCCCGCGAAGCCCGACATGGCCCGGCCGGGGCGCTTCTGGATTCCACTGGTCGCGCTATTCACCGGCGCGCGGCTGGGCGAAATCGCCGGGCTGCGCATCGCGGACGTCGAGGAGGTGGATGGCCTGACCGCGCTCCGTATTCGTGCACATGCCGGCCGCTCCCTGAAGACCAGCTACAGCCGCCGCGACTTGCCGCTGCACCCCGAGCTGGTGCGCATGGGCTTCGCCGCCTTTCTCAAGCATCGCTGCAAGGTCGCCAAACCGGAGGAACTGCTGTTCCCCGACGCGAAGGCGAATGTGCGGGGCCAAGCCGGCGCGAAGCTGGGCGAATGGTTCGTGAAGATTGTGAAGGACCTCGGCCTCACCGGCACGAAGCTGGGGATGCATAGTTTCCGGCACGGCGTGGAGGATCGCCTGATCGCCGCAGACCTATACGGCACCGCACTGGGCCGAGCGCTTCTGGGTCGTGAATCCGGCGGCTCGGAGAAGAGCTACGGCAAGGGCTTCACGGTGAAGGATTTCGCCAGGGCGCTGGAGAGGATCACCTACCCGGACCTGGATCTGTCGCACCTCCATGCGGCCAAGGACTAATCTCGACTTTACTCGCGTCACGGAAACTCGCCATGGAGTGCGAGGTTCGAAGGGGGAAACATGAACCACCAGGCACTCTCGGCTTTCATCTGGTCGGTCGCGGACTTGCTGCGCGGCGACTACAAGCCGGCCGACTACGGCTCCGTCATCCTGCCCTTCACGGTCCTGCGGCGCCTCGACTGCGTCCTGGAGCCGACCAAGGCGGCCGTGCTGGCTGAACTGGAGCTGCGCGAGAAGTCAGGCCTGAACCCGGAGCCCTTCCTGCGCCGCAAGGCCGAGACGAACTTCTTCAACACCTCGCCGATGGACCTCCAGAAGCTGCTGGGGGACCCGGACAACATCGCCGCGAACCTGACCTCCTACGTCCAGGACTTCTCGGAAGAGGTGCGGGACATCTTCGAGAAGTTCGAGTTCCACAACCAGATCGACAAGCTCGCCCGCGCCAAGCTGCTGTTCCTGGTCACCGAGAAGTTCGCCGGCATCGACCTGCACCCGGACAAGGTGCCGAACAGCCAGATGGGCCTGGTGTTCGAGGAGCTGATCCGCAAGTTCGCCGAGGCCTCGAACGAAACCGCAGGCGATCACTTCACGCCGCGTGAGGTGATCAACCTGATGGTCAACCTGATCTTCGTCGAGGACGACGCCGCGCTGTCCAAGCCCGGTGTGGTGCGGACGATCTACGACCCCACCGCAGGCACCGGCGGCATGCTGTCGGTTGCCGAAGAGCGTCTGGCGGAGCTCAACCCCGGCGCCCGCCTGACCATCTCGGGCCAGGAGCTCAACCCGGAGTCTTACGCAATCTGCAAGGCGGACATGCTCATCAAGGGGCAGAGCGTCTCCAACATCGCCTTCGGCAACACGCTGTCGGAGGACGGACACCCCGGCAAGACCTTCGACTATATGCTGGCCAACCCGCCGTTCGGCGTCGAGTGGAAGAAGGTCGAGAAGGAAGTCCGCCGCGAGCATGAGCAGCAGGGCTTCAACGGGCGCTTCGGCCCCGGCCTGCCGCGCGTCTCGGACGGCTCGATGCTGTTCCTGCTCCACATGCTGGCGAAGATGCGCCCGGCGACCGAGGGCGGCTGCCGGTTCGGCATCGTGCTCAACGGCTCCCCGCTGTTCACCGGCGGCGCGGGCAGCGGCGAGAGCGAGATTCGGCGCTACGTGCTGGAGAACGACCTGGTCGAAGCCATCATCGCGCTGCCGACCGACATGTTCTTCAACACCGGCATCGCGACCTATGTCTGGATCGTCTCGAACCGGAAGCCGGCCGGCCGCAAGGGGCTGGTGCAGCTGATCGATGGCTCGGGCTTCTGGCGCAAGATGCGCAAGTCGCTCGGCTCCAAGCGCAAGGAGCTGGGCGAGGAGCATATCCGGCAGATCACCGAGCTGTTCGGCCGCGCGGAAGCCGCCGAGATTGCCATCGTGCTCGATGCCGAAGGCAAGGAAGTGGCGCGCGAGATCGCGTGGGCGGGTGAGAAGTCCCCGGAGGCACCGCAGAGCGGCAAGGTGAAGCTGGTGCCGCTCTCCCGCATCTTCCCCAACAGCGCCTTCGGCTACCGCACGATCACCGTCGAGCGCCCACTGCGCGACGCGGCAGGCAAGATCGTCCTGGGCGAGCGCGGCAAGAACAAGGGCAAGCCGCAGGCGGACAGCGCCCTGCGCGATACCGAGAACGTGCCGCTGGCCGAGGACGTCGACGCTTACTTCAAGCGCGAGGTGCTGCCACATGCGCCGGATGCGTGGATCGACGAGAGCAAGACGAAGGTCGGCTACGAGGTGCCGTTCAGCCGCCAGTTCTACGTGTTCGAGGCACCTCGGCCGCTGGAGGAGATCGACGCCGACCTGAAGCAGGTAACTGACCGGATCAAGGCTATGATCGAGGGGCTAGCGGCGTGAGCTTTCCGGCGTACCCGAGCTATCAAGAGAGCGGCCTCGTTTGGCTGGGTCAAGTTCCATCACATTGGTACCTGAAACGTCTTGCTCACTACTTCGATGAGCGTCGGACTAAGGTCAGTGACAAGGACTTTCCGCCTCTGTCTGTGACCAAAAACGGCATTCTTCCTCAGCTCGAAACGGCAGCCAAGACCGATGACGGTGATAATCGCAAGTTGGTTAGGGCAGGAGACTTCGTTATCAATAGCCGCTCGGACCGCAAGGGCTCATCTGGCCTATCCGAATTGGACGGCTCCACTTCTCTGATCAACACGGTTCTAGAACCCAGCTCCGAGATCGACGGACGTTTCGCCCATCATCTCTTCCGCTCTGTGTCGTTTCAGGAGGAGTACTATCGTGTTGGCAAGGGGATCGTAGCGGATCTCTGGAGTACGAACTTCTCGGAGATGCGGAACATTGTGCTGGCGGTTCCGCCCGTTTCGGAACAGGCTGCCATCGCCGCCTTCCTCGACCGCGAGACGGCCAATATCGATGCGCTGGTGGAGGAGCAGCGACGGCTCATCGAGCTGCTCAAGGAGAAGCGCCAGGCCGTCATCTCCCACGTGGTTACCAAGGGGCTGGACCCGGCGGTGTCCATGAAAGACTCCGGCGTGGAGTGGCTAGGCGAGGTGCCAGCGCATTGGCGAGTGATCCCGCTAAAGCGCGAAATCAATGTGCTGTCCGGTTACGCATTTCCATCGGCTGGCTTCAAGACCGCTCCCGAGCAAACGCCGTTGTTGCGGGGTGTTAACATCGCAGTCGGGCGAATGCGGTGGGATGACGTCGTATACTGGCAACGCGAAGATAATGACGGTCTAGACGAATACGAACTACAAGCTGGCGATATTGTGCTTGGCATGGATCGCCCGTGGATTGGGGACGGACTTCGCGTAGCGCAGGTATCACATGATGACCTTCCTTGCCTTCTATTGCAACGAGTCGCCGCGCTTAGACCTTCTTCAGCCATCATACCCGAGTATATCCCTCACCTACTAGCCGGGGAAGCATTCCATCATCACTGTGTGCCCGAAATGACGGGTGTCAGCGTGCCACATATTAGTCCTTCGCAAATCGGAAGTTTCGTGGTTGCGCTGCCTCCCGTTGATGAGCAGAGGCTAATACTGCCGAACCTTTCGCGAGCCTGCAGCGCCATCCAACTCCTTTTGGAAGCCATCGATGAAAATGTCGCGCTCCTTCTTGAGCGGCGCGCGTGCGTCATCTCGGCAGCCGTCACTGGGCAAATCGACGTGCGCGATGTTGAGGCCATCAAGGCGGAGGCGGCATGACACGCGCCATCGGTCGCTCTCTGGAGCTCCACTACATCGATGGCCGGCCCGACGGCATGCTCACGGCCGAGCTGTTCAACTGGACCGGCCACGTTCTGATGGCGCCGCGCACTCAAATCGCGGAAGCGCTGGCACGGCCGGAGGCGAGCTATGCCGGCGTCTACCTGCTAATCGGCGAGCAGGAGGGCGAACCCCGCGCCTATGTCGGCGAAGGCGAAGACATTTCCGCCCGCATCCGCAGCCACGACGTTCGCAAGGAATGGTGGACGAGCGCCGTCCTGATCACGGCAGCCGCCAACAAGCTCAACAAGGCCCATGTCCGCTACTTGGAGGCCCGGCTGATCGCCGAGGCGCGGGCCATCGGTCGCGTGCCGCTCGACAACGGCACCAACCCAACCCTTGCGGCGCTCAGCGAGGCGGACGTGGCGAAGATGGAGGCATTCCTGGAGAACCTCTTCATCGTGCTACCAGCCGTTCGGGTCGACATGTTCATCCATCGCGCCCGCCCGACCGCGGCGAAAGCAAAGACGGAGACGGCTCCGACTGCGGAAGTCGCTACCGCAGACGCGTCGTCACAGCGCTTCGTGTTGGAAAACCAGAAGCACGCCATTCGGGCAACCGCTGTCCTTGTCGACGGCGAGTTCATCGTTCAGGCAGGGTCGACAGCACGGCGCGACTGGGCCGGGCTTGCCCATCACAACTACGCCGGCCTCTATTCCGAGCTGATTCGCTCGGGGGTACTCGCGCCACAAGGCAGCCACTGCGTATTCACCGAGAGCTATGCCTTCAGCAGCCCGAGTGCCGCCGCAACGGTCGTTTTCGGCCGCGCTGCGAGCGGCCCTCAATCGTGGCGGCTCGAAGGGAGCGAGATGACCTACAAGGAATGGGAAGCCGCCAAGATCGAAGATGAGTTTGAGGACCTTCTAGGGAAGCGCGCATGAGCCGCCTGCACGAGGAGATCAGCTTCGAAAGCGAGGTCTGCACCATCCTTGCCTCCAAGGGCTGGCTGTACGAGGCAGGCGATGCGCAGGCCTATGACCGCAAGCGCGCGCTGTTCCCGGCCGATCTGGTTGCCTGGATACAGGAGACCCAGCCAAAGGCTTGGGAGAGCCTGACCAAGCTGCATGGCGCCTCGGCGGAGGCGCTCCTGCTCGACCGCGTACGCAAGTCGCTGGACGACCGTGGGACGCTCGACGTGCTGCGCAACGGCGTCGACACCATCGGTGTGCGCGGCACGATCCAGCTCGCCCAATTCAAGCCGGCGATAGGCATGAACCCGGACGTCGTCGCCCGCTACAGCGCCAACCGGCTCCGCGTGGTGCGGCAAGTCCGCTACAGCCTGGCCAACGAGAACTGCATCGACCTGGTGCTGTTCCTCAACGGCCTCCCTGTCGCCACCGTGGAGCTGAAGACCGACTTCACCCAATCGGTGCAGGATGCGGTCGACCAGTACAAGCACGACAGGCTGCCGCAGCAGAAAGGGCACGAACGCGAGCCGCTGCTGAGCTTCCCATCGGGTGCGCTGGTGCACTTCGCCGTTTCGAACCGCGAAGTGATGATGACGACCAAGCTGGCGGGGCCGGCCACGCACTTCCTGCCGTTCAACCAGGGCGATCATGGCGGCAAGGGCAACCCCACGCTGCCCTTCGGCCACGCCACGTCGTACCTGTGGGAGCAGGTGTGGCAGCGCGACAGCTGGCTGGAGCTGCTGGGCCGTTACCTCGTCACCCAGCGCGACGAAAAGAAGGCCATTCGCGCGATCATCTTCCCGCGCTATCACCAGCTTGACGTGACGCGGAAGCTCCAGGCCGCGATCCTCCAGGAGGGCGTCGGCGCCAAGTACCTCGTCCAGCACTCGGCGGGATCGGGCAAGACCAACTCCATCGCCTGGACCGCGCACTTCCTCTCCGAGCTCCACGACGCGAATGACGAGAAGCTGTTCTCGACGGTGATCGTCGTGTCCGACCGGCGGGTGATCGACGGACAGCTGCAGGATGCGCTGTTCGATTTCCAGCGCACCACGGGCGTCGTCGAGACGATCAAGAGCGAGAGCGGCAGCAAGAGCGCGCAGCTGGCCGACGCGCTGAAGGCCGGCAAGAAGATCATCGTCTGCACCATCCAGACCTTCCCCTATGCCCTCCAGGCGGTGCGGGAGCTCGCGGCGACCGACGGCAAACGCTTCGCGGTGATTGCGGACGAGGCGCACAGCTCGCAGACGGGCGAGGCAGCGGCGAAGCTCAAGGAAGTGCTCTCGCCCGAAGAGATTGCGGAGCTCCAGGACGGCGGCGAGATCGACACCGAAGACCTGCTGGCCGCCCAGATGGCGGCGCGGGCGAGCGACACCGGCGTGACCTACGTTGCCTTCACGGCAACCCCGAAGGCGAAGACGCTCCAGCTCTTCGGGCGCGTGAAGCAACCGGGCGGCCTGCCGGAGCCGTTCCACGTCTATTCGATGCGCCAGGCCATCGAGGAGGGCTTCATCCTCGACGTGCTGAAGAACTACACGCCCTACAAGCTGGCGTTCCGGCTGGCGCATGGCGGCCAGGAACTGGAGGAAACTGAGGTCGAGCGGTCGGCGGCGACGAAGGGGATCATGCAGTGGGTGAGCCTGCACCCCTACAACATCGCGCAGAAGGTCCAGATCGTCGTCGAGCACTTCCGCGAGAACGTGCAGCCGCTGCTCGACGGCAAGGCCAAGGCCATGGTGGTGCTGGCGAGCCGCAAGGAAGCGGTTCGGTGGAAGCTCGCCATCGACCGCTACATCAAGGGCAAGGGCTATCCGCTGGGCACGCTCGTCGCCTTCTCGGGCGAGGTGAACGATCCGGATTCGTCGCCGGAGCCGCTGAGCGAGGCGAGCAAGGAGCTCAACCCGAACCTGAAGGGCCGCGACATCCGCGACGCCTTCAAGGCGACCGACTATCACCTGCTGCTTGTGGCCAACAAGTTCCAGACCGGGTTCGACCAGCCGCTGCTGTGCGGCATGTATGTCGACCGGCGCCTGGCGGGCGTCCAGGCAGTGCAGACGCTGTCGCGCCTCAACCGCGCCCATCCGGGCAAGGACACGACCTATATCCTCGATTTCGTGAACAGCTCCCAGGAGGTACTGGCCGCGTTCCGGACCTACTATGAGACGGCAGAGCTCGAAGGCGTCACCGATCCCAACCTGGTCTACGACATGCGCGCGAAGCTCGATTCTGGCGGCTGGTACGACAGCTTCGAAGTGGATCGTGTGGCGGCCGTCGCGATGGACCCGAAGTCCACCCAGGGGGACCTTGCCGGGGCGCTCGGGCCGGTCGCGGATCGGCTCCTGAAGCGCTTCGCCGCAGCCAAGGCCGCCAAGGAGGCCGCCGACGCGCTTGATGACGAGAAGGCTGCCCAGGCGGCAAGCGACGAGATGGGCACGCTCACGCTCTTCAAGACCGACGCGCAGACGTTCATCCGGATCTACACCTTCCTCAGCCAGATGTTCGACTACGGCAACACGGACATCGAGAAGCGCTTCCTGTTCTTCAAATACCTCGTGCGGCTGCTCGATTTCGGCCGGGAGCGCGTGGCGGTGGACGTCTCACAGCTGCAGCTCACGCACCACGCGCTGAAGAAGATGGACAAGCAGCCGATGCTGATGGGCGGCGAGGCCCCGAAGATTCCGCCGGTGGGCGAGGCCGGCTCCGGTTCGATCCAGGAGAGGCAGAAGGCGCTCCTCCGCGAGATCATCCAGCGCGTGAACGACCTGTTCGATGGCGAGCTGACGGACGGCGATCAGCTCGTCTACGTGAACGAGGTGATCAAGGGAAAGCTGCTGGAGTCCGACGAGCTCACCATGCAGGCGATGAACAACAGCAAGGCGCAGTTCGCTGCCTCGCCGACGCTAGACAATGAGCTGCTGAACGCGATCATCGACGCGCTCGACGCGCACCAGAAGATGAGCCAGCAGGCGCTCGGCTCGGACAAGGTGCGCGCGGGGCTGAAGGACATCCTGCTCGGCCCTGGGCAGCTCTACGAAGCACTGCGGAAGGGCGAGGGCGTTGTCGAAGAGGAGACCGCCGCCGGTTGATCGACCCAACGGACGGCCAAAGCATCAGGACCATTACCATTACCGACGTTGATCTCATTGAGGTCCAGCAGGACCTTGAAGCCGAATCCCGTGCGCTCGGGAAGGCGCGCTACCGGAACAAGCGCAACGCGCCCTGGATCGACGCCATCGGCCCCAGTAGCGACGAGGCATCGCTACCACCGGGGCGGGCGATGCTGCGACGGACGCTCAAGCCAACAGCGGACGCAATTCGCGCCTTCCTGGTGGATGCGAAGTCAGGGCGAGCAGGGCGGCGCCACGCAGCCTTTGACCTCCTCGACCAGGCGCAAGCAGAGCCGGAGCCCCTGGCCTATCTTACCCTGCGCTGCGCCATCCAAGCAGGCGCCCGCGAAGTTCGCGCGCAGGGCGCGGCGAAGACCGTCGGAAATGCGGTGCTCGACCATCTGCGAGCCGAGGAGTTCGCCCGGCTCAACCCAGAGGGTGCCGAGGGACTCCAGCGGAGCCTCGCGGGGCGCGCAATGGTTAGCCAGAAGCGTCAGCGCGCCATCGAAGCGATCCAGGACGCCGAGGGCGTCGCGCTCAACTGGTCCCAGCACGAATTGGTGACGGTCGGGCTCAAGCTGATCGAACTCGCCATAGAGGCCACCGGCCTGTTCGAGCTGAAGCTGATCCAGACCAACGTCGGCAAGCAGATCCGCCGCGAACGTAGGCTGTGCCTCACGGAGGCGATGCACGACTGGCTCGAAACACAGCACGAGCGCTGCGAGCTGTTGGACCCGATCCCTCTACCCATGGTGGTTCCGCCTTGCCCGTGGACGACCCCGACAGACGGCGGATACCTCACGCCGCCCATCGGGACGCGGCTAGTAGGCTCGCACAGCCGTGCCTATGGCGACGAACTCAGCAGCGTCGATATGCCATCGTCTATCGGGCGGTGAACGCAGTCCAGACGACGGGCTGGCGCGTGAACCGGCCGCTGCTGGAGGTCCTGGAACGCCTCACGACCGAAGGTGGCGCCCTGGCCGGCGTTCCGCCGCGCGAGCCCGAGCCGATCCCGGCCCGCCCACTGGTGGAGGACGATCCCGAGGCAGTCGAGCGCTGGAAGCGGGATGCCGCCAAGGTTCATGCACGCAACGCTGCCGGACGTGGCAAACGTCTGGCCCTGGCGCAACAGCTCTGGGTCGCACGCAAGCTGGCCGACTTCTCTGCCATCTACTTCCCGCACGATCTCGACTTCCGGGGGCGCGTTTATCCGATCCCGCAGGGTGGCCCCCACCCGCAAGCAGGCGACATCGGCCGCTCCCTGATCGAGTTCGCTCGTGGGAAGCCGCTGGGCCCCTCGGGTGCGCGCTGGCTTGCGATCCACGTCGCCAATGTGTTCGGGATCGACAAGCTCCGCTTCGAGGAGCGTATCGCCTGGGTCGAGCAGCACCGGGCTCACATCCTCGATAGCGCCAGCGATCCGTTGGACGGCGCCCGCTTCTGGACGACCGCAGACAAGCCGTGGGCGGCGCTCGCCGCATGCTTTGAATGGGCGGGCTATCTCCGGCACGGCGAAGCATTCGTCTCGCACTTGCCAATAGCCATTGATGGGTCGAACTCCGGCCTCCAGCATCTCACAGCGCTGCTTCGAGACGCGCAGGCGGCTCCGCACGTAAACCTGACACCCAGCGACAGCCCAGGCGACATCTACGCACTCGTCGCGGCGAAAGCGCAGGCGATGGTCGATGCCTCGCAAGACCCCGGCGCGGCTCCTTGGAAAGACGGCAAGATCACGCGCGGGGTCGTGAAGCGGCCCTGCATGACCTACGTCTATTCCGCCACAGCGCGCGGCATGGGCGATCAGATCAGAGCCGAGCTGGCCCGCCTCGACGAAGCCGCAGCCATCAACGGCCAGCCACCCCATCTCGGAGGCGCGGACAACTTCGAATCGGCGACATGGCTCGCGACGCGGCTCTATTGCCTGATCGGTGATACAGTGCCCGCAGCTCGCGCCGCGATGGAGTGGCTCAAAGCGGCAGCCAAGGCTATCAGCGCGCTCGACCTACCGCTGTGGTGGACGACACCGGCTGGCCTGCCTGTCCTGCAACGCTATGCGAACACGAAGGCAGGGCGCATCGAGACGACGTTTCGCGGCAAGCGGCTGCAACTCCAGATCGCGGAGGAAGCGGGAGCCCGAACACTCGCCGAATGGATCGATGAGAAGCGCGTTCCGACAACGGACGGTCGGCAGGCGCAGGCGGGGATCGCTCCCAACTTCGTTCATTCGCTCGACGCCGCACATCTCATGCTCACGGTCGTGGCGGCGCACGATGCAGGAATCTGCGACCTCGCGGTAATCCACGACAGCTTCGGCACCCATGCTGCCGACACAGACCGCCTCGCGGCAATCCTGCGTGATACGTTCGTCGCTATGTACGAAGCCGACCCGCTGGCGCGGTTCAGGGCCGAGTTGGTGGAGCAGTTGGAACCGCACACCAAGCTGATTGGCGCCCTGCCGCCGTTGCCCCCTGTCGGGGAACTCGACCTCCAGACCGTGCGAGGGGCGACCTACATGTTCGCGTGATCGCCGGGCGAGCCAATTTCCCCTTTTTAGTAGTGTGAGCGCTCAGGTGACGTACGCGCGTCACCGGGGCTCGTAGTCGAATGGTTCTGGCTCAAAAATCCGAAGCGCCATAGCGAAGATGGACCGTCGCCACCGCCCCCCGTACCCATCCTCAGTGGGTAAAGGCTTCCAAAACCTTTGGCGATTGTTGGATGCTGAAACCGAGTATGGTGAGGGCGTGACTGATCAGCTCTTCGCTACGCTCGGGATCGAACCAACGGCCGTTGAACTTGCCGCCATGGAAGAGGTTGTTTCGGACACGACACACGTATTGCAATAGCAGGGCGGTTTCGGTCGTGGCTTGCGGACTGCTATCGCTCCACTCGAGCCGCCCGTCCCGTGCGACTTGCTTCTTTGGTGGCCTATTGAGCATGTAATCGCAGGCCGTTCTCAAATCGTCCCGCTCGGCGCGTAGAGCAAGAAATGCCTGATCTATCTCATCTCCAAACGCTTTCCAGTCAGCCTCGGCCCGCCCCGTCGGCCGCGTCATGAGACCGACAGCCTTGAGGGCATATTCGGTGCGCGAGAACTGCCGAAAGAAACGGTGGGCGAGGGCGTCGAGGTTTGCGTGGTCCGAAAACGGGCCCATGGGCGCTTCAAGCATGGTCTGAGATGGACCGCTTCCATCAAGCTTGTCCAGTGGGTGTCCCAGTCGGGTATACCCGAGCAGAACGTTCAGGTGGGACAACCTCAGCGTCCCAATAGGGTTGACTTTCGATTTCGGACAATTATCCGATCATGGTCTAGATCCTATTGGGACACCAACATGACGTCACAGACCTACGGATACGCGAGAGTCAGCACCGAAGATCAGGACTGCTCGATCCAGGAGTCAGCGCTCCGCGCGGCTGGCTGTCACATCGTCCGCAGCGAGAAGAGGAGTGGCACCTCGACCAAGGAAAGGCAGGAGTTGGCAACCTTGCTCGACTTCATCCGCCCCGGTGACACCCTCATGGTCACACGCATCGACCGGCTGGCTCGGTCCGTCGCGGACCTGGAGAAGATCGTCGCCACCCTGAAGGAACGTGGGGCGTTCCTGCGCGCGACCGAGCAGCCCATCGACACGTCTACACCGGCCGGCGTCGCGTTCCTCCAGATGCTCGCGGTCTTCGCACAGTTCGAGACTGCCATCCGGCGCGAACGTCAGATGGAGGGCATCGCTAAGGCGAAAGGAGCCGGCGTCTACAAGGGCCGGAAGCCCTCGGTCCCGGTTGAAGAGGTCCGGCGCCTGAAGGCCGAAGGCGTTCGTCCCGCCGAGATCGCGCGCCGCCTTAAGATCGGTCGAGGGAGCGTTTACAGAGCCCTTGGGGTCGCAGAGTGAATCTAGCGTCTCTTCGCGTGGGCCTGCTTTTTTCCTTTAGTTCACTTGCAGCACGACTTGGATCCAAGAGTGGACATTCGTAAACGCCGCCGTACATTCTAAGCTGAGCGATGGGGAGGAATGATGTTCGCGCTGCTACAACTGCCGTTCGTGGATTTGCGTGGGCTTCATACAGATGAGCTTGGGCGGTCCCCTCGTCCGAATTGGCGGGCTGATGACCCAGGCGAAAGCTTCATTCGCAACTTCGGCGGCATGTCGACACGGAACGCCAAGGCTTATGGGCTCGTGGGAGAACGGGCCTACATTGAGTTCGAACACGCGTTAGCTTTTCCAAGGCCTGGCCATCATACTCAGCCGAAGTGGGCAAGTTCAGTGCCGCTGCGGCTGTGGTTCCGACGCCTCTATTTTGACGGCGACATCTCCGGTCGCTTCGAAATTGGCTTCAATGCAGATGTAGACGCCGAGCGCCAGCTCTTTGAGGCGTCCAACGCGGCTTACGATCTTCCTTTGCTCGCCCGATCAATTTCCGATGTTTTGGTCGAGGTCAGATCGGGCGACGGGACGCGCTCGCAAGCTTCGTTGGAGCGGTGTGGCGAGGCGTTGGGGCTGGCTTACCTGGCTGCCACTACCTTGCATTCCAAGAGACACGAATATCCCGCCGCCGAGCTCATGGGTAAGACGTTCAAGGTGGGCGCGCCTTCACTTCATATTCGAGCAACTAAGCGCACGCCCATAGTCATTCCAGGCGACAGACGGGACATTGTAGACGCAAGCGAAGGCCACATGTTTCTCACGTCAGTGGCAAAGGCCCAGCGCCGCAACACCGTGACTGTCCAAGTTTCAGAGCGCGTGGAAGCCGAGAACCCACAAGAACGCGCGCGACGAGTCCTCTTTTCGCACCTCAACTCAGTCCTTCACGCGAACGACTTCCTGACAGCGGTTATGGATGATGACGCGATTGCGAAACACCGACTCGGTCTGAAGGAGCTCACGGCGCGGGCGCTCGACCGCTTCGGCAACCTCACAGTTACGGCTCCAAAAACAGGTGGCGATCAGGCGTTTGCAGACGCCCTCAAGCTGTTCGCAGCCGAGCACGCGGGGCGCGTAGACGAGATTGTAGCGAAGCTTGAGGAGCTAGCAAAAGAAGCGTCAGCCCTCAGCCGACTAGAGCGCATCGGCGCCTGGTTCAAAGGCTGGACGGAGTTCGTCACCAACTCAGCTGTCGAGGCCTCTGTTAAGACCATGCTGTCGGCGGGGTAAAGGTTGGGCAGCACCGAATGCTCAGCCCGTCTATCTCGGAAGGGGAAAGCTCCCCGAAACTCGTGCAATACATATAGGATGGCTCAGCCTCCGGCGCAAGGGAGTACAGGTGGAAACATTACGCTGCCACTTGTTGGGTCTTGCTCTTGCAACCGCTACGTGATGCCCCGATCCGCCTCGACCTAAACCCGTCTTGCCGCTGGTCCGTCGGACTGCTACACAAGTGCTCTCATTGGCCGCGCGAAGTCATTGAAAATACGACCTAATGGGACAGCGTTTGCCTGTCCTCTTCTGGGCGCCATTTTCCTCGCTCGAGGAATCCAAGAAAACAGACGTATCCACCACCCGCACAGCGCGCCGGTTGGATCGTCGTGCCACCAACCCGTCGCTCGATCGTTACCCCGCCGCAACAGCATGGAGACGTGTGGCGATGACGCGGCGGACGGTAGTGGTGACGGGGGCGGAATCGGGCATCGGGGCCGCGTGCGCCGCTGCTTTCGGCCAGCAGGGCGACCGGGTCGCGATCCTCTATTTCGCCGACGCCGCCGCCGCGGAGCGCACCGCGGGCGCGGTGCGTGACGGCGGCGCGGAAGCGATGACGGTCCAGGCGCACGTCGATGACGAGGCCTCCGTCGACGCGGCCTTCGCCGCGGTGGAGAAGGCATGGGGTCGGCCCGACGTGCTCGTCAATTCCGCCGGCCTGAACATGAGCGGGGTGACCGTCCGCACGATGCAGCTCGACCAGTGGCGGCGGCTGATCGACACCGATCTGACCGGCGCCTTCCTCACCTCGCGCCGTTTCCTGACCGGGCGCGGCGAGGCGACGGGCGACGCCGCGATCATTCATATCTCGTCGATCCACGCTTATGCGGTCCGCGCGGGCGGCGCGGACTATTGCGCGGCCAAGGGCGGGCTGTCTAACCTGGTCGAGACGCTGGCGATCGAGGAGGCGCCGCGCGGCATCCGCGTCAATGCGATCGAGCCGGGGATGATCCTGACCCCGATGAACGCGCGGGCGCAGACCGACGCCGCCTATCGCCAGTCGCTGGAACGCAACATCCCCATGGGCCGGGCGGGCGATCCGGCGGAGGTCGCGGACCTCGCGGTCTTCCTCGCCTCCGACAAGGCGCGCTACATCACCGGCGCGCGGATCGTCATCGACGGCGGGCTGTCGCTGATGCAGGCGCTGGGAGCATGATGCACGGAACCGCCTCCACCGCCGACCCGCACCGCAAGGACGGCGTCGGCGCAAGCGACCTCGCGCTCGATTTCAACGTCAAGCGGATAGAAAGCGTCACGCTCGACGGCCCACCCGCCTTGATGGCGCGCGACCTGATGAGCCCGTTCGTCTGGCGCGAGGACGACGGCCGCTGGGGCATCATGGTGCGCGCCGTCACGCGGCCCGGCGAGCCACTGGTCGATACCGGCCAGATCTGGGCGGGGTGGAGCCGGGACGGCATCCGCTTCGCGATGCTGGACGCCCCCTCGATCGTCCCCGGCCCCGACGATCACGACGCCGGCGGGGTGGAGGATCCCACCGTCGTGCGGACCGCGGACGGCTACGTCGTCTACTATTCAGGCGTGCTCGCCGACCATGCGCATGGCGAGCTGTCCTACGCCGCCGGCCCCTCGCTCGACCGGCTGGTGAAGAGCGGCGTCGCGCTCGCCTCGTCCAAGTCGGAGGGCAATACCAAGGAGGCGACGGTCGACCGCAGCGACGACGGGCGCTGGCGGCTGTTCTATGAATATGCCGCGGACGAGGCGTCGCGCATCGGGCTGGCGGTGGGCGCGGGCGTCGCGGGGCCATGGACCGAGCAGCCGACGCCGTTCATGCCGCGCGAGGACAGCTGGGACGACTGGCATCTGTCGACCGGCCCGCTGCTGCGCGACAATCCCGCAATACCGGTGATGTTCTACAACGGCGCGACCCGCGACGCACGCTGGCGGATCGGCTGGGTCGCGTTCGATGCCGACTACACCCGCGTCGTCGCGCGTGGCATCCAGCCGCTCGTCACCCCGCCCCCGGTCGACGACCGCAGCGCGACCGACATCGCCTTCGCCGCGTCGGTGGTGGTCGCGGACGGCGCGATCTGGCTATATTATTCGCTGGAGGACCGCCGGCTGGCCCGCGCGCTGATCCGGCGAAGCTGATGCCGGCCGACCCGTTCGGCTCGAGTAGGGGTCAATCCTGCCGAGACCCCGTATCAAGAGCAAGCGTCCGGGGAACGACCTCTCGATACGCCGCCTCGACAAGCTCGGCGGCTACTCGAAGCGAACGGGCGATGACGTAACCATCGTCATTCCCCCGAGGGACAGCCGCCCTGGGGGTTGGGGCCGGCGCCCTGCGGATACCAGCGCGCCTCCTGCGCATCCTGATCGTAATAGCACACCGCCGCGGTCTTCGCGTCGGGCGTCACCGCGATCGCCCAATTGTGCGGCCCGCAATTGTGCGGTTCGCACGCATAGGACAGCACCCGCCCCTCCACCAGCGCGATGGGGGTCGCGGTCGCCTCCGCATCCAGCACGCGCTCGCGGATGCCGGGATCGGCGACCGCGGCGGCGACCGCCGCGCGCACCGCCGGGTCCGACAGGAAGCTGGTCGTGCCGACCGTGTCGCTGGGATAGCTGCCGACGTAGCGTGTCAGCGTCGCCGTCGCGCTCGCAGTGGCGCTGGGCGACGCGGACGGGGTCGGCGTGGGCGTCGCGGCAGGTGATGGCGCGGGCTGCTGCTGGCAGGCGGCAAGCGACAAAGCGGCAGCGATGGCGATGGCGATCGAGAGCGGGCGGCGTGTCATCCGCGCGACCATAACCTCAGGCCGGGCGACGTTCCAGCAGGTCCGCCGCATCCAGCCCGAGCAGTTCGATCCGCTCGCGGATGCGCGGCCATTGCTGCGCCACGAAATCGGCGCGCTCGGCATCGCGCAGTCGCTCCGCCGCGCCCGCCAGCACGAACATGCCGACGCCGCGCCGCACCTCGACATAGCCGTCGTCCTGGAAGCTCTGATACGCCTTCGCCACGGTGAGCGGATTGGCGCCGTGCTCGGCCGCGAGCGCACGGACCGAGGGCAGCTGATCGCCGGCACCATACTCCCCGCGCAAAATCGCCGCCGCGATCGTACCGCGCAGACGAAGGTACACCGGGGAGTCGTCGCTGCTGAGCGCTGCCATGCTGCCTTAATACAGCAACTGGGCACGGAGTCGAGCGACGCGACCGTACGCGAGGGGCCGTGCGGCTAAGTCGGTCGACCCCCATGTAAGCGCTTCCCCCGCCCCGCCCTTTGCGCCTAACAGCACGGGCTATGTGGCAGCTCTATCAGTTCCCGCTGTGTCCCTTCACGCGCAAGCTGCGCACGCTCCTGAATGAAAAGGACGTGGGCTATCAGCTGGTGCGCGAACATCCGTGGGAACGCCGCGACGCCTTCGTCGACATGAATCCCGCCGGGCAGACCCCGGTGATGACCGATCACGAGCGCGGCATCGTGCTGGTCGATTCGATGGCGATCTGCGAATATTTCGAGGAAACGGTGGAGCGCGCCGCGATGATCAACGGCACCGCCGCTGATCGCGCGGAGATCCGCCGGCTGGTGGCGTGGTTCGACACGCATTTCCACCGCGACGTGACGCAGCCGCTGCTGGAAGAGCGCATGATGAAGCGCATCGTCCACCGCACGACCCCCGACGCATCGCGGCTGCGGGAGGCGATGAAGAATGCGGTCGGGCACCTCGACTATATCGACTTCCTGCTCGATCACCGCAAATGGATCGCGGGCTCGACGATCAGCCTCGCCGACCTCGCCGCCGCGGCGCAGATTTCGGTCGCCGACTATCTCGGCGGGATCGACTGGACCGGGCACGCGCATACCAAGGCGTGGTATTCCGCCTTCAAAAGCCGGCGCAGCTTCCGCCCGCTGCTGGCCGAGCGGATCAGCGGGATCGAGCCGCCCAATTACTACGAGAACCCGGATTTCTGATGCACGTCACGCATGACGCCGGTGCCGAGGCGGCGCCGACGATCGCCTTCGACGATTTCCTGAAGGTCGACGTCCGCGTCGGCACGATCGTCGCCGCCGAACCCTTTCCGGAGGCGCGCAAGCCCGCGTACAAGCTGACGATCGACTTCGGCCCGACGCTGGGGAGGAAGCGCTCGTCGGCGCAGATCACCGAACATTACACCTGCGACGCGCTGATCGGGCGGCAGGTCGCGGCGGTGGTGAATTTCCCCCCGCGTCAGATCGGCAAGTTCATGTCGCAGGTCCTGACGCTCGGCTTCCCCGATGCCGACGGCAAGGTCGTGCTGGTGTCGCCCGGCGAGCCGGTCCCCGACGGCGGCCGGCTGTTCTGATGCGGCAGGCACAGACCGTGCTGACGATCGCGACGCGCGGTCAGGGGCTGGTCGAGATCACCGACGAGGTCGCACGCTGGCTCGCCGCGCAGGGGATCGCCACCGGGCTGCTGACGGTCTTCTGCCGCCACACCTCCGCCTCGCTCCTCATCAACGAAAACGCCGCCCCCGCGGTGCGCCGCGACCTGGAGCGCTATTTCGCGAAGCTCGCCCCCGAATCGCGCGACTACGAGCATGACGACGAGGGGCCGGACGACATGCCCGCGCATCTCAAGACCGCGCTGACGGCGGTGTCGCTCTCGATCCCCGTCGCCGACGCGCGGATGACGCTCGGCACCTGGCAGGGCGTCTACCTCTTCGAACACCGCACCGCCCCGCACCGGCGGCAGGTGGTGCTACACCTGATGGGGGAGTGATCGCGAAAGCCCCTCCCCTCTAGGGGGGGGGAAGGGGGTGGGGAGAGCCTCGCAGAGACCTTCGCCCGTCACGGCCCCACCCCAACCCCTCCCCTGAAGGGGAGGGGCTCCAGCGTCACCCCCGCTCCGCCAGCGTCAGGATCGACACCCCGATCGGCATCGGCACCCGCCCGACCAGATGCCGCTCCGCCCGGAAGATCCGCTCGAACAGCGCGTTTACCGGCGCGGCGGGGGGCGAGTCGTCGCTATCGTCGCGCCCGGTGATCCGCCCCGCCACCCGCGCCGCGGCGGCGAGCGGGAACAGCAGCGAGTTGAAATAGGTCAACCCGCGCTCCTTAAGGCCCGCGGCGCGGATCGCCTTGACCAGACCAGCCTTCGAATAGCGGCGGTGGTGGTGGTTCACGACGTCGTGCGCGCTCCACATCCACTGGTGCGCAGGCACCGCGATCAGCACCTTGCCGTCCGGCGCCAGGCACTCGCGCATCGCGGCGAGGGCGGCGACATCGTCCTCGATATGCTCCACCACGTCGAGCACCGCGATCAGGTCGTAGCTGCCGCGCGGCACGCCGGGCAGCTCGGGCAGCGGCGCCTCGCCCACCGCGCGGCCCAGCCGCTGACTGGCGATGGCGCGCGCGGCGGGATCGATCTCGATCGCATCGACCGTGCCGAACTGCGCCAGCATCGGCAGGTTGTGCCCGGTGCCGCACCCGATCTCCAGGATCGACGCGTCCCCGGGCAGCGCGGCATGGCGCGTCAGATAATCGGACAGGATGTCGCGCCGCGCGCGATACCACCAATGGGTGGAATCATGCTCGGCCATGCGATCGTAGACGCGGCGGTCCATGGTCTATCGAAAAACCCAGTTACGTTGCAGTCCGAAGGTAAGCAGCGGCACCACCGACACGGCGGGAACCAGCGGCCACCACGTCGGGCCGTGAAAGAAGGGGCCGGTGACCAGCACCCAGGTGAAACCCTGCTGAAGCACGAACCCGAGCAGCTGGACAAGGAAGAATCGACGCGCCGTCCGCGCATTGCGCGTGCCATAGCCGCGAAAGCTGACCGCGCCATGCGCGAACCGCCCGACCGCGGTCGCTGCCAGGAACGCGACCACCACCGCCAGATTGGGGTTCATCACATAGGTCGCCAGCGGCCAGTAGATCGCGGCGTAGAAGGCGGTCATCGCCCCCCCGGTCACGCCGAAGCGGACCAGCTGCCAGAACGCCTCGCGGCGGGCCGGACTGACGAAGGAGGGGAAACGTGCCGCTGCCAAGAACCTTGCCCTTTGCGCGCGTGAGCGTAAGCACGCCGCCGCGAGGCGCCCCTAATACCACGGCGCCGGTGAAGGAAGCCTTTTGACCCGTCCAACGCTGACACGCGCGGCACAGGTGCTCGACCGCCGCTGGATCCGCCTGACGCTCTATGCCTGGGCGGTCATCATGGTCTGGTATCTGTGGAAGCGCTGGAACGCGATCCAGTGGCTGTCGCTGGGCGATACCGACGACAATATGCGGCTGATGCAGGTGCGCGCGTGGCTGGGGGGCCAGGCGTGGTTCGACCTGCGCAACTATCGCATGAACCCGCCCACGGGGTTCGACATCCACTGGTCGCGGCTGGTCGACCTCCCGATCGCCGCGCTGATCGTGCTGCTGCGCCCGATCGTCGGCGTGGCGCAGGCGGAGCGGCTGGCATGCGGCATCGCGCCGATGCTGCCGATGGGCGTTGCGCTGGTCGCGCTCGGCGCCACGATCCGGCGTCTGGTGGCGCCGCTCGCCTGGCCGCTGGGCGTGGCGCTGTTCGTCGCCACCACCGTGTGCCTGGGCATGTTCATGCCCGACCGCATCGACCACCACGGCTGGCAGCTGGCGATGCTGGCGGTGACGGTGGCAGGGCTGTGCGACCCTGCGCGCGCGCGCGGCGGCGCGCTGGTCGGCATCGCCACCGCGGTGTCGTTCACGATCGGGCTGGAGATGCTGCCCTATGCCGCAATGGCGGGCGCGATCATCGCTCTGTCGTGGGTCTGGGACGTCGCGGAGCGCCCGCGGCTGATGGCCTATGCGCTGTCGCTCGGCGGCGGCACCGCGGCGGGCTATGCCGCCTTCACCTCCTACGCCAATCGCGTCCTGCGCTGCGATGCGCTCACTCCGGTGTGGCTGTCGACGATGGTGCTGGCGGGCGCGCTGTTGCTGGCGCTGGCGCTGTGGTCGCCGCGTCACGCGGGCGTGCGCCTCGCCCTCACCGTGGCGGCGGGGGCGGCGCTGGCGGCGTTCTTCGCGCTCGCCTTCCCGCAATGCCTCGGTCGCCCGGAGCAGGTGTCGCCGGAACTCTATTCCACCTGGCTCGCCAACGTGCGCGAGGCCAAGCCGATCTACAAGCACCCGCTGCGCGTCGCGCTGCCGATCGTCACGCTGCCGCTGATCGGGCTGATCGGCGCGGTGCTGGCGACTTGGCGCGCGCGCTTCGACCGGCGAATGCTCGGCTGGGCCTGCGTCGCGCTGTTCGGGGCATTCGCCGCGCTGATGCTGCTGTGGCAGGCGCGCGCGGGGCCGGCGGCGCAGCTGCTCGCGATCCCCGGCGCGGCGGCGCTGGCGTGGATGCTGGTGCCGTGGCTGCTCGCCCCGCGCCACCGCTTCGTGAAGGGGTTCGCCGCGGTCGCCGCCTTCGTCGTGCTGTCGGGGTCGTTCGCGCAGCTGGCGATCGACTGGTTCCGGATCGATTCGCCCAAGCCCTATGTCCAGCGCGTCAACCGCGCCACTGGGCGCTGCCTGACGATCCCCGCGATGGCCCCGCTCAACCGCATCCCGGCGCAGACGATGTTCACCTTCGTCGATCTCGGCCCGCGGCTCATCACGCTGACGCATCACGATGCGATCGCCGGGCCATACCACCGCAACGGCGACGCGATCCTGGACGTCCACCACGCCTTCGAACGCTCGCCGGAGGAAGCCCGCGCGATCATGAAGCGCCACGGCGCGACGATCCTGCTGGTCTGCCCCAACATGGCCGAATCGACCAACTACCGCGCGAAGGCGCCGGCAGGGTTCTACAGCCGCCTGGCGCGCGGCGAGACGTTCGCGTGGCTGGTGCCGGTGCCGCTGGTGAAGGGCTCGCCGTTCCGGGCGTTCCGGATCGAATGACGCCTAAAGCCCCTCCCCTTCCGGGGGGGGGTGGGGGTGGGGGAGGTCTCACCGAAACCGGTGACCGTGACTCCTGACTGCCCCACCCCAACCCCTCCCCTGAAGGGGAGGGGCTTTACTTCAACTGCTCCATCACCCCGTCGATGACGAACTGCACCGCCAGCGCCGCCAGCAGCACGCCGAGCAGCCGCGTGATGACCGCCTCGATCTTCGCGCCCAGCACGCGCATCAGCGGCCCCGCCGCCAGCAGCGACACCAGCATCAGCGCCAGGTTCGCCGCCAGCGCCGCCATCACCACCGCCGAACTGGCCACGCCCTGCGCGCGCGCCATCAGCAGCATGACGGTCGCGATCGATCCAGGCCCCGCGATCATCGGCATTGCCATGGGGAAGATCGACACGTCGTCCGCTTCCTCCGGCGAGATCTTGGACGCGCGATCCTCGCGCCGCTGCGTGCGCTTCTCGAACACCATCTCCAGCGCGATCAGGAACAGCATGATCCCGCCCGCGATGCGGAAGCTGGCCAGCTCGATCCCCAGCCCGTGGAGCAGCGGCTCCCCGATGAAGGCGAAGGTCAGCAGGATGCCCGCCGCGACCATGACGGCGCGGATCGCCATCGCGCGGCGGTGCTCGGCGCTGGCGCCCGCGGTCAGCCCGGCGAAGATCGGCGCGCAGCCCGGCGGGTCGATGACGACGAAAAAGGTGACGAAGGCGGAGACGAACAATTCGATCATGGCGTCATCCCTGTCGTCTCATACAGCACGATGCGCCAGCCCTTCGCGCGCCCCTGCCACTGGCTGACGATCAGGTCGTGCGCGCCGGGCTTCCCCTTCAGCGGCGCGCTGCGCCAATGCAGCGTTCCGTCCTGGCTCTCGCCCGCGATCACGACGCCGGGCAACGCCATCTCGGGCAGGTCGCGCGGCGCGCCCGTGGCCGGCATCGCACCGTCGCGCTGCACCAGCACCTCGTCCGCGAACCCGTCGAGCGCGACGCGCTCGCGATACCATTCCGCCTCGCTCCGCTCCGTGCCGCCGAACAGCGACATCAGCCGCCGGTTGCGATCGTCCACGTCGGCATCGGTCGGCAGGGCGTCGCACGCCGGGCGGACATGACGAACCGCCTGCGGCGCGGCGACCGGCTGCGGCGTGTCGCGGCCATGGTCCATCCTCCAGTGCCAGCCGTCCTCGCTCTTCACCCACAGCGTCGTGAAGGTGCCGTGCCTGTTCCCTTCCGCGGTCCACGGCCCCGTCGTCACCGCGCGTTCGCCATCGCACGATTCGAAGACGGTGGCGGGCTGCCATTGCACCGAGGTCGGAGGATCCTTGCGGTTCTTGAGCCAGTCCTGCGCCTTCACCGCCTGCGGCACGAACATCACCGCATCGTCCGCCGCAAACCGGCGGAAGGCGGTCCATTGCCCCTTCACATGGGCCGTCGCGGCGAAGGCACGCTCCGCATCCACCGCGCTCGCCTGCGCGGCGAGCGCGAGCAGGATCACAGCCCCTCCGGCGCGGGCAATCCGGCGCGGCGATGCGCGGCGACCAATGTGTTGCGCATCAGCACCGCGATCGTCATCGGCCCCACCCCGCCCGGCACCGGCGTCATCGCACCCGCCACGTCCGCTACGGCGGGATCGACGTCCCCGACCAGCCCGGCCTCGGTCCGGTTGATGCCCACGTCGATGACGGTCGCGCCCGGCTTCACCCAGTCCGCCTTCACGAACGCTGGGATGCCCACCGCCGCCACGACGATGTCGGCGCGGCGCACGTGATCGGCGACGTCGCGAGTGCGGCTGTGCACCGTGGTGACGGTGCAGCTTTCCTTCAGCAGCAATTGCGCCATTGGCTTGCCGACGATGTTGGAGCGGCCGATCACCACCGCCTCCATCCCGGACAGCGAGGCATGGCGGTCCTTCAGCAGCAGGATGCAGCCCAGCGGCGTGCACGGCACCAGCCCGTCCATGCCAGTCGCCAGCCGCCCGGCGTTGACCGGGTGGAAGCCGTCGACATCCTTGTCGGGATCGATGCGGATCAGCACCGCCTGCTCGTCGATGTGCCGGGGGAGCGGCAGCTGGACCAGGATGCCGTCGACCGCCGCGTCCGCGTTCAGCGCATCGATCAGCGCGATCAGCGCGTCCTGCGTGGTGTCGGCGGGCAGGCGATGCTCGATGCTCTCCATCCCCGCCGCGACGGTCGCCTTGCCCTTGGAGCGGACATAGACCGCGCTGGCGGGGTCTTCCCCCACCAGCACCACCGCCAGCCCCGGCTTGCGGCCGGTCCGTCCGGTGAATTCGGCCGCCGCCGCGCCCACGCGCTCACGCAGCCCGGCCGCAAAGGCCTTCCCATCGATCATCGTCGCCGTCATGGGGCCGCCGCATAGAGCGATGCGGCGATTTCCGCCAGCGTCACGGCGTCGCCCGCGACCGCCACGCGCTTGATCCGCGCGCGGTGCCCCGCCACCAGCGTCACGTCGCGGCGCGGCACCCCGAAATGGCGCGCGACCAGCGCCACCAGCGCATCGTTCGCCGCCCCCTCCACCGGCGGGGCGGCAAGCCGCGCGACGAAATGCTCGTCGGTCCCCGCCAGCAGCGCGTCACGCCCGCCGCGCGGGGTGGCGCGGACCGCGATCGTCAGCCCCCCGGCGGTGGCCGCCCATGCGCTCAGAGCGCGCCGCCCGCCATGATGCTGGTCGCGATATTGTTCAGGATGATGTTGAAGATCACCAGCAGCAGCAGGACCACCATCGGCGCGAAGTCGATCCCGTTGCTCGTCGGCAGGAAGCGGCGGATCGGGCGGTAGAGCGGCTCCGTCAGCCGGTCCAGCCCGTCGTGCAGCGAGCGGATGAAGGGGCTGGACGTGTTGATGATGTTGAACACGATCAGCAGCGACAGCACGAACTGGATCAGGATGACCCAGCGGACGACCTGGAAGATCACCTGCAGGATCTGGATAAGGGTCAACATCAGCACGCGGTGCGTCTCCGAGAGGGTGTGTGGTGGATATAGGGCACCTTGGCGGGGATGGGAACGGGTTGCCGTGTGCTCCGGCGAACGCCGGAGCCCAGGGCCCCGCAGAACAACGATCGTCGCTACGCGGAACCCTGTGCTCCTGCGTGCGCAGGAGCACAAGGATCGTCACCCCCGCCGGATCAGCGTTCCCGCGCCGCGCTTCGTGAAGATCTCCAGCAGCATCGCGTGCGGCACGCGCCCATCCAGCACCACCGCGGCGTCCACCCCCGCCTCGACCGCGGCGACGCACGTCTCCAGCTTGGGGATCATGCCGCCGCTGATCGTGCCGTCCTCGCGCAGGCGCTTGACCGCGGCGGGGTCCAGGTCGCTCATCAGCTGCCCCTGCTTGTCCAGCACCCCCGCGACATCGGTCAGCAGGAAGAAGCGCTTTGCCCCCAGCGCCGCCGCGATCGCGCCCGCCATCGTGTCGGCGTTGATGTTGTACGTATGCCCGTCCGCGCCGATGCCGATCGGCGCGATCACCGGGATGATGCCGTCCGCACTCAGCGTGTCGATGATGCGGCGGTCGACCGCCACCGGCTCGCCGACGAAGCCCAGGTCGACCTTGCGCTCGATCCCCTGGAGCGGATCGGGGTCGGAGCGACCGACCTTCTCCGCCTGCACCAGCCCGCCGTCCTTGCCCGAAATGCCGACCGCGCGCCCCCCGGCGCGCCCGATCCAACTGACGATTTCCTTGTTGATCGACCCCGCCAGCACCATTTCCGCGATCTGCGCGGTTTCGGCGTCGGTCACGCGCAGGCCGTCGACGAAGCGCGACTCGACGCCCAGCCGTTTGAGCATCCGCCCGATCTGCGGCCCGCCGCCGTGGACCACGACCGGATTGATCCCCACCGCCTTGAGCAGCACGACGTCCTCGGCGAAATCGGCCTGCGCCTCGGGATCGCCCATCGCATGGCCGCCGTATTTCACGACGAAGGTCGCGCCGGCGTAACGCTGGAGATACGGCAGCGCCTCGACCAGCGTCTCGGCCTTCAGCGCGGGGGTCACGGTAGGATCGGTCATGACCTGCGCCATAGCGACGCGATAGGTCAGGCGTCCAGTCGCCGTCCCAGCCGCACGAAGAAGGTGATGAGCAGCGGCACCAGCACGATCGACAGCACCACCTTGGTCAGCATCTGCCCCGCCATCAGCGCCAGGATCGGCCGCTCGCCCAGGAACGAGATGGAGATGAACAGCACCGTATCGACGACCTGGCTGACGATGCTGGCGATCATGCCGCGCCACCACGCGCCGCGCCCCTCCCCGGCCGAGAGTTTCGAGAAGATCGCGACGTTCAGCGTCTGCGAGATGCCGTAGGAGATCAGCCCCGCGATCATCATCCGCGCGCTCTGCCCGACCACCACCGGGAAGGCATCGACCGCGGGCGGGTACATCCCCGGATCGTGCGGCAGCACCAGCACCAGCTGGATCAGCGCGGCGGATACCAGCAGCGGCACGAACCCCAGCCGTACAAGCAGCGTCGCGATATGCTGCCCATGGAGTTCCGCGACCGCGCTCGACATCGCAACCAGCATCAGAAAGGCGAAGATCCCCGCCTCGACCGCCAGCGGCCCGAGCGCGACCTGCTTCACCCCCAGCACCCCCGCCATGCAGACCATCCCGCCGTACAGGATCGACAGCACGAACATCGAGCGCGCGATGAGCGGACGGGGAGCGGCAGGTTCCATGCCGCTCGATAGCGGAGGGCGGGCGGCGCGGGCAACACGTTCCGTCGCGCGCTTTTTCTCCGCCCCACCACCCGTCACCCACTGTTCGTCATCCCCGGCCGCTTCGTCCTCGCCCGCCCCCTTCGTCATCCCCGCGGAGGCGGGGATCCAGATCCGCAGGTCCGCGCAAGGGCCGGAACGTCAGAGGTTATGGATTCCCGCCTTCGCGGGAATGACGGCGGTGGGTGGGTGGGGGCGGAGAAGCGGGACCCCGGCTCAAGGCCCGGGCAACGGCTGACGGGCCGACAAGGGCTGGCCACCCACGCGCACGCGTGTAAAGGTGCGCCTCCGCGCGGGGGGCCGCGTGACCGGCAACCTCGCGGAACCAGCGGAAGAATGCAGAGAATCCTCATCGGCCTCGCGGGCATCGTCGTCATCCTGCTGCTCGCGGTGCTGTTGTCCGCCGACCGGCGTGCGATCCGGCTGCGCGTCGTGGGCAGCGCCTTCGCGCTCCAGGTGCTGATCGCGACCATCGTTCTCTACTGGGGGCCGGGACGCGCCGCACTCGCGGGGGCGTCGGGCGGGGTCGCGGCATTGCTCGGCTATTCGCAGAAGGGCACCGAGTTCCTCTTCGGCCGCCTCGCCGCGCCCGACGTCGGCGGGCAGAGCTTCGCGATCGCGGCACTTCCGGTCATCATCTTCTTCGCCAGCCTGGTGTCGATCCTCTACTACCTGGGCGTGATGCAGCGCGTCGTGCGCTGGGTCGGTGGCGCGATCGAGAAGGTGATCGGCGTGTCGAAGGTCGAAAGCCTGTGCGCCGCCGCCAATATCTTCGTCGGGCAGAGCGAATCGCCGCTCGTCATCCGCCCCTATCTCGCCGGGCTGACGCCGGCGCAGCTGTTCACCGTGATGACTAGCGGGATGGCGGGCGTGGCGGGCACCATCCTGGCCGCCTATGCCTCGATGGGGATCAGCATCGACTATCTCCTCGCCGCCAGCTTCATGGCGGCGCCGGGCGGCATCCTGATGGCGAAGATCGTCATGCCCGACCGGGTGCAGCCCCCCGAAGGAGAGCTGCCGCTCGGCGACCTGCCCGACGAGAACCGCCAGATCGCGCTCGCCGAGTCGCGCATCAGCGGGCAGGGCCCCGCCGCGCTGCTGCCGGAGGGCACGCCCGGCGAGCCGCTGCCCGAGGCGACGCACGACGAGGAGAAGCCCGCCAACCTCATCATGGCGGCGGCACAGGGCGCGCAGACCGGGGTCAAGCTGGCGGTCGCGGTCGGCGCGATGGTGCTGGCGTTCGTCGCGCTCGTCGCGCTCGCCAACGGGCTGCTCGGCAGCCTGGGCGGGCTGGTCGGGCTCCCAGGGCTCAGCTTCCAGGGGCTGCTGGGCTATGTCTTCCAGCCGATCATGTTCCTGCTCAACGTGCCGTGGAACGAGGCGGGAATCGCCGGCGGACTGTTCGGCGAGAAGATCGTGCTCAACGAATTCGTCGCCTATATCGACCTCGGCAAGCAGGCCGCGCAGCTGTCGCCGCGCACGATTGCGGTGGTGACCTTCGCGCTGTGCGGATTTGCCAATTTCTCCTCGATCGCTATCCAGATGGCGGTCACGGGCAGCCTCGCCCCCAATCAGCGCCCGACGATCGCGCGGCTGGGCTTGCGCGCGCTGGCGGCGGGCAGCCTCGCCAACCTGATGTCCGCCGCGCTCGCCGGGCTGCTGATCGGATGATCCGCTACTGGCCGCTCGCCGCGCTGCTGCTCCCCGCCGTCGCGCACGCGGACGAGATCAACCACGGCGGGCAGATCTGGGGCAGTATCCAGGTCACCGCGCCGCTGGGCGACAACGTCTTCGCGACGATGGACATCCAGCCGCGCGTGTCGACCCCCAATGCCGCGACCGCGCCGATCACGATCATCCCGCCGGTCATCTCGTACCGCGTCAACGACAATCTGATCGCCTCGGGCGGCTATCTCTACGCCTATATCGATGGCGCGCGCATCTTCGGGCTGCACGAGGACCGCTTCTTCCAGCAGTTCGGCTATCGCATCGGCAATATCGGCCGCGTCGGCGTGCGGATGCAGACCCGGCTGGAGGAGCGCAAGCGCTCGACGGGTCAGGATTGGAACGTCCGCGTGGCGCAGCAGCTGCTCTTCGCGCTGCCGCTGGGCAAGGAGCCCGGCGCGGGGCCGACCGCGGTCGCCTCGACCGAGCTGTACTGGAACCTGAGCAAGGCCGACTGGGGCGCGCGCAAGGGCTATGACGACCTGTGGACCTTCGCCGGGCTCCAGGTGCCGCTGCGCGAGGATGTCGCGATGGAGTTCGGCTATCTCAACCAGCGCCAGCGCGCGGTGAACGGCCGCGCCAACATGAATCACGCCGCGGTGATCGGCGTGTCGTTCCAGCTGGCGCGCCGCGTCCGCCCGCCGCTGGTGGTGCCGACCCTGCCGGGACGGGGGTTCTAGGCGGATCTCCGCCACCACCCGTTCGCCCCGAGTAGCCGTCGAGCCTGTCGAGACGGCGTATCGAGGGGTCGCCTCCCATCGCCACATCCCTCGACACGGGCTCTCGACAAGCTCGATCCCTGCTCGGGACGAACGGGGTCAGGGGCAAGCCCCCTTCCCCCCGCCCCCCCGCCTCTCTATCTGCGCGCGCATGACCCAGATCACCGTCGCCGCGCTCCAGCTCGCCTTTTCCGCCGACATCGACGCGAACATCGCCAAGGTGTCCGACGCCGTGCGCGAGGCGCATGCGCGCGGCGCACAGGTGATCCTCCCGCCCGAATTGTTCGAGGGCGAATATTTCTGCCGCCTCGAGGACGAATCGCTCTTCGCCAACGCCGCCCCGGCGGGCGAGCACAAGGCGGTGCTGGCGATGCAGGCGCTGGCCGAGGCGCTGAAGGTGTGGATCCCCACCAGCTTCTTCGAGCTGGACGGGCCGCACCACTATAACTCGCTGGCGATGATCGGCCCCGATGGCGAGATCCAGGGCATCTATCGCAAGAGCCACATTCCCGATGGCCCCGGCTATGAGGAAAAGTTCTACTTCCGCCCCGGCAATACCGGGTTCAAGGTGTGGAAGGGGCCCGATCGCACCACGCTGGGCGTCGGGGTGTGCTGGGACCAATGGTATCCCGAAACGGCGCGCGCGATGATGCTGATGGGCGCGGAGCTGCTCTTCTACCCCACCGCGATCGGCAGCGAGCCGCACGACACCTCGCTCGACACCGCGCGGCTGTGGCGGCGCGCGATGGTCGGGCATGCGGTGTCCAACGTCGTCCCGGTGATCGCCGCGAACCGCGTCGGCACCGAGCACGGTCAGACCTTCTACGGCACCAGCTTCATCACCGACGAACGCGGCGACGTGCTGGCCGAGCTGGACCGCGAAGAGGAAGGCGTCATCACCGCGACGCTCGACCTCGATCGCGTCAAGCGCCACCGCGCCGCCTTCGGCTTCTTCCGCGACCGCCGCCCGGAGCTGTACGGCCGGCTGGTGCAGGACATCTGACACCCTCGGAACAGCGATCCAAGCGGGCCGTGCTCCTGCGCAGGCAGGAGCCCAGAGCCAAGCTGAACAACGCCTGTGGTGCCCCGCCACCCTGGGCTCCTGCGTGCGCAGGAGCACGAGGGTCACATCGCCCCCATCACCTCCAGCGCACGCGCGAAGACCGCCTCGAACATCTCCTGCGTCAGCCGCCCGGTGTTCTGGTTGTAGCGGCTGCAGTGATAGCTATCGATCAGTACGCGCCCGTCCGGCATGCGGTGCTCCGCCAGATGCGCGAAGCGGGCCTTGGGAAGCCGCCCCCCCATCACCTTGACGGTCGACTGGTGCGCGATCTGCCCCAGCGCGACGAACACGCGCACGTTCGGCAGCGCCGCCGCCTGCCCCGCCAGGAACGGGCGGCAGTTGTGGATCTCCTGCGTCGTCGGCTTGTTCTCGGGCGGCAGGCATTTGACCGCGTTGATGATGACCGCGCCGGTCAGCCGCAGCGAATCCTCCGGCCGCCCGTCATACGCCCCCTCCGCCAGCCCGTATTTCGCGAGCGTGCCGAACAGCAGGTCGCCCGAATAGTCGCCGGTGAAGGGGCGCCCGGTCCGGTTCGCCCCCTGCCTGCCCGGCGCCAGCCCCACGATCGCCAGCCAGGCGTCGGGGTCGCCGAAAGCATTGACCGGCGCGTTCCACCAGTCGGGATGCTCGGCGCGCAGCGCGTGACGCACCCCGACCAGGCGCGGGCAGAGGGGACAGTCGCGTGGCGGTTCGCTCGCGGGGATGGGAGAGGGTGCGAAATCCATGGCCGTGCGATATTCGGGCGCGCTATGGCCATTTCAACCTATGCGATCGCGGTCGGCGGCAACCGGCGGGGCCGTCACGGCACGCCGCGCGCGGAAGTGCGCGCCGCGCTGGCCTTGCTAGGCGGCACCGCCTCGCCGATCATCGACACGCCCCCGCTCGGCCCCTCGATCCGCCGCTTCGCCAATGCCGCCGCGCTGATCGACAGCGACGAGGCGCCCGCCGCGCTGCTCGCCCGGCTGAAGGCGGTCGAGCGTGCCGCCGGGCGCCGCGCCGGACGCCGCTGGGGCGCACGCGTCCTCGACCTCGACATCGTGCTGTGGAGCGGCGGACGCCTTGCCACCCGCCCGCTCGTCATCCCGCATCCCGCCTATCGCACGCGCGCCTTCGTCCTTCGCCCGCTGCTGGCGGTGGCGCCCGACTGGCGCGATCCGGCGACGGGGTTGCGCGTGCGCCATCTTCATGCCCGGTTGACCCGCGCCCGCCCGATCAATAGGCCGCGCGGGAGATGGTGAGGGTCCGTAGCTCAGTCGGTAGAGCAAGCGACTTTTAATCGAGAGGTCCCGGGTTCGAGCCCCGGCGGACCCACCATTTCATCCGGCCCGACGACGCCATCGTACTCGCGCCGCCGCGACAAGTTGCGCAAAGGCGCGGACATTGTCGGCGTTTCGCGCATTCCTGCCTCGACGATGACGCTGCCCCAGATCCTCTCCATAGCGACGCTCATCGGCATGATGGCGCTCTTCATCTGGGGCCGGTTCCGCTACGACGTGACCGCGATCGTCGCGCTCCTCGCCGCGCTGCTGCTCGGCATCGTCTCCCCCGCGGACGCGTTCAAGGGGTTCTCCGACGATATCGTCGTCATCGTCGGCTCCGCCTTGGTCATCTCCGCCGCGGTGCAGCGCTCGGGCGTGGTCGAGCGTGCGTTGCGACGCGTCGGGCGGCGCGTCACGCGCGTCCGCTCGCAATTGCTGGTGCTGACCGCCTCGGTCGGTTTCGCCAGCGCGCTGGTGAAGAACATCGGCGCGCTGGCGATGCTGATGCCGGCCTCGTTCCAGATGGCGAAGAAGAACGACGCCAGCCCCTCCGTCTTCCTGATGCCGATGTCGTTCGCCGCGCTGCTCGGCGGGCTGATGACGCTGGTCGGCACCTCGCCCAACATCATCGTCAGCCGCGCGCGGGGGCAGATGACGGGCCAGCCGTTCGGCATGTTCGACTATACGCCCGTCGGATTGGGCCTGTTCGTCATCGGGCTGATCTACCTGCGCTT
>CAJYKB010000073.1 GCA_913774925.1 uncultured Sphingomonas sp. | reverse complement strand
TTGAAAGGCGCTGTTTTCGCTCGGAATGGGACCACCGCAACGGCCCATTACACAAGTGCCAACGATAACGAAGCACTCGCGATTGCGGCGTAACTGATGGCCTAACGGCCTGACGTTACACCAAAATAGCGCGGTTGGACCCACCGGGCAACAGAAGGGATTCCAGCGGTTCGGAGGGCGCCGGGCAACAGAAGCCCCTCCACTTTGCTTTTCCTGATCCCGAGGCGGTCGTCACCCCGGGCTTGTTCGAGACCTCTGCGAAAGTCGTAGATCGCTCGACAAGCTCGTCGTTCCCCGGCGAAGGCCGGGGCCCAGTTGGCGTGTCTTTTCCGTTGGTTACCGCCGTTCCCCAGCTGGACTCCGGCCTCCGCCGGGGAACAAGGGACTGACTTTCGCAGAGGTCTCGACTTCTTCCGGGGTCCACTGAGCCGCATGCGCCGCGGGCTTACTGGTTGGTGGAACGGTGGATGCCGGAACCAGTCCGGCATGACGGGGCGGCTCATGCCAGCCGGTAAGGCGTGGGGTCGCAGAGATCCAGGATCAACGCGCGTTGCGCTTCTATTTATGCGGCGGGGAAGGCGGCATAAAGCGCCTCTGATTCGTGTCACGATGCCAGGTCGGAGAGTATCGTCCGTCGTCCGCCGCCGCGACACGCGCCACCAGCGCGTCGGCATCCTCTTCTAGCTTTGCTGCGAGCCGCCGCATCGTGCCCGCGCTCAGGCGAAAAGCGAAGTCGTCAAGCGAGGCACTCTCGACTTCGCCCTTTCTTCAGCAAGGCCGCACGCAAGTTTAAGGTCATTCGTTCCCCAGCAGCGACGATTTGCGCGGGATCGTTTCCTCGTCCGGCTGTCCCTTGTCGAGCGTGTCGGACGGGCGGCGCGCGTCGCCGTCGCGCTGGTGCTCGGTCGACAGATTGGGTCGGTCGGTTTCGGTCGTCGGCTTGATCGGGTCGGCCATCGTCGTTCTCCTGCTGGAAAACACAACGATGGCCGTCGCTTGCGCGTTCCTACGCGTCGATGCTGCTGCCCAGCGACGCGTTGACGATGCCGCCATCGACCGTGATCGTCTCGCCGATGACATAATCGCCCGCGCGGCTGGCGAGATAGATTGCGGTGCCGGCCATATCCTCCTGCTCGCCGATGCGGCGCGCCGGGATCGCCTTGGCAACCTCATCGCCATGGTCGCGCGCGGCGCGGTTCATCTCGCTGGCGAAGGCGCCGGGCGCGATCGAGGTGACGTTGATCCCGTCCTTCACCAGCCGCGCCGCGATTCGCTTGGTCAGATAGATCAGCGCCGACTTGGACGCGTGATAGCTGTACGTCTCCCACGGATTGAGGCGAAGCCCGTCGATCGAGGTGATGTTGATGACCTTCGCGACGGTGCCGGTTGCGGCACCAGCCTTGAGCATCGCGTGGAGCGCCTGTGTCAGGAAGAATGGCGACTTGACGTTCAGGTCCATGACCTTGTCCCAGCCGCTCTCCGGAAACTCCTCGAAGGGCACGCCCCAGGCGGCGCCGGCGTTGTTGACGAGAATGTCGAGCCGCTCCTCGCGCTCCGCCATCGCCGCAGCGAGCTGGCGGCAGCCGTCGACGGTCGACACGTCCATCGGCAGGGGGATGCAGTTCGGCCCCAGCTCGGCGGCGGTCTCCTCGCACGCGGGCGCCTTGCGGCTGGAGATATAGACCTTCGCGCCCTGAGCGATGAAGCCCGCCGCGATCATCTTGCCGATGCCGCGGCTGCCCCCGGTCACGAGGGCGATGCGGCCGTCCAGCCGGAACAGGTTGGTGGTGTCCATCGATATCCTCTCCTGATTGCTCGTTTCTCGCGTTCCAGCCCAACCACTCCGTCATTCCCGCGGAGGCGGGAATCCAGAGGCGCTGCCGTTGCGTTTCCATGGCCAAACCAGCGCGTCTGGATCCCCGCCCATGAGGGGATGACGGTCGAAGCGGGTCAGCCGCCGCGCTTCATCGTCTCGCGCGCGATGATGATCTGCTGGATCTGGCTGGTGCCTTCGTAGATGCGGAACAACCGCACGTCGCGGTACAGCCGCTCGATCCCGTAATCGGCGATATAGCCCGCGCCGCCGAAGATCTGCACCGCGCGATCGGCGACGCGGCCGACCATCTCGCTGGCGTAATATTTCGCGGCGGCCGATTCCATCACCACGTCCTTGCCCGCATCCTTCGCGGCGGCGGTTTCCAGCACCAGCGCGCGGGCGGCAAGCGCCTCGGTCTTGCTGTCGGCGATCATCGCCTGGATCAGCTGGTGCTCGGCGATCGGCTTGCCGAATTGCTTGCGCTCGCCGGCATAGGCGACGCAGTCCGCGATCAGCCGCTCGGCGACGCCGACGCACACCGCGGAAATGTGAAGCCGCCCACGGTCGAGCACGCGCATCGCGATCTTGAACCCCTCGCCCTCCGCGCCCAGCCGGTTGGCGACGGGGACGGGGGCGTCGTCGAAGATCACGTCGGCGACCTTGGCACCCTTCTGCCCCATCTTCTTCTCGGGCTCGCCGATCGACACGCCCGCGAGCGACTTGGGCACCAGGAAGGCGGAGACGCCGCGACCGCCGGGCTCGTCGCCGGTGCGCGCCATCACGGTGAAGAGGTCGGCGCGGTCGGCGTTGGTGATGTAACGCTTCGTCCCCGACAGGCGGTAGACGTCACCGTCACGCACCGCGCGAGTCTTCACGCTGCCGGAATCGCTGCCGACGTCGGGCTCGGTCAGCGCGAAGCTGGTGATGATGTCGCCGGATGCGATCCGGGGCAGCCACTCCGCCTTCTGCTCGGGGGTGCCCGCCATCACCAGTCCCTGCGAGCCGATGCCGACGTTGGTGCCGAAGTTGCTGCGGAACGCGGGCGTGGTGCGGCCCAGCTCGATCGCGACGCGCGCCTCCTCCAGCATGTTGAGGCCCAGACCGCCATATTCCTCCGCGATCGAGAGGCCGAACAGCCCCATGTCGCGCATCTCCTGCACGATATGGGCGGGAATGGCGTCGTCGGCCTCCACCTGCGCCTCCAGCGGGCGCAGGCGCTCGCTCACGAAGCGGCGGATGTTGTCGATGAGTGCGTCGAAGGTTTCGGGATCGAGAGCCATGCGCGCGGTCTATGCCGATCGTCGCGACAGGGCAAACCCATTATTCGAACTGCCCCGTGTTGACGTGCTGAAACCCCATACTATGCTGCCGAAAGAGCCGGGATACCGGCCGTTCGCAGGAGAGTAGGATGCGGCTGCAGGGCAAGCGCGCGGTGGTGACGGGCGGTGCATCGGGCATCGGGCGCGCCACCGCGCTGAGGCTGGTCGAGGAAGGCGCGGAGGTCTGGATCGGCGACATCGACCGCGATGCGGGCGAGGAGATCGCCGCGACGTCGAACGGGCGGATCCACTTCCGGCATACCGACGTGACCGACGACGCCGCGATCGCCGCACTGATGCAGGCGGCCGACGATGCGGGCGGGCTCGACATCGCCTTCAACAATGCCGGGGCCGGCGGCGCACGCGAGCGGATCGACGAGATTTCCGCCGCCGACTGGGACCGGACGCAATCGCTGCTGCTGCGCTCGGTGGCACTCGGCATCCGTCATGCCGCGCCGCTGATGACCGCGCGCGGCGGCGGGGCGATCGTCAACACCTCCAGCGTTTCCGCGCTGGGATCGGGCTATGCGCCGATCGCCTATTCGACCGCCAAGGCGGGCGTGCTCCACCTGACGAAGCTGGCCGCGGCCGAGCTGTCGCGGCACAACATCCGCGTCAATGCGGTGGTGCCGGGGTTCATCACCACGAACATCTTCACCCGCCATCTCGACGTGCCGGAGGAGAAGCGCCAGGCCGCGAACCAGGCGATCGCGCACGTCGCCGCCGCGGCGCAGCCGGTGAAGCGCGCGGGGCGGCCGGAGGACATCGCCGCCGCGGTCGTCTATCTCGCCAGCGACGATGCCGCGTTCGTCACCGGCACGCACATCCTGGTCGACGGCGGGCTCACCATCGGCACGCGTGCCAGCTGGGATGAGACGCAGCCGTCGCTGTTCAGCGCGCTGGAGGCATTCCAGTGACCGCCCCCGGCGCGGTCGACGCGGGCGGTGCGGTGCCGGCGTCGAGCGCGCCGATGGTGCGGCGCCTCTCGCCGGGCACGATGGCCAGCTACGGGCTCGGCGCGGCGGCCTATGGCGTCAAGGACAGCGGGTTCGGCACGTTCCTGCTGCTGTTCTACAATCAGGTGGTGGGGGTGCCCGCGGCGACCGTGGGGTTCGTCGTGATGTGCGCGCTGATCGTCGATGCGTTCGTCGATCCGACCATCGGCTTTCTCTCCGATCGCACGCGCGGGCGCTGGGGGCGGCGGCATCCGTGGATGTACGGCGCGGCGCTGCCGATCATGCTCGGCTGGCTGCTGCTGTGGAACCCGCCCGCCGCCTCGCACCAGATGGTGCTGGGCTGGCTGTTCGTGGTCGCGGTCGTCGTGCGTTCCGCGGTCAGCGCCTATGAGGTGCCGAGCCAGGCGCTCGCCGCGGAACTGTCGGGCGATTACGACGAGCGGACGCGCATCATGGCGTACCGCTATCTCTTCGGCTGGGCCGGCGGGCTGCTGATGCTGGTGGCGGCCTATATGTATTTCCTGGCGCCCGCGCCGGGCTATCCCAACGGATTGCTCAACCCCGCGGGCTATCGCGGCTTCGCGATCGCGGGCGCGATCATGATGGGGCTGACGATCGTCGTCTCCGCGCTGGGGACGCACAAGGAGATCCCGTACCTTCCGAAGCAGGCGCAGCGTGCGGAATCGCTGAAGGAGAGCTTCGCCGAGATCGCGGAGACGGTGAAGAACCGCGCCTTCGCCATCCTGATGCTGGCCGGCGTGTGCGCCTATACCGGGCAGGGGCTGGTCTATGCGCTGTCCAATTATCTCTACAGCTTCGTCTGGGGATTCCGCGGCGCGACCTTCGTCTATTTCAGCATGTCGCTGTTCGCGGGGGTGATGTGCGCGTTCGTCGCCGCGCCGAAGATCGGGGCGAAGCTGGCCAAGCCGCGCGCCGCCGCGGTCGCGGCGCTGCTGAGCGTCGGGTTCGGCACGATGCCCTATTGGCTGCGGCTGGCGGGGGTGTTCCCGGACGTAGGCGAGCCCGCGATGCTGCCGCTGCTGTTCGCGTTCGCCACGCTGGGCACCGCGTGCGGCGTCACCGCCTATATCCTGGGCGCGTCGATGCTGGCCGATGTGGTCGAGGATTCGGAGGTACGCACCGGGCGCCGGTCGGAGGGGATGTTCTTCGCCGGCGGCTTCTTCGTGCAGAAATGCACCAGCGGCATCGGCATCTTCGTCTGCGGACTGATCCTGGCGGCGGCAGGCTTTCCGGAGAAGGCGGTGCCGGGGCAGGTCGCGCCCGCGGTGCTCGACCGGCTGACGCTGATCTATGCCTGCTGCTATGTCGCCTTCAACGTCGCTGCCGCGTTCTTCTACACCCGCTTTCCCTTCGGGCGGCGCGAGCACGAGCTGCGCATGGCGAGGCTGACCGGCGCGCCGGTGATCGATTCGGCCCCGCGCGAGCCCTTCGCATAAATCTTTCGGTAACGTTTGCAGCGTGCGATGAAGTGTTTCGTCGCATGTTCCCGCAACTCGTCGCCGGTTACGTCCCGTTCATCCGATCGGCGGCGTGCGGCGGTTGTGGCGCGCGGATTCCCCCGGTAGCGCCACAATCGACAGTTTCGGACCGGGGGGTCTCCCTTGACGTTGACGGCTTTGGCAGCGCGTTTTGCGCTGGTGGTATCGTGCGCCCTGATGGCGGCGACTGCGGCGCAGGCAGGTTACCTGCAGTGCGCGCCGTTCGCTCGTGAAGTGTCGGGCATCGAGATCCGCGGCAATGCCAACACTTGGTGGGGCCAGGCCGCCGGCCGCTACGAGCGCGGCGCCACGCCGCAGGTCGGTGCGGTGATGGCGTTCAAGGCGGTCCGCTCGATGCCGGTCGGTCACGTCGCCATGGTCAGCAAGGTGGTGAGCGCACGCGAGGTGCTGCTGACGCACGCCAACTGGTCGCGTCGCGGCGGCGTCGAGCGCAACGTGCGCGCGATCGACGTGTCGGCGGCGGGCGATTGGAGCCAGGTGCGCGTGTGGTTCGCGCCGGTCGGCGGGCTGGGCACCAGCAGCTACCCGGTTGCGGGCTTCATCTACGCAGGCAAGGCACCGGTGACGCCGGCCGTGACCGAGGAGGCGCTGCCGCCGCTCACCATCGCGACCGCCGCCACCGTGCCGGTGGCGATCGCGGCGAACTGATCGGGCACATTCCAGTCCGCCGTCCAGCCTGAGCGCAGTCGAAGGCCAGCGGGAGTGGCCGGGCTTCGACATTGCTCGGCCCGAACGGTGATGGCAATGACGGATCAGGCCGCCCGGAACGTCATCGCCACGCCGTTCATGCAATAGCGCTTCCCCGTGGGGCGAGGGCCATCGTCGAAGACATGGCCGAGATGCCCGCCGCAGCGGCGGCAGTGCACCTCCACCCGCGTCATCCCCAGCGAGCCGTCGCGACGCGTCGCCACCGCGTCCTTGAGCGGTGCCCAGAAGCTGGGCCATCCGGTGCCGCTGTCGAACTTCGTGCGGGAGGAGAACAAGGGTTGCGCGCAGCCCTTGCACGCGAACGTGCCGGCACGATGTTCGTCGTTGAGCGGGCTGGAGAAGGGGCGCTCCGTATCCTCCCTACGCAGCACGCCGTAGGCCGCGGAACCGAGCTGCGCACGCCACTGCGCATCGGTCTTCGTCACCGGGAAACGCTCCGCTGCGGCGGCGCTGCGCGTACCGCAGGCGATCAGCGGGAGCGACAGCGTGCCGAGCCCGGCAAGCGTCAGGAAGCGGCGACGGTCGGCGGATGTGTAGGTCATGACAGGAATATAGGCGCGCGCTCGTCATGTGCCATCGGCCGGAACCGTACCCAGGGCGCATCGGTTACATGGCTGAACCGAAAGGCGTTTTTCATGTCGTTCCAACAGCTCGATCCGCCGCTCCCGATCCATGTGCTCGACAAGGGGCCGGGCTATGCGATCGCGGTCATCGATTACGGCCAGGAACATAATCTGATCTGGGTCACCGCGATCAATGCGACGGGCGAGATCTGGTGCGCACCCAGCCCGAAGGTGCGAATGCAGGCCAATTGGACGATGGGCCGTGCGCGCCCCGCCGCGACGATGCGCGAAGGGGATTGTGCGGCGCCGGTGCCGCTCCAGGCGGAACCGCTCTAGCGCGATTGAGGTGGGGCGCTGCCGCGTGATAGGGTGGCGGCCATGCTCGACGCCCAATCCCCCACCGCCGTGATCGCCGCGATGGCGGCGCGTGCCCGTGCCGCAGCGCGCACCATCGCGCGTGCCGACGACGCTGAGAAGGCGCGCGTGCTGACGATGGCGGCGGAGGCGATCCGCGCTGCCGCACCGGCGATCCTGGCGGCGAATGCGACGGATGTCGCCCGCGGCGAGACGGCGGGGCTGAGCGGGGCGATGCTCGACCGGCTGCGGCTGGACGAGGCGAGGTTGGCGGCGACCGCGGACGGTGTCGCTGCGGTGGCGGCGCTGGCCGACCCGGTCGGGCAGGTAATCGATCGTGGCGAGCGACCCAATGGCCTGCAGCTGTCGCGTGTGCGCGTGCCGATCGGGGTGATCGGCATCATCTACGAAAGCCGGCCGAACGTGACCGCCGATGCCGCGGCGCTGTGCCTGCGCTCCGGCAATGCGGTGATCCTGCGCGGTGGTTCGGAGGCGGTGGAGAGCAACCGCGCGATCCATGCCGCGATGGTGGAGGGGGTCGCCGCCGCCGGGCTGCCCCCCGATGCGGTGCAGCTGGTGCCGACGACCGATCGTGCCGCGGTGGGGGCGATGCTGGCCGCGGAAGGGGCGATCGACCTCATCATCCCGCGCGGCGGCAAGAGCCTGGTGGCGCGGGTGCAGGCGGAGGCGCGGGTGCCGGTGCTCGCGCATCTCGACGGGATCAACCACATCTATGTCGATGCGTCGGCCGATCCCGCGATGGCACGGGCGGTGGTGGTGAATGCCAAGATGCGGCGCACCGGGGTGTGCGGCGCGATGGAGACGCTGCTGATCGATCGGGCCTATGGCGACGCGCCCGCGCTGCTGGCGGCGCTGGCGGACAGCGGGTGCAAGGTGCGTGGCGACGTCGCGGCGCAGGCATTGCGCGCCGGCATGGCGGTGGCGGACGAGGCGGATTGGGACACCGAATATCTCGACGCCATCTGCTCGGTCGCGCTGGTCGACGGGCTGGACGGTGCATTGGCCCATATCGTGCGGCACGCCTCGGGTCATACCGATGCGATCGTCGCAGGCGATGCGGCGGTGGCGGAGCGCTTCCTGGCGGAGGTCGATTCGGCGATCATGCTGTGGAACGCCTCCACCCAGTTCGCCGATGGCGGCGAATTCGGCCTGGGTGCGGAGATCGGCATCGCCACCGGGCGGCTTCACGCGCGCGGGCCGGTCGCGCTGGAGGGGCTGACGACCTACAAATGGATCGGGCGCGGCACCGGGCAGGTGCGGCCGTGAACGCGCCGACCTCGATCACCGCGCCGCTGGATGCCGCAACGCTGGCGCTGGTGGAGGAGGTGGCGCGGCGTGAGGGCGTCAGCCCTGCCGTCTTCGCGGCGGAGGCGATCCGACGCGCGGCCGTCGATGACGAAGGGTTCGGCGACTTCGCGCAGGCGGGGATCGCAGCGGTGCAGCGCGGCGACATTTATTCGCAGGAGCAGATGGAGCGTTGGTTCGAGGAGCGTGTTGCCGCCCGACGCGCCGGATGAGAAAAGCCGTCTGGACCGCGCCGGCGCGCGACGATCTTGCGCGGGTCGATGATTTCTACGCCGCGATCGACCCGGCTTACGCCGATCGCGCCGGCCGAGCGGCGCTGGAAGCCGGCCGCTTCCTCGCAGACTTTCCGTTGGCCGGGCCTATCGTCGAGAACGATCTGCGAAAGTGGTGTGTGCCCAAGACCCGCTTCGTCATCGTCTATCGGGTGGCTGAGGACGGCGTCCAGATTCTTCGTGTCCGACATGGCCGCGAGAATTGGCTTGCGCAGCCATGACCCGCCGCGTCGGGCTGCTTGGCGGCTCCTTCAATCCGGCGCATCGTGGGCATCGGCATGTCACGCTGGCGGCGATCCGCGCGCTCGACCTGGACGAGGCGTGGTGGCTCGTGTCGCCGGGCAATCCGCTGAAGCCCGCCGCGGGGATGGCGCCGCTGGCCGCCCGCCTCGCCTCGGCACGGCGGATGGCGCGGCGGGCGCCGATCCGCGCGACCGAGATCGAGGCGCGGCTGCGCACGCGCTATACCGTCGACACGCTGCGCGCGCTGGTGCGGCGCTACCCGCGCACACGCTTCATCTGGATCATGGGGGCGGACAATCTGGCGCAGTTCGACCGCTGGCGGCAGTGGCGTACCATCGCACGCACGATGCCGATTGCGGTCGTGGCACGCCCCGGCTATGATGCGCGTGCCCTCGCGGCGCCCGCGATGGCGTGGCTGCGGCGCTTTCGGCGGCCCGCACGCCAGTCACGCGACTGGGCCGAATGGAGCGTTCCGGCGCTTGTGATGCTGCGGTTCCGCCCCGACACGACATCCGCGACGCAGCTGCGCGCGCAGGATCCCGACTGGCACCGGCACGTCGACGATCCCATATCCCCTTCCATACCGGCAATCTGAGGAGCCATCTTGCCCGCTACCGACCCGTCGTCCGCCCCCGAACGCCCGTCCGTCCCAGAACGGTCATCCGACGAGGCGATCGCGGCGCTGCACAAGCTCGTCCTGGAATCGCTGGATGACGATCAGGCGGTCGACACGATCTCGATCCCGCTCGCGGGCAAGTCGTCGATCGCGGACCATATGGTGATCGCCAGCGGCCGCTCCACGCGCCAGGTCGCGTCGATGGCGTCGAAGCTGGCGCAGCGGATCAAGGGCGAGACCGGTCGCTCCGCGCGGATCGAGGGGCTGCCCAATGCCGACTGGGTGCTGATCGATGCGGGCGACGTGATCGTCCACCTGTTCCGCCCGGAGGTCCGCAGCTTCTACAATCTGGAGCGGATGTGGTCGTTCGGCGACGCGCCGGCAGCGCCCGCGGCGGGGATCGCCTGACGCACAGAAGCAGCCGACATGCTGCTCCACATCGTCGCGCGCGGGCGGATCGGGCGCTCGCCCGAGGCCGAGCTGGTCGACCGCTACATGAAGCGCGTCGCCTGGCCGACGCGCGTCAGCGAACTGCCCGATCGTGGCGGACGCGAGCCCGACCGTCCGGTGGCGCAAGGGCGTCGCATCCTGCTCGATGAAAAGGGCGAGGTGCTGGCATCGATGGCGCTGGCGGAGCGGCTGGGACGGTGGCGCGACGACGGCGTCCGCGAGGCGCGCTTCCTGATCGGCGCGGCGGACGGCTTTTCCGACGCGGAGCGGGGCGAGGCGGACATGCTGCTGTCGTTCGGGCGCGCGACCTGGCCGCACCTGCTGGCGCGCGCGATGCTGGCGGAGCAACTGTTCCGTGCCACCAGCATCCTGGCCAACCATCCGTATCATCGCGAGGGATGACGCGCGGGAGACTTCTGCTGGCGGGGGCGCTCGTGCTGGCGGCGACCGGCGCGGCGTGGGCGTCGACGAGCGGTGACGACCTGATCCGGGCGAAGGCAGCGGTGCTGACCGCGCAGCAACAGGCGCGCGCCTTCGACGCGCGTGCCGATGCCGCCACCGACCCGGCGGAACGCGCGCGGTGGCAGCAGCAGGCGGTCGCGGCGCGCGTCGCCGCGGCGGAGGCGGAGATCGCCGCCGGTCGCACGCGCGCGACGCTGATCGGCGCTTTGCTTCGCGAGCAGCGCCGCGCACTGGCCGTCCGGCAGGCGCCGATCGCCGCGGCGCTGGGGTCGCTGGTCACGCTGGCGCGGCGTCCGGCGCTGGCGACGCTGGTGCGGCCGGGGAGCGTCGACGACCTGGTGCATGTGCAGGCGGTGCTGGCGACCACCCTGCCCGCGCTGAGGGAGCGGACCGCGACCTTGCGTGCACAGGTGGCGCGGACCCAGACGTTGCAGGACAATGCCGCGGTGGCAGCGCGCGCGCTGGAGGACGGGCGCGGGCGGCTGGTCGAGGCGCGCGAGCAACTGGCCGCGCTCGGCGGCGCGGCAGAGGGGGGCGACGAGCGTGCGCTGGCGCTGGGGGAGGTGGTGCGAGACACGGGCGAACAGATCGCGCGCATCGGCGGCGAGCAGGCCGTGCTGGCGCAGGTTGTCGCGCTGCCCGGTCCTCCGGCCGCCGCGTCGGCAGCCACCGCGCGCGCAGTGCCGGCATATCGCCTGCCGGTGGCGGGGCGACTGGTGACGGGGCTGGGCGAGGTATCGGGCGACGGCGTGCGCGCGCGGGGATTGACCTTCGCGGTGACGCCCGGTGCCGCGGTGGTGGCCCCGGCGGCGGGGCGTATCGGCTATGCGCGCCCGTTCCGCAGCTACGGCGGGGTGGTCATCATCGATCACGGCGACGGCTGGACGACACTGATTACCGGCCTCGGCCAGCTGGCGGTGCGGGCCGGGCAGGAGGTGACCGCGGGCGGGGCGATCGGGCGCGCCGCGGTCAATGACGGTGCGCGCGTGACGGTGGAACTGCGGCGGCAGGGACGACCGATGGACATCGCCCGGCTCGTGGGGTGAGTGGTCAGCGCGGGTTCAGACGGTTGGAGCCATATCTCGCCCGCTCGTGCCGAGGAGGCTTTTGGGGTGTCGATCGTGACGTCGTGCGTACCTTCCGTTCGGCCTCGGCGAAGTCGACGGCGACCGGCAATGGAGGCGGTGCTTCTACATCGTTCAGCCCGAACGGTGGGGTAGGCCGATCGCGTTCGGCCTTTCCTCACGGAATGGGGGGATCGGAGGCATGGGCTGCATCCACCCCGCTTTGATCGCGCCCGCCTTTCCGCTACACCGGCGTTTCGCCTTCTTTCGTCGCAGGATCGATCCGTTCGTATGAAGTCCAGACTGCTTCAGGCCGCCGCATTGGTCACCGGTATCGCGATGGTCCCCGTCGCCACCGGGGCGATGGCCGCGGCCGACACCGTCAGCTACCGCGAACTCGACAAGTTCCTCGACGTCTACAACCGCGTGAAGGCGGATTATGTCGACAAGGTCACCGACGAACAGCTGATGAAGGGCGCGATCGACGGCATGCTCGCCGCGCTCGATCCGCATTCCAGCTATGTCGACGGGTCCGATTTCGACAATCTGCGCATCCAGACGCAGGGCAGCTATGGCGGGCTGGGCCTGACCGTGTCGATGGAGGACGGCGCGGTGAAGGTGGTCGCGCCGCAGGAGGATACGCCGGCGGGTCGGGCGGGCATTAAGTCCGGCGACTATATCACGCATATCGACGGCAAGCTGATCTACGGCGGCACGCTGGACGAGGCGACCGCGCAGATGCGGGGCAGGCCGGGCAGCAAGGTGACGCTGACGCTGGTGCGCCCCGGCCGCGACAAGCCGATCGTCGTCACGCTCGTCCGCGAGGTCATCGTCCAGCGCCCGGTGAAGTGGGAGGTGAAGGGCGACGTCGGCTATATCAACATCAATACCTTCTCCGAACAGACCGGCGCGGACACGCGCGCCGCGATCATGGCGATCGACAAGTCGCTGGGGCATCGCCCGCTGGGCTATGTCGTCGACCTGCGCGAGAACGGCGGCGGCCTGCTCGATCAGGCGATCGCGGTGGCGGATTCGTTCCTGGAGCGAGGCGAGATCGTGTCGCAGCGCGAGCGCGAGGCGGCCAATACGCAGCGTTATTATGCGAAGCCGGGCGACGATGCGCACGGGCTGCCGGTGATCGTGCTGACCGATGCGGGCACCGCCTCCGCCAGCGAGATCGTCGCGGGCGCGTTGCAGGACCATCATCGCGCGCTGGTGATGGGCGAGCGGACGTTCGGCAAGGGATCGGTACAGACGTTGCTGCAACTGGGGCCGCGCACCGCGCTGCGCCTGACCACCGCGCGCTATTTCACGCCGTCCGGGCGGAGCGTGCAGGAAGGCGGGATCGAGCCGGACATCAAGGTGCCGCAGATCTCGGACCCCGA
>CAJYKB010000072.1 GCA_913774925.1 uncultured Sphingomonas sp. | reverse complement strand
GCAAAAGCGCGTGGCGCGCATCGGGAAGCGCCTCGGCGCCCGCCACCTCCGCGTCGAGCGCGGTCAGCCAGCGGACACCCGATCCGATCACGCGGCGTCCCGCCAGCGCCGCCAGCGCCGCCGCCGGGGTCAGCGAGCGCGGCGCATCCAGCGCGACGAAGGGAGCGACAAAGCCCTGCATGAAGACCTCACCGTGCCCGCCTTCCATCACCACCGCAAGCGGACGCGGATCGTCGGCCAGCGCCGCTGCCGCGACCAGCGACGGCGCGCCATATCCCGCGATCGTTGCGCCCCAGCCGAACGCCAGCGCGCGCGCCGCCGCGATGCCGACCCGGATACCGGTGAAGCTGCCCGGCCCGACGTCGACCAGCACGCGATCCGCGCGCCCGCCGCCGGGCAGCGCGGCGACCATCGGCACCAGCCGCTCGGCATGGCCCCGCCCGACCACGTCGTGCGCGTGCACGATCAGCCGATCGTCCTCGAACAGCGCGACCGAACAGGCGGCGGTCGCGGTGTCGATCACCAGCGTGCGCATCAGGCGATACGATTGAACAACTCGAACCCCGGGCGCGGATTGCGCGGGTGGAGCGTCGCGGTATCGCCATAGCCCAGCGTGGCGATGAAATTCGCCCGCACGTTGGGCGTGTCGGCGAAGAACGCCTTGTCGACCGCCCCGGCATCGAAGCCGGACATCGGCCCGACATCCAGCCCCAGCGCACGCGCGGCGAGGATCAGATACCCGCCCTGAAGCGACGAATTGCGGAACGCCGACGCCTCGCGCAGTTCACGATTGCCGTCGAACCAGCTCTTGGCATCGACATGCGGATAGAGCGTCGGCAGGTGTTCGTGGAATTCCACGTCCATGCCCAGGATCACGCTGACCGGCGCCTTCCGCACCTTGGCCGCATTGCTCTCCGAACAGGCGGCGGCCAGCTTCTCCTTGGCCGCATCCGATACGCACCACACCAGCCGCGCGGGCAGTTGATTGGCCGAGGTCGGCCCCATCTTCATCAATTCCCAGATGGCGTGCAGCTTGTCCTCGCCCACCGGTTCGTCGCGATAATGATTGAAGGTGCGCGCGGTGCGGAACAACTGGTCGAGCGCGGCATCGTCGAGCGGGGCGGTCATCGAAAACTCCGTATGTCGGGGAAGCGGGACGCGTCAGACGGCGCGGACCTCGGTGACCTCTGGCACATAATAGCGCAGCAATTGCTCGATGCCGTTCTTCAGCGTCGCGCTGGACGACGGACAGCCCGCGCACGCGCCCTGCATGCGCAGGAACACCTTGCCCTTGTCGAAGCCGCGATAGACGATGTCGCCACCGTCATTGGCCACCGCCGGGCGAACGCGCGTGTCGATCAGTTCCTTGATCTGCGCGACGATATCGGCGTCGGCGGGATCCTCGGCGAAGCTTTCCTCCTCCGCCGGCACGCTGAACCCCGCGCCGCCGGTGCGGAACAGCGGCATTTGCGCGGTGAAATGATCCATCAGGATCGCCAGCACGTCGGGCTTCAGGTCGCGCCACTCCGCGCCCGGCGCGGCGGTGACCGACACGAAATCGCGCCCGAAGAACACGCCGGTGACGTCCCCCAGCCCGAACAGCGCATCGGCCAGCGGGCTGGCCTCCGCCTCCTCGGGGGTGGCGAAGTCGCGGGTGCCGGCATCCATCACGGTGCGGCCCGGCAGGAACTTGAGCGTCGCCGGGTTCGGCGTGGCTTCGGTTTCGATCAGCATGGCGTGCATGTGGCGCGTGGCCGCCGGGCGATCAAGCACGGCATGCGAAAGCGATCGTTTCGCGCCGCATAGATCGGCGTCGCGCGCGCTATCGCGCCCGGAGCGGCGATCGCATCGCGCCGCGCACGAGGCCGGCGAGCCACTTGCCCGGATGCCGCAAGGGCCGTTCGAACCGGACCAGCAGCACGACATGCGGGCCGCCCGTGTCGTTCCACACCTCGTGGTCATAGGTGTCGTCGAACAGCAGCGTCTCCCCCGCCGCCCAGCGCACGACGCGATCGTGGACGCGCATCCGCGCGTCGCCATCGCGCGGCACGACCAGCGCGAGGTGACAGGTGATGACCCGCTTCGATTCACCGCGCCGCACGGGCACGTGTGCGCCGGGGGGCAGGATCGAGAAGCCGGCCGCGTCCAGCCCCGGGATGCGCGCGATCGCGGCGGCGGTGACGGGGCAGCGGGCCAGCGCGGCGGCGGGGGCGCCACCGGGTTCGCGCAGGGCGACCGATCGCCATCGCCCCGTCGCGTCCCCCGGCCCCGCCACGCCATGCGCCTCGGCCAGGATCTCGCGCCACCGCTCGCGCAGCAGCGCGGTCCAGGCGAAGTCGCGGACGTCGAGCACCGCCTCGTTCGACACCAGCGACGATGCCGCGATCGCGCGATCCAGCGCGCCCCGCACCCGCCGCCCGACGCGGATCGGCCACGATCGGTCGGGAACCACGCCGTCGCGGCGCAGCGCGCGCAGCGCGCGCGGCGACAGGGCGCCGGCGGCGGTCATCTTCGCATCGAACGTCATCTTCTGCCTGCGGATCAATCGATTACCCGCCTCCGCGGTGGATGGGGAGGCGCCGCGCCTAGCCGGGTATCGCGGCCACAACGTGGCAGGGCGCGGCGAGAGAAAGGCGCGCGGGCGTTGCCGCCGGTCGCGCCGCACCCTACACTCGCGACATGCATCCTTATTCGCGCGCGCTCGCGAAGCCGCTCGTCGCGCTTCTCCTCGTCTCCGTCGCGCTGCCGCTTCCCGCGCAGCAGCGGGCGCGGCGCACGCCCCCGGCCGGTCCGGTCGCCACCCGCGCGGTGCCGACGCAGGCGACCGCCCCGATCCCGGTCGACACCCGCCCGTGGCTGTTCGCCGATTCGGACATTCCGCCAGATACCAACTGGCATTTCGGTGCGCTGCCCAGCGGGTTGCGCTACGCCGTGCGCCGCAACGCGGTGCCGCCGGGGCAGGTCGCGGTGCGCGTGCGGATCGATGCGGGGTCGCTCTACGAAACCGATGCGGAGCAGGGCTTCGCGCACCTGATCGAGCATCTGTCGTTCCGTGGGTCGAAATACGTCCCCGACGGTGAGGCCAAGCGCGTGTGGCAGCGGTTCGGCGCGACCTTCGGCAGCGACTCCAACGCGTCGACCACCCCGACGCAGACGGTCTACAAGCTCGACCTGCCCGGTGCGACCGATGTGAAGCTGGACGAAAGCCTGAAGATCTTTTCCGGCATGATGGCGGCGCCCGCGATCACCGACGCGGGCCTCGCCGCCGAGCGCCCGGCGGTGCTCGCCGAACAGCGCGAGGCGCCGGGGCCGCAGGTCCGGTACGGCGACGCGCTGCGCCAGACCTTCTTCGCCGGGCAGCCGCTCGCCAGCCGCTCGCCGATCGGCACGATCAAGACGCTGCAGGCCGCCACCCCGGCGACGGTGCAGGCGTTCCACGATCGCTGGTATCGCCCGTCGCGCGCGGTGGTGATCATCTCCGGCGACATCGATCCCGACGTCGCCGCGAAGTTGATCGTCAAGAACTTCGGCGGCTGGCAGGGCAAGGGCGCCAACCCCGCCGACCCGGATTTCGGGACGCCGAAGGCGGGCGAGCCGGTCGCCAGCACGATCGCCGAACCGTCGCTGCCCCCGGTCGTCGCCACCGCCGTGCTGCGCCCGTGGAAATATCAGAGCGACACGATCGTCTTCAATCAGAAGCGAATGGTCGACCAATTGGCGATGCGCGTCATCAACCGCCGGCTGGAGACGCGCGCGCGCGCCGGGGGCAGCTTCCTCCAGGCGTCGGTCAACCTCGACGACGTGTCGCGCTCCGCCAACGGCACCTTCATGAACGTCATCCCGATCGGCAACGACTGGGAAGCCGCGCTGAAGGACGTGCGCGCGGTGGTCGCCGATGCGATGGCCACCCCGCCGACGCAGGGCGAGATCGATCGCGAACTGGCCGAATACGATGCCGCGATGAAGAACGACGTCGCCACCGCGCGGGTCGAGGCGGGCGCGAAACAGGCCGATGACATGGTCAGCGCGCTCGACATCCGCGAGACGGTGGCGGGGCCGCAGACCAGCTACGACATCCTGGTGCAGGCGCGCGCCAAGGGGATGTTCACCCCCGCCGCGATGGTCGAATCCACCAACCGGCTGTTCAAGGGGGACGCGAACCGCGCGCTGGTCAACACGCGCACCGCCGATCCGACCGCGGCGGCACGGCTGGCGGCCGCGATGAAGGCCGACGTGTCGAAGCTGGCGGGCAAGCGGACGCAGCAGGCGGCGGTCGATTTCTCGCGCGTGCCCAAGCTGGGGACGCCGGGCAAGACGGTGTCGCAGGCGCGCGTCGGCGATCCGCCGATGGAGCAGGTGACGTTCGCCAACGGCGTGCGCGCGCTGATCTATCCCAACGGGTCGGAGACGGGCCGCGTCTACCTGCGCGTGCGGTTCGGGCGCGGCTATCAGGCGCTGCCGTCGAACAAGCCGACCCCGGCCTGGGCGGGCGACAATGCGCTGATCGCCAGCGGCATCGGGTCGCTGAACCAGAGCGATCTCGATCAGCTGACCACCGGACGGCGCATGGGGCTGGACTTCGATATCGGGGACGACGCCTTCCTGTTCGGTGCGCAGACCACGCCGGGCGATTATGCCGACAACCTGACGCTGATGGCCGCGAAGCTGGCCGCGCCGCGCTGGGACAAGGCGCCGGTGGCGCGTGCGCGCGCGGCGATGCTGGCGGGCTATGCCGGCCTGTCGTCGTCGCCGGACGGGGTGCTGGCGCGCGATCTGGAGGGATTGCTGCGCGACGGCGACCCGCGCTGGGGCCTGCCCACGCTCGACCAGATCGAGAAGCTGGATGCCGCGTCGTTCAAGAAGCTATGGCAGCCGCTGCTGGCGACGGGGCCGATCGAGGTCGACGTATTCGGTGACGTGAAGACCGACGAGGCGATCGCGGCGGTGGCCAAGAGCTTCGGCGCGCTGAAGCCGCGCCGCGCCGACGATCCGCGCTCGCCTGACGTGCGCTTCCCCGCGCATGTCGCGACTCCCGTGATCCGCACCCACGACGGCGACGACAACCAGGCGGCGGCGGTGATCGCCTGGCCGACCGGCGGCGGATCGGCGGACCATGCCGAGCAGCGACGGCTCGACGTGCTGGCGGCGGTGTTCGCCGACCGGCTGTTCGATCGGTTGCGCTCGGTCGCGGGCGCCAGCTACTCGCCCAGCGCGCAAAGCCAGTGGCCGGTGGGCCAGCCGGGCGGCGGCCGCCTGATCGCGATCGGCAAGGTCGCGCCCGACAAGGTGCCGCTGTTCTTCCAGCTGTCACGCCAGATCGCCGCGGAGCTGGTGTCGACCCCGATCACCGACGACGAGCTGCGCCGCACGATCGTGCCGATGCTGCAATATATGGCGCGCGCGTCGTCGGGGAATCAGTTCTGGCTGCTCCAGACCAGCGGCGGCACGTTCGATCCGAAGCGGATCGAGGCCAGCCAGACGTTGGTCGGGGACTTCACGACGATCACCCCGGCATCGCTGCAGGCGACGGCGGCGAAGTATCTGAAGCCGGAAAAGGACTGGACGATGGCGGTCGTACCGAAGGCGGCCGCCGCCGCGAAGTAGACGTCGTTACGGACCAGCCGGCCCCGACGAGGCGTCGCGGGTGTCGACGGGCCGGGCGGTTGACGCACATGTCGTCATCGCGCGCGTAGCGAAGCAATCCAGTGCGTCCTGATCCGTCCCTGGATTGCTTCGCTACGCTCGCAATGACGGCGCCTTGGAAACGGGCGCTCGGCGGCTACGCCAGCAGCTTCGGCCCGTCCTTCTGCAACTTGGCGCGCAGCTGCTCGCCGAACATGCCGAGCAGCCCCGGCAGCTCGAACAGCGCATGGACGTTGCGCTCCGCGACGTCGAGCCGCACCGCGACACGCTGTCCCATGCCCTCGACCGTGAAGTACATCGTGTCGCCGTCCCAGCGATGTTCGGTCACCTGTCCGCCCGGCAGGTAACCGGCGAGCTTGCCAAGTCCGCCCTCGATCCGCGCGCGCGCGCCGGCGACGCCCAGTTGGTGCGGCAGGTCCACTTCGATCGGCTTGCTCATGCGATCCTTCCATGACGTGTCATGCTGCACCGATACGCCTCGCAACCGTCATCGTCACGCCTTACCTCGCGGGGATGGCTTGCGGTGCCGCGCGCGGCGTCGCAGGACGCGACACGTCACGCCCACCCGCGCGAAGGAAGCCCTGCCCTGTCCTACCGTTCCTCGATCGACGCACTGCCGCGCCGCTATCCGGCGTCGACCGCGCTGCTGCTGGGCGTCGCGGCGGCGTGCGGATTCGCGCCGCTCCAGCTCTGGTGGCTGGCGATCGCGGCGTTCGCGGGATGGATCGCGCTGGTCCACCGTGCGCCGACGCTGCGCCAGGCGATGTGGCGCGGCTATGCGTTCGGGGTCGGGCATTTCACGATCAACGACAATTGGTTTCAGCACGCCTTCACCTTCCAGGATCAGATGCCGCACTGGCTCGGCTATGCCGCGCCGTTCGCGCTGGCGCTGTATCTGGCGGTGTTCCCGGCGCTGTGCGCGGGGTTGGCGTGGCGGGCGCGCCGGCTGCGGATCGATGCGGGGTTCGTGCTGCTGTTCGGCGCGTGCTGGATCCTGACCGAGTGGATGCGCAGTTGGCTGTTCACCGGTTATGCGTGGGATCCGCTGGCGGTGATGTGGGTGCCGGTGCAGCCGGTGGCGTGGCTGGCGACGTTGGTCGGCACCTATGCGCTGTCCGGCCTGACGGTGGCGGCGGCGGGGGCGTTGCTGCTCCTGCGGGGACGGCGGCAATTGGTGACGGGCGTTGCGGCATTCGTCGTCCTGACCGTCGCGCAAGCGTTCAGCTACCGCGCATCGCCGCCGCCCGCCGCCGCCGACGCGCCGAGGCTCGTGGTCGTCCAGCCCAACGTCCCGCAGGACCAGCGCGGCGAGAGCGATCAGGCGATGATGCTCGCGCGGCTGCTCAAGCTGTCGGGCATGCCCGGCGCGGCGCCACGGCTGGTGATGTGGCCCGAGGGGGTGATCCGCGACTTCATCGAGGATGATTATCCCTATTGGGTCTATGGCAACACCAGCCCGTGGCTGACGCGGACGCGGATGGCATCGGTGCTGGGGCCGCGCGACATGCTGCTGACTGGGGGCACCGCGCTGCAATTCGACAGCAAGGGCGATGTGACCACCGCCAGCAATTCGGTCTTCGCGCTCGATGCGCGCGGGCGGATCCGGGGGCGGTACGACAAGGCGCATCTGGTGCCCTACGGCGAGTATCTGCCGATGCCATGGCTGCTCAAGCCGCTGGGCCTGTCGCGGCTGGTGCCCGGCGACATGGACTTCGCGCCGGGACCGGGGGCGGAAACGATGACGGTGCCGGGGTTCGGCGCGATCGGGATGCAGCTCTGCTATGAGATCATCTTCTCGGGCGAGGTCGTCGATCCGGCACACCGCCCGCGGTTGATCTTCAATCCGTCGAATGACGCGTGGTTCGGAAGCTGGGGTCCGCCGCAACATCTGGCACAGGCACGGCTGCGCGCGATCGAGGAGGGATTGCCGGTGGTGCGCGCGACGCCGAACGGCATTTCGGCGGTGATCGGCGCGGACGGCACGCTGCTCGGCACCGTGGCGCATCATGTCGCCGGGGCGGCGGTGGTGCCGGTCCCGCCCGCTGACGCACCGACGCTCTTCTCCCGGCTGGGCAATTGGGCGGCGTTGATCGTCGGCGTGCTGCTGACCATCGCCGGATTTGCGTTGCGGCGCCGTTCGCGGTAACGACATAAAGCTATCTTTATATCGTTATCTCCCGGAGCCTCCATGCGTCAGTCGTTCCTCTTCACGTCCGAGTCGGTTTCCGAAGGCCATCCCGACAAGGTCGCCGACCAGATTTCGGATTCGATCGTCGACCTGTTCCTGTCGAAGGATCCGCAGGCGCGCGTCGCCTGCGAGACGATGACCACCACCCAGCTGGTGGTACTGGCAGGCGAGATCCGCGGCAAGGGCGTGTACGAGAACGATCAGTGGGCGCCGGGCATCGAGGAAGAGATCGAGGCGACCGTCCGCGCGACCGTGAAGCGCATCGGCTACGAGCAGTCGGGCTTCCACTGGAACGAGTTCCGCTTCCTGAACGAGCTGCACGGCCAGTCCGCGCACATCGCGATGGGCGTCGACGAGAGCGGCAACAAGGACGAGGGCGCGGGCGACCAGGGCATCATGTTCGGGTACGCGACCGACGAGACGCCGGGCCTGATGCCCGCCACCTTGTACTACAGCCACAAGATTCTGGAGCGGATGGCCGCCGACCGCCACTCCGGCGCCGCGCCGTTTCTGGAGCCGGACGCCAAGAGCCAGGTGACGCTGCACTATGAGAACGAAAAGCCGGTCAAGGCGACCGCGCTGGTCGTCTCGACCCAGCACGCGCCCGGCTATTGCGAAAAGGGCGACAATGCCGACGCGGCGAAGTACGCCGTGCTGCGCGACTACGTGATGGGCGTGTTCAAGGACGTGCTGCCGGAAGGCTTCATCGACGACGCCACCAAGATCTACATCAACCCGACCGGGCAGTTCGAGATCGGCGGCCCGGACGGCGACGCGGGGCTGACGGGCCGCAAGATCATCGTCGACACCTATGGCGGCGCGGCCCCGCACGGCGGCGGCGCGTTCAGCGGCAAGGATCCGACCAAGGTCGACCGTTCGGCGGCGTATGTCGCGCGCTATCTCGCGAAGAACGTCGTGGCGGCGGGCCTGGCCAAGCGCTGCACGATCCAGCTTTCCTACGCGATCGGCATCGCCGAGCCGCTGTCGGTCTATGTCGACCTGCACGGCACCGGCACCGTCGAGGAGGCGAAGCTGGAGGCGGCGCTGCCGCAGCTCGTCCGCCTCACCCCGAAGGGCATCCGCGAGCATCTGTCGCTCAACAAGCCGATCTATTCGAAGACCGCTGCCTATGGCCATTTCGGTCGCGATGCCGAGGGTGACCTGTTCACCTGGGAAAAGACCGACCTGGTCGACGCGCTGAAGCAGGCCGTCGCCTGATATTGCCGGGGGCGTTCCGGTGGGACGCCCCTTCGTCGTCATTGCGAGCGTAGCGAAGCAATCCAGGGCGTCCTGGTCCGGCGCTGGATTGCTTCGCCTCGCTCGCAATGACGTTCGGAACTGCGCACAGACGGCGTGACGTAGCCCCCGCTTTGTTCTACCGCCCTGCCGCATGATCGCGCATCTCAAGGGCATCCTGGCCTCGACCGGCACCGACCATGCGGTGATCGACGTGCACGGGGTCGGCTATCTGGTCGGCGCATCGGCGCGGACGCTGGCCGCGATCGGCCCGGTCGGCGAAGCCGCCACCCTGTTCACCGATATGCTGGTCGCGGAGGACTTCATCCGGCTGGTGGGCTTTGCCAGCGCCGCCGAGCGCGACTGGTTCCGATTGCTGACCGGGGTGCAGGGGGTCGGCGCGCGCGTCGCGCTCGCGATCCTCTCCGCGCTGGAACCCGCCGACATCAGCCGCGCGGTGATGGCGCAGGACAAGGCGACGATCGCGCGCGCCAACGGCGTCGGCCCGAAGCTGGCCGAGCGGATCGTGCGCGAGTTGAAGGACAAGGTGGGCGGCGTGGCGCTGGGGCCGGCAGCGGCGGCGCAGGTCGTGCCCGTGGGCGCGGGCGCCGACGCGGTGTCCGCGCTGCTCAATCTGGGCTTCCGCCCGGCGGAGGCCGCGAGCGCGGTGGCGGCGGCGGAAGAGGAACTGGGCGAGGTCGCGTCGCTGGACGCGCTGGTGCGGCTGGCGTTGCGCAAGGCGGCACGGTAGCGGCGCGCGCTAGCCGTCGCGGGCGACCACCGAGCACGAGCGTGGGACGTCACCCAAGCCCTAGCCGGGCTTCAACCTGAACCGTTCGTGCTGAGCCTGTCGAAGCACGTGCCTGGAACACGCCCTTCGACAGGCTCCGGGCGAACGGACGTACAGCGCAACGGCAGTCGTACACGCTGCTGTCGACGGTCCCGGGCCTGACCCGGGACCAGACCGGTGAACGTTACGCGCTGGCCGAAGCGCCGCCGCTGCGTCCACGGCCGCGTCCGCCACGGCTGCGACGGGCACCGCCGCCGCCCGCGCTGGCGTTGGCGTAGTTGCGTCCGCCCTGCGCCGAACCCGGGGTCGCGCGCGGCGCGTGGCTCGCCTTCGGGCGGGCCGGGCCGCGCTGCTGACGCGGGCGATCCTCGCGGGGCGCGGGATCGGCACCGATCGTCTTGACGCGCTGTGCCTTGAGCTGCTCGGCCTGCTTCATGAAATCCTCGGGCAGGTCGCTGACCGGGATCTTCTGGCGCGTGACCTTC
>CAJYKB010000071.1 GCA_913774925.1 uncultured Sphingomonas sp. | reverse complement strand
AGACTGGGCCCAGGAATGCAGCAACCGCCACCCATCCGTACAGCCGCGCTCACCGCTTGATCCGCGGTATGCCCATGAAGTCGCGCTTGCCCAGCTTCATGCCGCGTGCGCGAAGGATCGCATAGGCGGAATTCGCGTGATGGCGCATGCGGTAAGTTCGACGCCCTATCCGCTTGTTCGTCAGTGAGGAAGAGAAGCTTTTCATCGCGGCGTTGTCCCAGACGTTCCCCGACCGGCTCATGCGCACGTCATGCCGTTGTCGGCGGTCTGCCGCTGGAACGTCTCGCTCGTATATTGGCTATCGTGGTCCAAGTGGTGCAGCGGAGCGTCGCACTGCCCGCGCCGCCAGGACAAGCGGGGCGATCTCACCGTCGCTCATACCTGTCCTGAGCCCGGCGGAGGGACCAGCCGTCGACCGGACCCGAGAACAGGTCGATGACGACGGCGGGGTACAGCCATCCTTCTGTGGTCCCAATGTAGGGGAAGTCGGCGATCCGCCGCGGCGTGGGCGCCTCGCCCGTGACGCGCGACGGCCGCTCGATCGATAGGTGATCGTCAAGCGCGGCGGACGCGGGCATGACAGACACCTCGCGGCGCCGGGCGGCCGGTGGGGGAGGTGGCGATGGAGATCGACGATCACGCGTTGGAGCGGCTGGCCGATGATCCGCGCTATCGCCGGCTGGTGCGGCGGCGTGGGCGGCTGGGTGTCGCGCTGACCGGGATCATGCTGGTCGCCTATCTCGGCTATGTGCTGCTGGTCGCGTTCGACAAGCCGCTGCTGGCACGGTCGCTGGCGGGCGGCGCGACCTCGGTCGGGATCCCGATCGGGCTGGGCGTCATCCTGCTCGCGATCGCGCTCACGGGCTTCTACGTCTATCGCGCCAATCGCGAATTCGACGCCGAGGTGGCGGCGATCGTCGCGGAGTTCGCGCGGTGAGCGGCGGCACCGGATGGCCCGCGCTGGCGATGTTCGCGAGCTTCGTGCTGCTGACCTTGGGCATCACGCGCTGGGCGGCAGGGCGGACGCGCACCGCGGCCGACTTCTATGCCGCGGGCGGGGGCATCACGGGTTTCCAGAACGGGCTCGCGATCGCAGGCGACTTCATGTCGGCGGCGTCGTTTTTGGGTATCTCGGCGCAGATCTTCGCGGATGGCTATGACGGGTTGATCTATTCAATCGGCTTTCTGGTTGGCTGGCCGATCGTCCTTTTCCTGATGGCGGAGCGGCTGCGCAATCTGGGGCGCTACACCTTCGCCGACGTGGCGTCGTTCCGCTTCGCGCAGACGCCGGTGCGCACGCTGGCCGCGGTGTCCACGCTGCTGGTCGTGCTGTTCTACCTCATCGCGCAGATGGTGGGGGCGGGGCAGCTGATCCGGCTGCTGTTCGGCGTGCCCTATCCGTATGCAGTGGCGATCGTGGGCGTGATGATGACGCTTTACGTCCTCTTCGGCGGGATGCTGGCGACGACCTGGGTGCAGATCGTGAAGGCGGTGCTGCTGCTGGGCGCGGCCAGCTTCATGGCGGCGGCGGTGCTGTGGCAATTCGGATCGCCCGAGGCGCTGTTCGCCCGCGCGGTCGAGGCGAAGACCGCGGCCGCCGTCGCGAAGGGCGCGAGTCCGGCGGATGCGGGTGCGGCCGGGCGCGCGATCATGGGGCCGGGCGGGTTCATCAAGGATCCGGTATCGGCGATCTCGCTGGGTCTGGCGCTGATGTTCGGCACCGCGGGGCTGCCGCACATCCTGATGCGCTTCTTCACCGTGCCCGATGCCAGGGCCGCGCGGACATCGGTGCTGTGGGCGACGGGGTGGATTGGCTATTTCTATCTGCTGACCTTCGTCATCGGATTCGGTGCGATCGTGCTGGTCGGCACCGATCCCGGCTATCTCGATGCGCAGGGGCTGCTGCGCGGCGGCGGCAACATGGCAGCGGTGCATCTGGCGCATGCGGTCGGGGGCGACCTGTTCCTAGGGTTCGTCTCCGCGGTGGCGTTCGCGACGATCCTGGCGGTGGTCGCCGGGTTGACGCTGTCCGGCGCGTCGGCGGTCAGCCACGACCTGTATGCCAGTGTGTTTCGTCGCGGCCGCGTCGACCAGGCGGCCGAGCTGCGGGTGTCGCGCATCACGGTGGTGGTGCTGGCGGTGGTCGCGATCGCGCTGGGGGTGCTGTTCGAAAGGCAGAACGTGGCGTTCATGGTCAGCCTCGCCTTCGCCATGGCGGCGTCGGCCAACTTCCCGGTCCTGCTGCTGTCGATCCTGTGGCGCGGCTGCACGACGCGCGGCGTGGTCGCCGGAGGCGCGGTCGGGCTGGCGCTGGCGCTGGGGCTGACCATCCTGTCGCCCGCGATCTGGGTCGCGGTGCTGGGGCATGCCGCGCCGATTTTCCCCTATGGCTCGCCCGCGATCTTCTCCATGCCTGCGGCGTTCGCGACGATCTGGCTGGTGTCGCTGTTCGATCGCAGCGGGCGCGCAGCGGTGGATCGCGGCGGCTATGTCGCGCAGCGCGTCCGCTCCGAAACCGGCATCGGCGCCGCGACGGCGAGCGGGCACTGATGGAGACGGAGGATTTCAGGCGCGGGCGGCGCGACGGCCTCCGTCTGGCGCTGTCGATCCTGGAGGCGGAGGAAGCCAGATGGGAAGCGCTGCTCGGGGAGAGTTCGTCGTGGCGGACCAACGCGACGCGCGTGGTCCGCCACAAGGCCTATCAGACGGCGCGCAAGCGGGTGCAGACCGCGCTCAACCGCCTGTTGCCCAAGGAAGCGGCCGAGCTGCCGCCGGAAATCGCCACGATGATCGACCGGGCGGGGTTGTAGCCCGCCCGGCCCCCGTCAGGAGAGCGTCGCCAGCGCCTCGCGCCGGAACGGCTGCAATTCGTCGTTGCGGCCTTCCTTCACCTTCGTCGCCCAGTCCGGATCCTGCAGCAGCGCGCGCCCGACTCCGACCAGATCGAAGTCGCCGCGGTCGAGGCGGCGCAGGAGCTCATCGAGCGAGGCGGGCTCCGACCCCTCGCCCCCGAAGGCGGCGATGAACTCGCCCGACAGCCCGACCGAACCGACCGTGATCGTCGGCTGTCCGGTCAGCTTCTTGGCCCAGCCCGCGAAATTCAGGTCCGAGCCGTCCTCCTCGAACTCCGGTTCCCAGAAGCGGCGCTGCGAGCAATGCAGGATGTCGGCGCCCGCATCGACCAGCGTGCGCAGCCACTGCTGCATCTCGGCCGGGGACTGCGCCATGCGGACGGCGTAATCCTGCTGCTTCCACTGGCTCAGCCGGATGATGATCGGATAGTCGGGGCCGACCGCGGCGCGCACCGCCTTCAGGATGTCGGCAGCGAAGCGCGACCGCTCGACCAGCGACGGACCGCCATAGGGATCGGCGCGCTCGTTCGTGCCCTCCCAGAAGAACTGGTCGATCAGATAGCCGTGCGCGCCGTGCAACTCGACCGCCTCGAAGCCCAGCCGCTGTGCATCAGCCGCGGCGGTGGCGAAGGCCTGGATCGCGTCCGCGACCTCGTGATCGGCCATCGGCTGGCCGAACGACTTGCCGGGGCGCGACAGGCCGGACGGGCTGTCATAGGGGCCGGGGGGCGACCAGCTTTCCGATCGCGTACGCACCGCGCCCACGTGCCACAATTGCGGCGCCATCACGCCGCCGACCGCGTGAACCTCGTCGATCACACGCTGCCAGCCGGCCAGCTCCTTCTCGCCGTGGAAGCGCGGCACGTCGGGGTCGTTGAGCGAGGCGGGGCGGTTCACGCCCGTCCCCTCGGAGACGATCAGCCCGACGTCGGCCGCGGCGCGGCGGCGATAGTAGCTCGCGACCTCCGCGGTCGGCACCCCGCCAGGGGAGTGCGAGCGCGTCATCGGCGCCATGACGATGCGGTTGGGCAGGCTGAGCGACTTGTGACGAAAGGGGGAGAAGAGGCTGGACACGCTCATCGGCAAGCTCCGCAAACGAAAGGGCAGGATCACCCCTTGGTAAAGCGGGCGCGGTCGCAGGCAAGCGACTGTTGTGCCGGCGGCGGAGCGGGGGCGGATGACGGAGAGGCGAGGCGGGGCATCACCCCGCCTCGACCGATCACTTCCTGCGCGCGCGCTTCGGAGCGGCGGCGGCCTCTGCGTCGTCGGCCTCGTCGGGCTGCTCCTCGCCCGCCTCGCTCAAGGCTTCGCCGAGCGCCTTCAGCTTGTCCTGCGACGTGTCGGCCTTGTCGGCGATCTTCGTGGTCGCGGCGCCCAGGCGGTGGAGCAGGTCGTGGACGCGGTCCGCGTCCGGCGCATCCTTCTCCAGCTGTTTGCGCAGCGACGCCAGGTCGCGCAGGATACCCTTCGCCCCCGGCGTGTCGACCTCCGCCAGCGCGGCTTCCCAATCCTCGACCATCGTCGCGCCTTTGGCCGGCTTCGTACCTTCAAGCCCGCGGTTGATCGCGTTCATCGTTCCGGCGAATGCGACAGCCATCGTATCATCCTCTGCGGCGCCGGCATCGTCCGGCGGTCGTCAACGACAGGACGCGCGAAAGGACGCGGGCGGGCTGATGTCGATCAATACGAATGTTCGTCGTGGAACGGAGCGACGCCGAGGGGGAGCGGGCGGCGGGCCTGGGATCCGTCAACATGCGAACGGAGCGCCGCGGTCACGTAAACCGGGTGTAAACCGATCCACGGGGGGACACCGAAATGCCGTAGAACTTGGTCGGGGAGACAGGATTCGAACCTGCGACATCCTGCTCCCAAAGCAGGCGCGCTACCAGACTGCGCCACTCCCCGACGCGAAGGCTTCGGTTAGGCTGCGGCCGGCGGGCGCGCAAGCGGGAAGCCCGACAAAAAAGGGGGCATCCGAAGATGCCCCTTAATTTCGTGCCACGTCATGCCGTCCTGCCATCAGGAGGCGTTCCCGGTCGCGTCGCGGACGTTGTCCGCGGCATCATCGAGATTGTCGGCGGCTCCTTCGAGCATCGCCGCGGCCGACGCATTGGCGCTGGCATCCGCCATCGCCTCAAGGTTGTCCGCCTTGCGCTCCAGCGCATCGGCGACCGCCTCGGCATTGTTGGAGACCGATTCCGGTTCGGCAGCGCGGTCGCACGCCGCCGTGCCCAGGGGCGCGGTGATGGCGAGCAGGCCAGCCAGCAAGCGCATGGCGCTGGTCCGAACCGGTCAGGTCAGCCGATTACTTGGCGTTCTCGGCCGCTGCCTCGCCAGCCTCACGGACGTTGTCCGCGGCAGCCGCCAGGTTCTCGGAAGCCGCCTCGGCATTGTCCTCGGCGAACGGGTTGGCGGTGGTGTTCGAGACGTCGGCCAGGTTGTCGGCCATCGCGTCGAGGTTGTCGGCGACCATGTCGGCGTTGTTCTCGACCGGAGTCTCGGTCTTCGAGCAAGCAGCGACCGACATCAGGCCAGCAGCGGCGGCAACGAGCAGGATCTTCTTCATAGGGATGCTCCCAAGCAGCATAAACCAATCGCGCCCGACCCCAACGCCGTCGCGAACGCTCGCAATACCCTACCGATTACGGGGGTCAATCGTAAAATTCATCCTTCAGAAAGGTTGCGGCGAACCGAATATACCCATCGCGACACATCGCCGTCCCGTCACGGGATGTCCGATGGGGGCGGTCATGGCCGCGTGACCGGCCCGATTTCCTCCGGCGCGTCGGCGACGATCGCCAGCATCGTGGTCCACGCCGCGACGTTCTGGCGCAGCGCCTCCGGCTCGACGCGATCGAGCGTGTCGTCAGGCGTATGGTGGATATCGAAATAGTCCAGCCCCGACTGGTTGAGGTCGATGCCCGCCACCCCGGTGCGGATCGTCGGTCCGATGTCGGCGCCGTCGCCGCCGCCGCCTGCGCCCCGCACGATCCCCAGCGGTGCGAGCGCGCTGGCGAGGCGATCCGCCACGGGGGCGGCGGTGGCGGGCAGCGTCGTCTGGAAGCGCCAGACGCGGTCGGCGCCGAAGTCGCTTTCCGCCGCGGCGGCATGGCGCTCGCTACCGTGCCGCTTCTGATAGTCGCGCCCGCCGTAGCCGCCGACCTCCTCCGCGCCGAACCAGACGACGCGGATCGTGCGCCGCGGGCGATGCCCGCTGTCGAGGATACGCTTCGCTGCGGCGGCGGTGATCGCCACCCCGCTGGCATCGTCGATCGCGCCGGTGGCGAGATCCCAGCTGTCGAGGTGCCCACCGATCAGGACGATGCCCGCGCCCGGATCGGTGCCCGGCACTTCCGCGATGACGTTGCCCGATTCGCGCGTACCCACCTGCTTCGGCGTCAGCAGCAGCCGCATCCGCAGCGGTGTCCCGCGTGCCGCCAGCCGCTCGATCAGCTCGGCATCGGGCACCGACAGCGCGGCAGCGGGGATCGGGGTCACGCCGTCGGGAAAATTGGTGGTGCCGGTATGCGGCAGGCGGTGATGATCGGTGCCGATCGAGTGGATCACGATCGCCGCCGCGCCCTTCCTCGCGGCCAGTGCCGGCCCGACGAACCGCGCCGCGCCGGCGATGCCGTAGCTGGAGCCGTCCTGCGTCGGTGCCATCGTATTGCCGACATAGGCGATCTTGCCCGTCAAGCTGCCGTCCGCGGCACGGGCCAAATCGCCGTAGGTGGGGAAGACGACGATTTCCGCGGTCATCCCCTTCGCCGGGGTGGCGCCGGAATTGCCCAGCGCGGTCAGGTGTAGCTTCTGCGGCACGGGGGCGACGATCTCGCCTTCCTCCTCGCCGCGGACCCAGACCGGCATCTGATAGGTCTCGACCCGTACGTTGGCGAAACCCAGCGCGGTCAGCTTCGCCCTGGCCCAGGTGCGGGCGCGCGCCTCCGCCTCGGTGCCGGCCATGCGCTGGCCGACCTCGGTCGTCAGCCCCTCGACGATGGCATAGGCGACATCGTCCTTCAGCGCGGCATCGCGCAGCGCCGCCACCTGCGGATCGACCGCGGCGGGAACGGGCGGGGCGGTTCGCTGCGCCATGGCGGGGAGGGCGAGGAGCGCGGCGGAGGCGGCGAGCGTGGCGGCGAGGCGGTGGGTCATGATCGCTGGCGTATCGGGTGTCGCGGCGTTTGCCAACGCCGCGTCGGCCCCCTACATGCGGCGGAACTTTTCGCACCATCGCAGTACGGAGCACGCAGCCCCCCATGGCCGTCCA
>CAJYKB010000070.1 GCA_913774925.1 uncultured Sphingomonas sp. | reverse complement strand
CCGGCCGCGTCGCGTCGTGCTGCAGCGCCGCCGCGCCGCATGCGGATGGCGCGAACACTTCGGACCCGACGCTCGGCGTGCCAGCGATGCTGCCGGCAGCGGCGGGATAATCAATCCATGTTAACCGGACAGGAGGGCTTTCGGCGCTATCCGGCGACATGCTTACCGCACGCCAGATCGACTTGGTCCAACAGAGCTTCGCTGCCGTGCTGCCGCTGTCCGACGCGACGGGGGCCGCCTTCTACGAGCGGCTGTTCGCGATGGAGCCCGAAACGCGCCAGCTCTTCGGCACCGACTTGACGGCGCAGGGACGCAAGCTGTTCATGACGCTGACCACGATGGTCGATGCGCTGGACCGGCTCGACCGGATCGTTCCCGTCGCGCGCGAACTGGCGATCCGTCACATCCGCTACGGTGCGCGCGAACGTCACTACGCCGCGGTCGGCAACGCGCTGATCGAGACGATGCGCGGCACGCTCGGTCCCGCGTTCGATGCGGAGACCGAGGCGGCCTGGCGCGCCGGCTATGCCGTGCTGGCGGAGACGATGCTGCTGACGCACCGCGCGGCAGCCGCGGCATGAGCGCGACGATCCCCGCGACCGGGGCCGGAGGGGACGATCGGCTGGGCGGCATGGCCGCTCGATTGATCGACATCGCAGGATGCGTTGCGCAGGAGGCCGAAGTCGCGACCGGCGCGATGCGCGGCCTGGTGGATCAGGCCGAACGCGTCGAGATGCTCGCCGCCCGGCTGAGCGACGCCGCCGGCGCGATCGAGGACGGCGTCCGCGCACAGACGACGGCCCTGGCGGCCGCGCGTGCCGATCTCGCCACGAACAAGCCGGTCATCGACGCGCTCGAAACATCGATCGCCGACGTCGCCGCGATCAGCGACATCATGGCGGCGCTCGCGAAGGAGAGCCATACGCTCAGCCTCAACGCGCGGATCGAGGCGGCGCGCGCCGGCTCCGGCAGCAGCGCCTTCGCCGCGGTCGCCTCGGAGATGTCGACGCTGGCCGGCCGGTCGAAGCGTGCGACCGACCGGATCGGGCATCAGTCGGTGGACATCGCCTCGCGCATCCGCGTCGCGAACCAGGTCGCGCTGGGCTATGGATCGCTCGTTCAGGAACAGGATCTGATCCTCGCCCACGCGCTGGAGCAGGCCGCCACCCAGCGCCGCACCTCTCAGGAGATGGTGACGATCACCACCGACATCGCGGACATCGCCAATGGCGCCGCCTCCGCGATCGGCCGCGTCGGCGCCGCCGCGATCGCGGTCAAGGTCCTCGCCCGCCAGCTGTCGCAGCTGCGCTCCGCCTGAGCCGGTCCGCGCGACGGTCACTCCCTTTTGGCGGCAAAGGCGGGATCTTTGCTAACGTCTTCGATGTGCTCCTGCGCAGGCAGGAGCCCGGGGTTGCCGGTCCCATAAGGCGTTTCTCTGCCTGATCCTGGGCTTCGGCCCTCGCAGGGAACAGTGCGATCGCCGACCGATTCACCCGTTCCCGGCGCCCTCGCAAGCATCACGCGAGAGCAAGCCAGGCCGCCGGACCTCGATCCGTCCTAGCCGATCTCGACGCCGATCTTGCCGAAATGCGCGCCGCTTTCCTGATGGCGGAACGCGTCCGCCAGCGCCTCCAGCGGAAAGCTGCGATCGATCACCGGGCGCAGGTCGTTGGCCTCGATCGCGGCGATCATGTCGCGCTGGTCGCGCCGCGATCCGACGCTCACCCCCTGCAACCGGCCCTGCTTGCCCATCAGCCGGGCGGTCGGAATCTCCCCCGATACGCCGGTCAGCACCCCGATCAGCGCGATATGCCCGCCGATCCCGATCGCCTCGATCGATTGCGGCAGCGTGCCCGGCCCGCCGATCTCGACGACATGGTCGACGCCGCCGCACAGCTGGTACGCTGCGCGCCCCCATTCGGGGGTGGTGCGATAGTTGATGACGTGATCCGCCCCCAGCGCGGTCAGCCGCTCCAGCTTCGCATCGCTGGACGAGGTCGCGATCACCCTCGCCCCCATCGCCTTGGCGAATTGCAGCGCGAAGATGGAAACGCCGCCGCTGCCCTGCACCAGCACCGTCTGTCCCGCCAGCGTCGGACCGTCCGGGACCAGCGCGCGCCACGCGGTCACGCCCGCGCAGGTCAGCGTGGCGGCTTCGAGCGGCGAATAGCCCTTGGGCGCCTTCGTGAACCAAGTCGCGGGCGTGACCACCGTCTCGCGCGCATAGCCGTCGACGCCGTCGCCCGGCACGTGGCGGAAATGTGCCTCCGGCATCGCGCCCGCCTGCCAGCGGGGGTGGAAGATCGACACCACATGATCGCCGGGCGCGAATTCGCTCACCCCCGCGCCCACCGCGATCACCTCGCCCGCGCCGTCCGACATCGGGATGCGGCGATCCTCGGTCGGGATCGTCCCGTTGACCACCAGATAGTCGTGGAAGTTGAGCGAACTGGCGCGGATCCGCACCGCGATCTCCCCCGCCCCCGGCGCATCGATCCCGGGCAGGTCGACCGCCGTCAACGTGTCGAGCGTGGCCGGGGTACCGACGATCATAGCGCGCATCGCGAAGGCTCCTCTTCTTTGCCGGCAACATCGCGTTCCGACCGCGCACCCGCAACCCCGGTGCATCCCGAATCCCGACCGTACCGCCGGGTCAGGGCTCCATCGGGCTCCCCCGCCGATGTCGCCAAGGCCACGGCGCGCGACGATATCATGGATTTCGAAGACAGCCCGAACGATCGGGTTCGAAATCGCGCATCGCCCCGGCCGCCCGCCGGGCCGATGCGCCGTGTTCACGCCGCCAGTCGCAGCTCCAGCCGGTCCCAGATCTCGACCAGCGCGGCGGTCAGGTCGCGCATCATCGCTTCGTCATGCGCCGGGCCGGGGGTGAAACGCAGCCGCTCGGTCCCGCGCGGCACCGTCGGATAATTGATCGGCTGCACGTACACGCCATATTCCGCGAGCAGAATGTCGCTGATCTTCTTCGCCTTCACGGGGTCGCCGACCATGACGGGCACGATATGCGTCTCGCCGATCATCACCGGCAGCCCGGCATCGCGCATCATCGCCTTCAGCAAGGCGGCCGACGCCTGCTGCCCGTCGCGCTCGACGCTCGACTGCTTCAGATGGCGCACGCTCGCCAGCACGCCCGCGACCAGCACCGGCGACAGCGACGTCGTGAAGATGAAGCCCGGCGCATAGGAACGGATCACGTCGACGATCGTGCGATCGGCGGCGATATAGCCCCCCATCACCCCGAACGCCTTGCCCAGCGTCCCCTCGATGATGGTCAGCCGGTCGGCGACGCCGTCGCGCTCGGAAATGCCGCCGCCGCGCGGGCCGTACATGCCGACCGCATGGACCTCGTCCAGATAGGTCAGCGCATTGTACTTGTCGGCGAGATCGCACAGGGCCGCGATCGGGGCGACATCGCCCTCCATCGAATAGACGCTCTCGAACGCGATCAGCTTGGGCGCCGCGGGATCGTCGGCGGCCAGCAGCTCCTCCAGATGCGCGACATCGTTGTGGCGGAACACGCGCTTCTCGCAGCCCGCGTTGCGAATCCCTGCGATCATCGAGGCGTGGTTCAGCTCGTCGGAATAGATGATGCAGCCCGGCAGTACCTTCGCCAGCGTCGACAGCGTGGCCTCGTTGGAGACGTAGCCGCTGGTGAACAGCAATGCTGCTTCCTTGCCGTGCAGATCGGCGAGTTCATGCTCCAGGTCGACATGGTAGTGCGTGTTGCCGCCGATGTTGCGCGTGCCGCCGGAGCCGGCGCCGACGTCGTGCAGCGCCTCCTCCATCGCCGCGATCACCTTGGGGTGCTGCCCCATCGCCAGGTAATCGTTGGAGCACCACACCGTGATCGGCTTCGGCCCGTTGTGCCCGGCGAAGCAGCGCGCATTGGGGAACATCCCCTTGTTGCGCAGGATGTCGATGAAGACGCGATAGCGGCCCTCCGCGTGGAGACGGTCGATCGCCTGCGTGAACACGCGGGAATAATCCACCGCGCGCGCCTCTCTGCCCTCGCTTATCATGCGCGCCGCATTACCCGGCAAAGGTTGCGATTTCCAGCGCAGATGCGCGCTTTCAGTGATCGAGCGGTTGGACAAATCGTCCCACCCCCTTCACCCCGCCCCCTACAGCGCCTCCGCGGTCGCGAACCCCCGCGCCGCCAGCCCGGCGGCGATCCGGCGCTCGCGCTCGCCCAGCCGGGTGAACGCCAGCCGCGCCGGGGGCGCTGACTCGGGCCAGTCCTGTGCATCGGTCAACGCCGCGATCCGCCGCGCGATCCCCGGCCCGCCGTCGACGAAGCGCACGCCCGCGGGCGCCACCGCCGCCATCTGAGGCTCCAGCAGCGGGACATGCGTGCAGGCGTTGACGATCACGTCGATCCGCCCCCCCTCGGGCTGCCCGAACAGCCCCTGCAATTCCGCCGCCACCGCATCCGGCGACGGCGCCTCCCTTGCCAGCGCCGCCTCCGCCAGTTCCACCAGCGCGGCCGATCCGTGGCGCAGCACGGTACAGTCGCCTGCGAACCGCGCCGCCAGATCGTCGACATAGGGCTGGCGCACCGTCGCCTCGGTGCCCAGCACGCCGATCACCCGCGTCGCGCTCATCGCCGCCGCCGGCTTGATCGCGGGCACCGTCCCCACCACCGGCACGTCCAGCGCGGCGCGTACCGCGGGCAGCGCGATTGTGGAGGCGGTGTTGCACGCGATCACCACCAGCCGCGGACGATACCGCTCCACCAGCCGCCCCAGCAGCGCGGGCACCCGCGCCGCAATCTCGCCCTCGCTGCGGGTGCCATAGGGAAAACCAGCCGAGTCGGCGGCATAGACGATCGGCGCGCGCGGCAACAGCGCCTGCGTCGGCGCGACCACCGACAGGCCGCCGACACCGGAATCGAAGAACAGGATCGGCCGCGCGTCGCTCATCGGATGCCGTCTACGGCGAACCGTATCCATCGTCACCCCGGACGTGGTCCGGAGTGACGGGTACGCTCGCCCCCATTGGCATGCCCCCTCCATATGGGGTAGGAACCGAACAAAAGGGGAGCAGAGTTTGACGACCACCATCGCCTGGACACCGCTGCTCGTCGCCGTCGTGCTCGGCTATCTGCTCGGGGCGATCCCGTTCGGCGTGCTCCTGACCCGCATGGCCGGCGCGGGCGACCTGCGCAACATCGGGTCGGGCAATATCGGCGCGACCAACGTGCTGCGCACCGGGCGCAAGGGGCTGGCCGCGGCGACGCTGCTGCTCGATCTCGCCAAGGGGCTGGTGGCGGTGCTGCTGGTCGAGCACGTCATGCCCGGCATGGGGCCGGTCGCCGCCGCCGCGGCGTTCGTCGGCCATTGCTATCCCGTGTGGCTGGGCTTCCGCGGCGGCAAGGGGGTGGCGACCATGATGGGCGTCGTGCTGGGGCTGTGGTGGCCGCTCGGCCTCGTCTTCGCGCTGTTGTGGCTGGGGCTGCTCGCGATCACGCGCATCTCCTCGCTCGCGGGGATCGGCGCCGCGCTCAGCACGCCAGTGACTGCCGCGATGCTGGGGCGGTTCGACCTGGTGCCGCTGCTGATGGCGCTGGCCGGCATCGTCCTGTGGAAACACCGCGCCAATATCGCGCGGCTGATCGACGGGACCGAACCGCGCGTCGGTGGCGGCAAGAGCGCGGATCCCGCGCCTGTCGATGGATAATGCGATCGCGCGGCTGCGGTTGATCCGCACGCCCTCCATCGGCCCGGTCAGCTACCGCCAGCTCGTCCGTCGCTTCGGCAGCGCCGCCGCGGCGATCGACGCGATTCCGGATCTTGCCCGTGCCGGCGGAGGCCCGCCCCCCGTCGTCCCGCCCGCCGCCGTCGCCGAGCGCGAACAGGCGCTGCTGGCCCGCACCGGCGCGCGCCACCTGTTCCTCGACGATCCCGACTACCCGCCGCTGCTGGCGCAGGCCGACAATGCGCCGGTCGTCCTCACCGTCCGCGGCGACATCGCACTGGCGACGCGCACGCCCGTCGCGATGGTCGGCGCGCGCAACGCCTCCGCCGCCGCCTGCCGCTTCGCGCGTCAGCTGGCGCAATCGCTGGCGGAGCGGGGCGCGAGCGTCGTCTCCGGTCTCGCGCGCGGTATCGACACCGCCGCGCATCAGGGCGCGATGCCCGCGACGATCGCGGTCATCGCCGGGGGGATCGACACGCTCTACCCGCCCGAGAACGATGAACTGCAACAGCGCATCGCCGCCGAAGGCCTGCTGATCGCGGAGATGCCGCCGGGCACGCAGGCGCGCGCGCGCCACTTCCCGCACCGCAACCGCATCATCGCCGCGCTGTCGCTGGGCACCGTCGTGGTGGAGGCCGCGCCCCGCTCCGGCTCGCTCATCACCGCGCGTCTCGCGGGGGAGGCGGGGCGCGAGGTCATGGCCGTCCCCGGCCACCCGTCCGATCCACGCGCGCAAGGGTGCAACATGCTGATCCGCGACGGCGCGACGCTGGTGCAGAACGCCGACGACGTGCTCGAACAACTCCGCCCGATCGACGAGCGTGCGGCGGTGCGCAGCCCCGCCGCCGGCTGGGGCGCACCTCCGCCGGAGGATGCCACCGACGCGGATCGCCGCACGATCGAGCGGTTGCTCGGCCCGGTCCCGGTGGCGGTCGACGAACTGGTCCGCCAGTCGGGCTGCGCGCCCGCCGTGGTGCAGATGGTGCTGCTGGAACTGGAACTCGCCGCCCGGCTGGAGCGGCACGCCGGAGGGAGGGTAAGCCTGTGCTGAACGCGCCACGCTGGGTATCGCTGTGGTTCAGGGGGGCGGCGATCTACGGCGCGATCGCGCTGACGCTCAGCCTGCTTGGCCCCGCGATTCCGGGGCCAGGACGCCTGCCGCAGCTGGGCTTCACCTTTACCGCGCTCGCGTTCCAGATCGTCTTCTGGATCATCGGCACCGCCCCCGTCCGCTACCGCCCGCTGATGCTGGCCGGCGTCGCGGAGAAACTGGCGTTCGGCGTCCCCGCTTTGTGGCTCACCACCCAGGGCACCGCGGAACCTGCCGCCGCGCTGTTCGGCACGGTCGACCTGATCCTGGGCGCAGGCTTCCTCCTCGCCTGGCGCGCCACGCCGCGAGGGTAGGATGGGTTCACGCGAAGACGCGAAGCCGCCACGATGATCCGTGCGCGGCAGCGCCATGCCCCTGCCACCCCCCGCCCAAGGCAGACCGCTATCACGACCGCCACAACACCTTACCGTCTTCGCGTCTTCGCGTGAGCAACTATTCCCGCTCCCCGGCCGCGACAAAGCTGGTTCACGCGGAGGCGCGGAGGCGCGAAGATGACACGCGAGCGGCGGCGCACCGCCCCACCACACCTCGATCAAGGCAGGCCGCTATCGCGGCAGGCGCAACACCTCCGCGTCTCCGCGCCTCCGCGTGAACCCTCTTCTTCTCACGCCGACCGCCCTTGACGCCCCCCACCGCACCCCGCAACCCTCGCGCGTATACGTGAGGCTTCCCATTTAAGGCACCATGCAGCTCGTCATCGTCGAATCGCCCGCCAAGGCGAAAACCATCGAAAAGTACCTCGGCTCCGATTATCGCGTCCTCGCGAGCTACGGCCATATCCGCGACCTGCCGCCCCGCGACGGATCGGTGAACCCCGACGAGGGGTTCGCGATGGAATGGGAGAATTACGCCGACAAGACCAAGCAGCTCAAGGCGATCGCGGATCTCGCGAAGACCGCCGACCGCCTGATCCTCGCCACCGACCCCGATCGCGAGGGAGAGGCGATCAGCTGGCACGTTCAGGAGGTACTCGCCAAGCGCAAGGCGCTGCCCAAGGACGTCCAGCGCGTCACCTTCAACGCCATTACCAAGCCCGCCGTGACGCAGGCGATGGCCAACCCGCGGGAGCTCGATACCGACCTGATCGACGCGTATCGCGCGCGGCGCGCGCTCGACTATCTCGTCGGATTCACGCTGTCGCCCGTCCTCTGGCGCAAGCTGCCCGGCGCGAAGTCCGCGGGCCGCGTCCAGTCGGTGGCGCTGCGCCTGATCGTCGAGCGCGAGCGCGAGATCGAGCTGTTCCGCGCGCAGGAATATTGGTCCGTCACCGCAGCGATGGAGCAGGACGGCACGCCCTTCACCGCGCGGCTGGTGCAATGGGACGGCAAGAAGCTGGACCGCCTGTCGATCGGCAACGAGGGCGACGCGCAGAAAGCGAAGGCAGCAGTCGAGGGCGGCAATTTCTCCGTCCAGTCGGTCGAGACGCGCCCCGCCACGCGCAACCCGCCGCCGCCTTTCACCACCTCGACGCTCCAGCAGGAGGCGGCGCGCAAGCTCGGCTTCTCCGCCGATCACACGATGCGGATCGCGCAAGCGCTCTACGAGGATGGCGCGATCACCTATATGCGGACCGATGGCGTCCAGATGGACGGCAGCGCCATCTCCGCCGCGCGCGCCGCGATCGCGGATCGCTATGACGGCGGCTACGTCCCCGACAAGCCGCGCCATTACCAGACCAAGGCGAAGAACGCGCAGGAAGCGCACGAGGCGATCCGCCCGACCGATTTTGCCAAGGACCGCGTCGGCTCGGGCGACCACGCCCGCCTCTACGACCTCGTCTGGAAGCGCGCGCTCGCGTCGCAGATGGCCTCGGCGCGGATGGAGCGCACCACCGTCGACATGGCCGACGGCACCGGCCGCCACGTGCTGCGCGCGACCGGGCAGGTCGTGCTCTTCCCCGGCTATCTCGCGCTCTACGAGGAAGGGCAGGACGACAGCCAGGACGAGGATGCGAAGCGCCTGCCGCGCGTCCGCGAGGGCGACGCGCCGGCGAAGAAGGACGTCGTCGCCGAACAGCATTTCACCCAGCCGCCGCCGCGCTTCTCCGAAGCGTCGCTGGTGAAGCGGATGGAAGAGCTTGGCATCGGCCGCCCTTCCACCTACGCCTCGATCATCAAGACGCTGAAGGACCGCGCCTATGTCCGCGTCGAGAAGAACCGCTTCTTCGCGGAGGAGAGCGGGCGGCTGGTGACGGCGTTCCTCGAACGCTTCTTCGAGAAATACGTCGGCTACGACTTCACCGCCGAGCTGGAGGAGGAGCTGGACGACGTGTCCGGCGGCCGTGCGCAGTGGCAGGCGGTGCTCGACGCCTTCTGGCGCGATTTCAAGCCGCGCACGTCGGAGGTGATGGAGCAGAAGCCGAGCGAGGTCACCGCCGCACTCGACCAGTTCCTCGCCCCCTATCTCTTCCCGGAGAAGGCGGACGGCGGCGATCCCCGGCTGTGCCCGGCGTGCGGCGTCGGGAGCCTCGCGCTGCGCGGCGGCCGGTTCGGCGCGTTCATCGCATGCAGCAACTATCCCGAATGCAAGTTCACCCGTCGCTTCGCGCAGGGCGGTGAGGGTGCCGGTGAGGATACCGGCCCGGAACAGCTCGGCCACGACCCGGAAACGGGCCTGCCGGTGGAGCGCAAGTCGGGTCGCTTCGGCCCCTATATCCAGCTGGGCGAGGGCAAGGAGGCCAGGCGCGCGTCAATTCCGAAGGACATCGGCGAACTCGATCTGGACATGGCGCTGCGTCTGCTGAACCTTCCGCGCACCATCGGGCAACATCCGGAGACGGGGCTCCCCATCACGGCGGCGATCGGACGCTATGGGCCGTACCTGCTGCACGACGGCAAATATGCGCGACTTTCGTCAACATCCGAGGTGTTCGAGACGGGCATGAACGCCGCGGTGGTCAAGCTGGCCGAGGCCGCCGCCGGCGGCGGTCGCCCGGCGCGTGGGGCGGCGCGTGCGCCGCTCAAGGTGCTGGGCGCGCACCCCCGCACCGAGGCGGAGCTGCGGCTGATGGAGGGCCGCTACGGCCCCTATGTCACCGACGGCACGACGAACGCGACCCTGCCGAAGACGATCGCCCCCGACCAGCTGACGCTGGAGGAGGCCGCGCAACTGATCGACGACCGCGCCGCGGCGGCGCCCGCCAAGGCGAAGAAGAAAGCGCCCGCGAAGAAGGCGGCGGCGAAGAAGCCCGCGGCGAAGAAGACGCCCGCGAAGAAAAAGGCCGCCGCGGCAAAGGCGTAACCCTTCCCGTCACCCCGGCCTTGACCCGGGGTGACGGAAATCCGCCAATCTCTGAACCGAACAAAAGTTACGCCACCCCCTAGCGACACGAAACGAAACACGACACAGCTTCGCCGAACCGGTATGTAGCTGAGCGAGGGGATGATGACGGACGCAAACGCGATCGCGGACCGGGTCGAGCGCTTCGTGCGCGACGTGGTGGCACCGTACGAACAGGATCCGCGGCTCGGCGCGCACGGCCCATCGGACGAACTCGTCGCCGAACTGCGCGCGAAGGCGCGGATCGCCGGCGTGCTTACCCCGCACATCCTGGCGGACGGCACCCATCTCCACCACGCGCAGGTCGCCGTGGTCCTCCGCGCCGCCGGCCTCTCCCCGCTCGGCCCCGTCGCGGTCAACGTCGCCGCGCCGGACGAGGGCAACATGTACCTGCTCGGGAAACGTGCCAGCGCGGAGCAGAAGGCGCGCTTCCTCGATCCCATGGTCCGCGGAGAGTCGCGCTCCGCCTTCTTCATGACCGAGCCCGCCGCGGACGGCGGCGCCGGCTCCGATCCGTCGATGATGCAGACCACCGCGGTGAAGGACGGCAACCACTGGGTCGTCAACGGCCGCAAGGCGTTCATCACCGGCGCGGAAGGCGCGCGGGTCGGCATCGTCATGGCCAAGGCGGACGAGGGCGCGACCATGTTCCTGGTCGACCTGCCCGATTCCTATGCGTCCGGGGCCATCCGCATCGAGCGGGTGCTCGACACGATCGACAGCTCGATGCCCGGCGGCCACGCCGTCGTCGCGATCGAGAACCTCCGCATCCCCGCGGACCAGATGCTGGGCAACCCGGGCGAGGGGTTCCAGCTGGCGCAGGTCCGCCTCGCCCCCGCACGGCTGACCCACTGCATGCGCTGGCTGGGCGCGTGCATCCGCGCCAACGAGATCGCGACCGATTACGCCAATCGCCGCCACGCCTTCGGCAAGCCGCTGATCGACCACGAGGGCGTCGGCTTCATGCTGGCGGAAAACCTGATCGACCTGAAGCAGGCGGAGCTGATGATCGACTGGTGCGCGGGCGTGCTCGACCAGGGGCATCTGGGCACCGCGGAGAGCAGCATGGCGAAGGTCGCGGTCAGCGAGGCGCTGATGCGGATCGCCGATCGCTGCGTCCAGGTCATGGGCGGCACCGGCGTCACCGGCGATACCATCGTGGAGCAGGTCTTCCGCGAGGTCCGCGCCTTCCGCATTTACGACGGCCCGACCGAGGTCCACAAATGGAGCCTCGCCAAGAAGATCAAGCGCGACTGGAAAAGCGCGCAACAGCACTGAGGAGAGCCGATGTCTGAATTGTTCGGTCTGATGCAGGACGTGCCGCTGACGGTGGATCGTATCCTCGATCACGCGGGCACATGGCACGGCGCTCGCGAGATCGTCTCCCGCGACGCGACCGGCGCGGTCGAGCGCACCGATTATGCCGGACTGCATCGTACCGCCAAACAGGTATCGGCCGCGCTCGCCGCCGCCGGAATCGTACGCGGCGACCGGGTGGCCACGATGGGCTGGAACGGCGCCCGCCACCTCGCCGCCTGGTACGGCGCGACGAACATGGGCGCGGTGCTCCACACGCTCAACCCGCGGCTGTTCCCGGAGCAGATCGCCTATATCGCCAGCCATGCCGGCGACCGCATCCTGCTGGTCGATCCGGCCTGCGCGCCGCTGGTCGGCCCGCTGCTGAAGGAGGCGCCCTGCATCGAACGTGTGATCTTCCTGTGCGCCGCGGAACAGCTGCCCGCGACCGACTATCCCGCCATCGCCTTCGACGACTGGATCGCGCCGCACGCGCCCGAGTTCGCCTGGGGCGGGTTCGACGAGCGGCTGGCGTGCGGGCTTTGCTACACCTCGGGCACGACGGGCAATCCGAAGGGCGTGCTCTACTCGCACCGCTCCAACTATCTGCACACGCTGATGACGCTGCAGAAGGACACGCTGGGGCTGTCGCAGCGCGACTCGATCCTGCTCGTCGTGCCGATGTACCATGCCAACGCCTGGGGCGTGGTGTATTCCGCCCCTGCGGTCGGCGCGAAGCTGGTGCTGCCGGGGATGAAGATGGACGGCCAGTCGATCTTCGACCAGATCGAGCAGGAGGGCGTCACCTTCTCCGCCGCGGTGCCGACCGTGTGGCAGGGGCTGCTCCAGCACCTGCGCGCGACGGGTCAGAAATTCTCGACGCTGGAGCGCGTCGTCATCGGTGGCTCCGCCCCGCCCGAAGCGCTGATCCGCGCCTTCCAGGACGATTACAACGTCGAGGTCATCCAGGGATGGGGCATGACGGAGACGTCGCCGCTCGCCACCCTGTCCACCGCGACCGCAGAGGTCCTGGCGCAGCCCTATGACGAACAGGTCCGCCGCAAGGGGATGCAGGGTCGTCTGGTCTGCGGGCTGGAGCTGAAGCTGACCGACGACGACGGCAACCGCCTGCCCCACGACGGGCGGACCGCGGGGCGGCTGAAGATCAAGGGGCCGACGATCACCTCGGGCTATTTCGGCGGCGAGGGCGGCGAGGTGCTGGACGAGGAGGGCTTCTTCGACACCGGCGACGTCTCCACCATCGATCCCTCGGGCTATATGCAGATCACCGACCGCGCGAAGGACATCGTCAAGTCCGGCGGCGAGTGGATTAGCTCGATCGAGATCGAGAATATCGCGGTCGCCCACGACAGCGTCGCGATCGCCGCGGTCATCGGCGTCCACCATCCCAAATGGGACGAGCGCCCGATCCTGCTGGTCCAGCCCGCCCCGGGCGCGACCCCGTCGCGCGACGAATTGCTGGCGTTCCTGGACGGCAAGATCGCCAAATGGTGGATGCCCGACGATGTGGTCGTGCTGGACACGATCCCGCTGGGCGCCACCGGCAAGATCGACAAGAAGCTGCTGCGCCAGCAGATGGCCGACTATCGCCTGCCCGAACTCGCGGCTTAGGCCCGCGAGCCGTCACCCCGGACCTGTTCCGGGGTCCAGCGTCCCACACGTCACCCCGGACTCGTTCCGGGGTCCACCGATCCGCACAATCAGCGGCCGATGAGAGCGCGGTCCGGTGGATGCCGGAACAAGTCCGGCATGACCATGGCGGTGACATCGCCTCCACCACAACGTCACCCCGGGCTCGTCCCGGGGTCCAGGGTTCCGCGCGCCCCCCATCGGTCAGTGCGCGGCACCCTGGATGCCGGGACAAGCCCGGCATGACGCGAGGCAGGCGAAAGCGGCACGCTCGATCCCCCCCTTGCCCCGTTAAGCCACCCGGCTTACCCTCGCCTCGACGCCCCGAAAACGGGAGCGCACACGAGAGGATAGCCGATGTCGCGCGCCGACCCGATCGAAACGGTCCCCTTCCGCCCGCTGCCGCAGAAGGCGCCCGACGTGGAAGTGGAGCGCCGCGACGACGGCTGCGTCCTGATTCGCCAGCGCCACGCACTCGCCCCGCCCGCCCGCTCGATCGCACACCTCTTCGCCGAGCGCGCCGCCGGGCATCCCGACCGCCCCTTCATCCATCAGCGTGAGCCGGGCCACGGCCCGTGGCGCGGGCTGACCTACGGCGAGACGCTGCGCGCGGCGGAGGGGATCGCGCAATGGCTGCTGGGCCGCGGCATGGGCGCCGACGACGCCGTCCTCGTCATCTCGGGCAATTCGGTCGAGCACGCGCTGATGACGCTCGGCTGCTATACCGCGGGCGTCCCCGTCACCCCGATCAGCCAGGCGTACAGCCTGATCTCGACCGACCATGCCAAGCTGCGTCACGCCTTCGCGACGGTACGTCCCCGCGTCGTCTTCGCGCAGGATTCCGTCGCCTTCGCGCGCGCGTTCGACACGCTGCGCAGCCTCGACCCCGATCTCACCTTCGTCACCGTCGACCGCGGAGCGGACACCACCCCGCTGTCGGAACTGACCGACACCGTCCCCACCCCCGCGGTCGCCGCGGCGCGCGATGCGCTGACCCACGCCAGCGTCGCCAAATATCTCTTCACCTCCGGCTCGACCGGCATGCCGAAGGGGGTGCCGCAGACGCACGGCATGATGGTCCACGTCATCGCCGGGCAGGAGGGATTGCGCGACGACGACCCCGACGACCGCCCCGTGCCGCAGTCGCTGGAATGGATGCCGTGGAGCCACATCTCCGCGGGCAATATCGCGTTCAACGGCAACATTGCCGCGGGCGGCACGCTGTATCTCGACGAGGGGAAGCCGGTTCCCGGGCTGTTCGAGACGACGATCCGCAACCTGTACGAGATTTCGCCGATGGTGTTCGGCTCCGCGCCGATCGCGTTCGCGATGCTGGCGGAGGCGATGGAGCGCGACACGACGCTGCGCGCCTCCTTCTTCCGCAACCTCACCTATCTCGGTTACGGCGGCGCGACGCTGTCGGACGACGTCGCGCGCCGCATCCAGGCACTGGCGGTGGCGGAGACGGGCCGGCGCATCCCGCTGACCACCATGTACGGCGCGACCGAGACGCAGGGCGTCACCGTCGTCCACTGGATCACCGAGCGAGTCGGGCTGATCGGGCTGCCGCTGCCAGGAACCACGCTCAAGCTGGTGCCGTCGGGCGCGAAGATGGAGGTGCGCGTGAAGGGGCCGACCGTCACCACCGGCTACCACCGCGATCCCGAAAAGACCGCCGCCGCCTTCGACGAGGAGGGCTATTATCGCCTCGGCGACGCCGCCCGCTTTATCGATCCGGAGGATCCCGCGCAGGGATTGATCTTCGATGGCCGCGTGACCGAGGATTTCAAGCTCGACTCGGGCACCTGGGTATCGGTCGGCACCTTGCGCCCCGACCTGCTGGCGGCCTGTTCGCCCTATCTTCAGGACGCGGTGATCGCGGGACAGGACCGCCCCTTCGTCGCGGTCCTTGCCTGGCCATCCGCCGCCGCGCTCCAGACGCTGGCCGAGGCCGCGCCCGGCAGCGACCCGTTCCCCACGCTGGAGGGGCTGATCGCGGAAAAGCTGCGCGCGCACAACGACGCCGCGGGCGGCAGCTCGCGCCGCGTCGCGCGTTTCACCCTGCTGCGCACGCCGCCCTCGATCGACGCGGGCGAGATCACCGACAAGGGCTATGTCAACCAGCGCGCGACGCTGGAGGCGCGGGCCGACACGGTCGCCGCGCTCTACGCCGATCCGCCGGGAGAGGGCGTGATCGACCTGCGCGGGTAGGGACAGAAGCGTCACCCCGGCTCAAGGCCGGGGTGACGGGTATCGTTCGGTTCCGTTTCGTCACCCCGGGCTTGACCCGGGGTCCCGCTTCCTTCCGTGACTCCACCGGGAACACCCGCCCCACCCCCACGTTGCCGCCGTTCGGGATAAGGCACGGAGAGCCGATGGCGGGGTGGTTGAAGCCTGCGCAGGCGTGGCTGCGCGACGTGCCCGGTTGGGCATCGGGAATCCTTTACGTCGCGGCCGCGGTCGCCGCGGCGCTCGTCGTCCACCGTGTCGTCATCTGGCTCGCCCGCCGCGCCACGGCGGCGCGCCCGGAGGGCACCGGCGCGGTCTTCGTCGAGCGGATCCGCAAGCTGCTGCGCTGGCTAGCGATCGTCGTCGCGCTCGCAGCGGTGCAGCCCGCGCTCGACCTCACGCGCACCGCCGCGACGTTATGGGCGCGCGCGGCCGCGCTGATCGTACCGGGGCTGCTCGGCTGGTGCGCGATCGTCGCGGTCGGCACCGTCATCGACGTGATGATCCGCCACGCCGACATCAGCGTCGCCGACAATCTGCGCGCACGGCGGCGTCGCACCCGCCTGGGGCTGTTCCAGCGCATCATCATCTCGATCATCATGCTCGTCACCGTCTGCGCGATGCTGATGACGATCCCCAGCGTCCGCACGCTGGGCGTGACGCTGGTTGCCTCCGCCGGTCTGGCGGGCCTCGCGGTCGGTGCCGCCGCGCAGCCCGCGCTCAAGAACCTGATCGCCGGGTTCCAGATGATCTTCACCGAGCCGATCCGCATCGACGACGTCGTCATCATCGACGGCGAATGGGGGCGGATCGAGGAGATCCGCCTGACCTATGTCGTGGTGAAGATCTGGGACGAGCGGCGGCTGGTCGTCCCGGTCTCCAAATTCCTCGAACAGAGCTTCCAGAACTGGACCCGACAGTCGAGCGCGCTGCTCGGCAGCGTCTTCTGGTACGTCGATCCCGCCGCCGACATCGCGCGACTGCGCGAACGGTTGGGGCTGATCGTCACCGCCAACCCGCGCTGGGACGGGCGTTTCTGGAACCTGCAGGTTACCGATACCAAGCCCGACGGCTCGATCGAGCTGCGCGGGCTGATGACCGCGAAGGACGCCTCGACCGCGTTCGACCTGCGCTGCGACGTGCGCGAGGCGCTGCTCGGCTACATCCGCGACGAGATGCCCGCCGCGCTGTTCCGCCAGCGCGCGCAGGTGGCGCTGGAGGCGCCGCCCCCGCCCTACGCCACTTCCTCGTAGGGCACCCCCGCCGCCGCCGCGAGCAGGCGCTTCTCCAGCGTGCGCACGCGCGCGCCCGGCGCCAGCTTGTCGCCGGTCAGATCGGTCAGGTAGAAGACGTCGACCGCGCGCTCGCCATAGGTCGCGACATGCGCGGAATGGATCGTCACCTTCGACACGAACAGCGCATAGGCCAGCTGGTTGAGCAGCGCGGGGCGGTCGCGCGCCGCCACCTCCACCACGGTGAAACGGTTCGACGCCTTGTTCTCGACCAGCACGCTGGGCTCGATCCGAAAGGCATCGGCGCGGGTGCGCGGCAGCGGCTTCGCCTTCAGCCGGTCGGTCATCTTGCCGCGCCCCGCCAGCGCATCCGCGATCGCGGTCTTCAGCCGGTCGAGCTGCCCCGCCTCGTCGAACGGACGTCCCAGCGGATCCTGCACCAGGAAATTGTCGAGCGCCATGCCGTCGCGCGTGGTGTGGATGCGCGCGTCGATGATGTTGCCGCCCGCGACATGGATCGCGCCCGCGATACGGCTGAACAGCCCGGGATGATCGGCGGCATAGACCGTCACCAGCGTCGCCCCGCGCTCGGGATAGACATGCGCGTCGATCGACAGCGGCACGTCCTGCGCCCCCGTCACGAAAGCGGCGTTGTGCAGCAGCACGTCGCTCGGCTCCGCGATCCAATAGGCCTCGGGCAGGCGGCGCGCATAGGCCGCGAGCGTGTCCGCGTCCCATGCCATCGCGGTGCGCAGCCCCTCCTGCTTGGCCTCCAGCCGCTCGACGCGCCCGCGCTGCTTGTGCCCCAGCCGCAGCACTTCCTCCGCGGCGTCGTACAGGTCGCCGAGCAATTGCCCCTTCCACCCGTTCCACGTCCCCGGCCCGACCGCGCGGATGTCGACGACGGTCAGCACCAGCAGCAGCCGCAACCGCTCCGGGCTCTGCACCACCTCCGCGAAATCGAGGATCGTCTTGAAGTCGGCCAGGTCGCGCTTGAACGCGGTCGCCGACATCAGCAGGTGCCAGCGCACCAGCCACGCCACCGTCTCCGTCTCCGCCCGCGTCAGCCCGAAGCGCGGACACAGCCGTTCCGCCACCTCCGCGCCCAGGATCGAGTGATCGCCGCCTCGCCCCTTGGCGATATCGTGCAGCAGCACCGCGACATACAGCACGCGCCGCGACACGATCTGCTCGATCAGCGCGGTCGGCAGCGGGTGCGCCTCCTTCAACTCGCCCTTTTCCAGCCGCGCGATCAGGCCGATCGCGCGGATCGTATGCTCGTCGACAGTATAATGATGGTACATGTCGAACTGCATCTGCGCCACGACGCGCGCGAAATCGGGCACGAACCGCCCCAATACGCCCGTCTCGTTCATCCAGCGCAGCACCAACTCGGGGTCGTTGCGGCTGGTCAGCACCTCCAGGAACAGCGCATTGGCGCGCGGATCGCGCCGCACCGTCGACGCCAGCTTCGCATCGCGCGTCGCCGCGCGCAGCGCCAGCGGATGGATCTCCTTCCTTTCCTGCGCCGCGACCGCGAACACCTCGACCAGCCGCACCGGATCGTCGCGGAAGAACGCGTCGTCGGGCAGCGCGATACGCCCGCGATCGATCACGAAGCCGTTCAGCCGCCGCGGTGCGCGCGTCATCTTCGGCAACCGCGCGCGCCGCGAATAGCGCTCCTCCAGATGCGCCAGGAACAACCCCGTCAGCGAGCCGATCGTGCGCGCCTGCAGGAAGTAGAATTGCATGAACCGCTCGACCGCCGGCTTGCCGGGCCGCGCGGCGTAGCGCATCCGCTCCGCGATCTCGCGCTGATAGTCGAACGTCAGCCGGTCCTCTCCCCGCCCCGCGATCAGGTGCAGGTGGCAGCGCACCGCCCACAGGAAGTTCTCCGCGCGGTGGAACAACCGATAGTCCTCGCGCGTGAACAGCCCCAGCTCGACCAGCTCGACCGCGCGCTGGACGTCATAGGCATATTTGCCGATCCAGAAGAGCGCGTGCAGGTCGCGCAGGCCCCCCTTGCCCTCCTTCACATTGGGTTCGACGACGTAGCGCGTGTCGCCCATGCGGATGTGGCGCTGGTTGCGCTCGTCTAGCTTGTCGGCGATGAACTGCCGCTCGGTCCCGGCGCGCACATCGTCGCGGAAACGCCGCGCCGTCTCCGCGTACAGCCCCTCGTCGCCCCAGATGTAGCGTCCCTCCAGCAGCGCGGTGCGAACCGTCACGTCGGCCTTCGCCTGGCGCACGACATCGTCCATCGAGCGGCTGGAATGGCCGATCTTCAGCCCCAGATCCCATAACGTGTAGAGCATCGATTCGATCGCCTGCTCCGCCCACGCCGTCTGCTTCCACGGCGTGACGAAGCCGATGTCGACGTCGGAAAACGGCGCCATCTCGCCCCGGCCATAGCCGCCGACCGCCAGCAGCAGCAGCCGCTCCGCCGCGGTCGGGTTGCTGAGCGGATAGAGCCGCTGCGTGGTGAAGTCGGCGAGTGCGATCAGCAACCGGTCGACCAGATACGCCTGCCCGTTCGCCGCTTCCAGCCCGCGCGACGGGTTCGCCGCCAGCCGCCGCGCGATCTCCGCCCGCCCGGCGTCGAGCGCGGCGCGCAGGACGATACTCGCCGCCTTGCGCGCCGCCGCCTTGTCGCCGGGATCGATCAGCGCCAGCGCCTCGGCGAGCGCACGGTGGTCGACGATGGCACGACGGTGGGGAAGGTGATCGAAACGGCCGCTCATGCGCGCGATCCATAATCGATCGGCGGCGTGTCGTCGCCCCCTCTCCCATACACGCCCCCTCCCGTCATCCTCGCGAAGGCGCGGATCCAGACACGCCGACGTGGCGATCGAGCCGCGCCACCTGGGTGTCTGGATTCCCGCCTTCGCGGGAATGACGAAAGAAAGGTACCGAATACCGTAGCGGCTTGGCGGTCGAGGTGCCGCGCGACTACAGGCGATCGAATGAAGAGCACCTTGTCGGATCGCCAGGCGGCATGGGCCTTTGTGCTCGGCTGCGTCGCGGTCACCATCGGCGTCCTTGCGCACCTGCCGATGTTCGCGATGGCGCGCGCGATGAACTACCGCCTCGTCGGCATGCCGATGGACGCGCCGATGCTGATCGGCATGGGGCTGATCGTCGTGGGCACGCTGGTCGCCGCCTGGGGGCTGTTGCCGCGCGACGTCGCGGCGCAGCGCGCGGCTGCCGCCGACATCGTGGTCGCCGCGCCCGAGGATGCCGCGCTGGGGCCGGCACATTGGGGGCTGATGGTCGTCCTGGTCGTGGCACTCGTCATCGACGTGATGAAGCCCGCGTCGCTCGGCTTCACCGTGCCCGGCATGGTCGCGGAATATGGCGTACCCAAGAAGACGGTGTCTCTCGTCCCCTTCTTCGCGCTGGCGGGCACGGTCACCGGATCGGTGCTGTGGGGATGGATCGCGGACCTGTACGGGCGCAAGGCGACGATCCTGCTGTCGGCGGTGATGTTCGTCGGCACCTCCATCTGCGGCGCGATGCCCAGCCTCGCATGGAATATCGCGATGTGCTTCATGATGGGCGCGGCCGCGGGCGGGATGCTACCCGTCACCTACGCTTTGCTCGCGGAGATGATGCCCAGCCGTCATCGCGGGTGGAGCCTGGTGCTGGTCGGCGGGCTGGGTGCGGTGGGCGGCTATTTCGCCGCCAGCGGCATCTCCGCGGTCCTGCAACCGATCTTCGGCTGGCGCATCCTGTGGCTGTCCAACCTGCCGACCGGGCTGACCCTGGTGCTGCTCGGCGGGCTGATCCCGGAGTCCGCGAAGTTCCTGCTGGCGCGCGGGCGGGTGGCGGAGGCGGAGGCGGTGATGCGCCGCTTCGGCGCAAGGGCGCGGCGAGGCGCGGCGGCCGCCGCCGAGGGCGGTCGATCCCACCGGCTGACCGGCTTCGACCTGTACGGAAAGCTCGCCGCGCTCAGCATCTGCGCGTTGTCGTGGGGACTCATCAACTTCGGACTGCTGCTATGGCTGCCCGCCGATCTGGTGGCGAAGGGCTATTCGGTCGGCGTGTCGAGCCGCCTGCTGGCCGAGAGCGCGTTGATCGCCTTTCCCACGGTGTTCGTCGCGGCGCTGCTCTACAGCCGGTGGAGCACCAAAGGGGCGCTGGCGACGATGATCGCGCTGACGCTCGCCGGGCTGCTGCTGGTGCTGCGGCTGGAACTGGCGGGCAGCGGCAGCCCGGTGTGGCCGGTAGCGCTGCTGATCGTCGGGACCAACGGCATCATCGCGATCGTGCTGCCCTATGCCGCGGAGAGCTTCCCCTTGCGCGTCCGCGCGCGCGCCACCGGGTGGGTCGCGGCGTGCACGAAGGCGGGCGGCCTCTTCGCGCAGGCGCTGACGATCAGCGGCGTGGCGCTGTCGATGGGCACGTCGTCGCTGCTGGTGATGGTGCCGACCGCGCTGTCGCTGGCGCTGGTCGCATGGTTCGGCCGCGAAACCCGCGGGCGCGACCTGCGCGAGCTGGATGGGGACACCTGACGAGTCACCCGGCCCCCGGCCGGGGTGACGGCGGAGCTCATCCCTCCCGCGCCAGCGCCTTCAGGCGGTACAACGTATCCAGCGCCTCGCGCGGGGTGAGCGCATCGACGTCGATCGCCTCCACTTCGGCGCGGATCGCGTCGCATTGCGCCTCCTCCGCCTGCGCCGCGGCGGCGAACAGCGGCAGGTCGTCCAGCCCCGCCGCCAGCCCCCCGGTCTTGGCACGCCCCGCCTCCAGTTTCGCCAGCACCGCCTTGGCACGCTGCACCGTCGCCGGCGGCATTCCCGCCAGCCGTGCGACCGCCAGCCCGTAGCTGCGGTCGGCGGGGCCATCGGCGACCTCGTGGAGCAGCACCAGCTCCCCCTTCCACTCGCGCGCGCGGACGTGGTGAAGCGACAGCGCGTCGCACCGCTCCGCCAGCCGCGTCAGCTCGTGGTAATGCGTCGCGAACAGGCAGCGGCAGCGATTGTCCTCGTGGATCGCCTCCACCACCGCCCAGGCGATCGCGAGGCCGTCATAGGTGCTGGTGCCGCGCCCCACCTCGTCCAGGATGACGAAGCTGCGCTCGGTCGCCTGCGCCAGGATCGCGGCGGTTTCCACCATCTCGACCATGAAGGTGGAGCGGCCGCGCGCCAGGTTGTCCGACGCGCCGACCCGGCTGAACAACCGATCGACCAGCCCCAGCCGCGCGGCGGATGCCGGCACATAGGCGCCCGCCTGCGCCAGCACCGCGATCAGCGCATTCTGCCGCAGGAAGGTCGACTTGCCGCCCATGTTCGGCCCCGTCACCAGCCACAGTCGAGAGCGCTCGCCCAGCACGCAGTCGTTGGCGACGAAGCGGTCGCCGCTCCGCGACAGCGCAGCCTCCACCACCGGATGGCGTCCGTCGCGCACGCCGAAACAGGCGTCCTCGGCGAAGGCAGGGCGCGTCCACGCCCCCTCGACCGCACGCTCCGCCAGACCGGCGGCGACGTCGATCCGCGCCAACGCGTCCGCGGTCGCGGCGATGGCCTCGCGCCCCCCCAGCGCCTGCGCGGTCAGATCCTCCAGATGCGCCGCCTCCGCCGCCAGCGCATGCGCGCCCGACTGGGTCACGCTGGCGGCGACCTCGTGCAGCTCGGGCGCGTTGAAGCGGACCACGCCGGCGAGCGTCTGGCGATGGGTGAACCCCGACTCCGCCTTCATCAGCGGGTCCGCGACCTTCGCCGGCACCTCGATATGATAGCCCAGCACGCCGTTGTGGCGGATCTTGAGTGCCGCGATCCCGGTACGCTGGCGGAACGTCGCCTCCAGCGCCGCGATCGCACGGCGCCCGCCGCTGCCCGTCTCGCGCAGCGCATCCAGCGCGCTATCGTACCCCGCCGCGATATAGCCGCCATCGCCCGCGTCGATCGGCGGCGCAGGCACCAGCGCGCGCTTCAGCAGGTCGATCAGCGCGCCGTGCCCGCGCAGCCGCGGCGTCAGGTCCGCGAGCAGGGCGGGCGCGGGCCGGATCGCATCCAGCCGATCGCCCAGCGCCCAGGCCGCGTCCAGCCCGTCGCGCAGCTGCCCCAGGTCGCGCGGGCTACCGCGCCCCGCCGCCAGCCGCCCCAGCGCGCGCCCGACATCGGGCAGCGCGCGCAACGCCGCCCGCGTCCGCTCCCTCAAGGCGGCATCGTCGTGGAACAGCGCCACCAGATCGAGCCGCGCATCGATCGCCGCGCGCTGCATCAACGGCGCGCCGATATCCGCCGCCAGCAGGCGCGCGCCCGCGCCGGTGACGGTGCGATCGACCGCGTCGAGCAGGCTGCCCTTGCGCTGCCCCGCCGCGGTCGCGGTCAGCTCCAGGCTCTCGCGCGTGGCGGCGTCGATCGCCATCGTGTCGCTCGACGCTGCGAGTACCGGCGGGCGCAGGAACGGCAGCTGCCCCTTCGCGGTATGGTCCAGATAGGCGACCAGCCCGCCCGCCGCAGCGAGCTCCGCGCGGCCGAACTGCCCGAACCCGTCGAGCGTCGCGACCCCGAACAGCCGCTTCAGCCGCGCCTCGCCCGCGGCGCTGTCGAACTCGCCGCGCGGGCGCCACACGGTCGCGGGCACCTCCCCGCCCTCCGCCGCGACGACCTCCGCCGCCGCCAGCCGCGCCAGCTCCGCGCCCAGCGCGGCGGGGGCGCACGCGATGACCTCGAACCGCCCGGTCGACACGTCGGCGGCGGCCAGTGCCACCTCGCCGCCCGCCTCGCCCACCGCCACGCACCAGTTGGCGGCGCGCGCATCGAGCAGCGTCTCCTCGGTCAGCGTCCCCGCGGTCACGACGCGCACGATCGCGCGGTTAACCAGCGCCTTCGAGCCCCTCGCCTTGCGCGCCGCCTCGGGGCTTTCGGTCTGTTCGGCGATGGCGACGCGGTGCCCCGCCTTGATGAGCCGCTGGAGATAGGCGGTCGCGGCATGGACCGGCACCCCGCACATCGGCACCTTCTCGCCCGCATGCTCGCCACGCGCGGTCAGCGCGATGTCCAGTACCTGGCTGGCGACGCGCGCATCGTCGAAGAACAATTCGAAGAAATCGCCCATGCGATAGAACAGCAGGCAATCCTCGGACTCCGCCTTCAGCGCGAGGTACTGGGCCATCATCGGCGTGGGAGCGGGGGCGGTGGTCATGCGAGATCAGTCCGGTAGGCGGGCGCCGTGACGGACGGCGAGGATGGAAACGCGTTCACCATCGGTTTCATAACGCAGGATGTAGGGTGAAACGGTGGTCAACTCTCGCAGACCGTCCTCCGCGGGCCGGCCGCGCCGAGGAAAATCGGAAAGGCTGTCACCGAGCGCCAAGAGGCGCGCCGCAACCCGCTTCGCCGCGGCGGGGTTGAAAAGCTCGATATAGGCTACGATCAGGTCGACTTCCTCAAGCGCCTGATCCGACCATTCAACGCTCGCCATTGCGCGCGGCAAGCCACTCCTTGAACGGCAAACGGCCGGGCTCGCCCCACGTCATCAGCCATTCCTTGACGACGTCATGCGAATGAACGCGCCCTGCCGCGACATCCGCGCGCGCGCGGGCAATCGCCGCGGCCTCTGCGTCGCGATCGCGCTCTTCGAAGATGCCGGGCTCGTGCTTCATCGCGACAACATAAACCCGGGCTCTTCGGATTGCCATGCCCGGTTTGACCGCAAGCAACGGGATGCACTGATCCGCCACGCACGGTACATCCGCTACCATGCTCCACCGCACCACGATCCCCTCGCCCGTCGGCACGCTGACGCTGGTCGCTTCCGATGCCGGTCTGGTCGCGGTCCTTTGGCCCGACGATGCGCCGGGGCGGGTCCGGCTGACCGATGCGTCGGACGCCCCCGACCACCCCGTCCTCGCCGCCGCGGCGACGCAGTTGGCGGAATATTTCGCGGGCGCGCGTACTGCCTTCGACCTGCCGCTCGCCCCCACCGGGACCGATTTCCAGCGCGCGGTGTGGCGCGCGCTGGACGCGATCCCCTATGGCGAGACTCGCAGCTACGCCGATATCGCGCGCGCCATCGGCCGCCCGACCGCCACCCGCGCGGTCGGGGCGGCGAACGGGCGCAACCCGATCTCGATCGTGACGCCGTGCCACCGCGTCATCGGCGCATCGGGGAAGCTGACCGGGTTCGCGGGCGGACTGGATGCCAAGCGCATCCTGCTATCGCTCGAGCGTAGAGATACTTAGCGCGCGCCCGTTTCCATTTTCGGCGGCGTTCCCTAAGGGCAATTGCATGACCGACGATCGCGCGCCCGCCCCGGTTCCGACCGAAGACCGCAACCTGCAATTCTCCGAGCGGGAGGCGCTGCTCTTCCACTCCGAAGGGCGCCCGGGCAAGATCGAGATCATCGCGTCCAAGCCGATGGCGACGCAGCGCGACCTGGCGCTGGCCTATTCGCCCGGCGTCGCGGTGCCGGTGCAGGCGATCGCGGACGATCCCGCCACCGCCTACGACTATACCGCGAAGGGCAATCTGGTCGCGGTGATCTCCAACGGCACCGCGATCCTGGGGCTCGGCAACCTCGGCGCGCTCGCGTCGAAGCCGGTCATGGAGGGCAAGGCGGTGCTCTTCAAGCGGTTCGCCGACGTGGATTCGATCGACCTGGAACTGAAGACCGAGGACGTCGACCGGTTCATCGATGCGGTCGAACTGCTGGAGCCGAGCTTCGGGGGTATCAACCTCGAGGACATCAAGGCGCCGGAATGCTTCATCATCGAGCAGACGCTGCGCGAGCGGATGAACATCCCGGTCTTCCATGACGACCAGCACGGCACCGCGATCATCTGCGCCGCCGGGCTCATCAACGCCTGTCTGCTGACCGGACGCGCCCTCGCCGACGTGAAGGTCGTGGTGAACGGCGCCGGCGCGGCGGCGATCGCGTGCACCAGCCTCATCAAGGCGATGGGCGTGCGCCACGACAACGTCCTGATCTGCGACCGCACCGGCGTGATCTATCAGGGTCGCGAGGGCGTGAACCAGTGGCAGTCGGCGCATGCCGCCAACACCGACCGCCGCACGCTGACCGAGGCGCTGCACGGCGCCGACGTGTTCCTGGGCCTGTCCGCCGCGGGCGCGCTGAAGCCGGAGATGGTGAAGGACATGGCGCCCGCCCCGATCATCTTCGCGATGGCCAATCCGGAGCCGGAGATCCGCCCCGAACTGGCGAAGGCGGCGCGCCCCGACGCGATCATCGCCACCGGCCGCTCGGATTATCCCAATCAGGTCAACAACGTACTGGGCTTCCCCTTCATCTTCCGTGGGGCGCTGGACGTACGCGCCACCGCGGTGAACGAGGAGATGAAGATCGCCGCGGCGCAGGCGATCGCCGAATTGGCGCGCGAACGCGTGCCCGAGGAGGTCGCCGCGGCGTACGGCGTGCGCCACTCGTTCGGCTCGGATTACATCATTCCGGCCCCCTTCGACCCGCGACTGATGGAAGTGGTGTCGATTGCGGTCGCCAAGGCGGCGATGGATTCGGGGGTCGCGACCAAGCCGATCCTGGATATCAACGCCTACCGCGACGCACTGCGCGCGCGGATGAACCCGACCACGTCGGTGCTGAGCCTCGCCTACGAGGGGGCGAAGGCGCATCCCAAGCGCGTGCTGTTCGCGGAGGGCGAGGAGGAAGTCGTCCTGCGCGCCGCAATCGCGTTCAAGGAGGGCGGCTACGGCACGCCGGTGCTGGTCGGGCGCCAGGATGTCTACGACCGGCTGCGCGCGCTGGGGGTCGAAAACCCCGACGAGTACGAGCTGCACAACAGCCGCGTGTCGCCGCTGGTGCCGCGGATGGTCGACTTCCTGTACGCGCGTCTCCAGCGCCGCGGCTTCCTGCGCCGCGAGGTCGAGCGGATGATCAATCAGGACCGCAACATCTTCAGCGCGGTCCTGCTCCAGCTGGGCGAGGCGGACGCGATGATTACCGGCGTCACGCGTCCCTGGGCGCAGTCGATGCGCGAGGTGAAGCGCGTGATCGACGCGGCTCCGGGGCGCACCGCGTTCGGCATCCACGTGCTGGTGGGGCAGTCGCACACCGTCTTCATCGCCGACACGACCGTCAACGAGCGTCCCAATGCCGAGGAGCTGGCCGATATCGCGGAGCAGACCGCGGCGGTGGCGCGGCGCATGGGGCACGAGCCGCGCGTCGCGTTCCTCAGCTACTCCACCTTCGGCAACCCCGCGGGCCAGTGGCTGGACAATATCCGCGAGGCGGTGAACGTCCTCGACCAGCGGCAGGTCGGCTTCGAGTATGAAGGCGAGATGTCGCCCGACGTCGCGCTGAACCCGAAGCAGCTGGCGAACTATCCGTTCGCGCGGCTGTCCGGCCCGGCCAACATCCTGGTCATGCCGGGGCTGCAATCCGCCAATATCTCCGCCAAGCTGCTGCGCGAGTTGGGCGGCGACGAGATGATCGGCCCGATGCTGGTCGGCATGGAGAAGCCGGTGCAGATCGCGCCGATGGTGTCGACTGCGAGCGAGCTGGTGACGCTGGCGGTGCTGGCCGCGGGCGGCATCGCGCGATGATGCCGGCATGATCGCGGGGAGCGCAGCGGCGGAGGAGGACATGCTCGCCGCGCTGGAGCACGTGCTGCTCGATCGCCTCGATGCGGGCATGATCCTGTCCGAACTCGACGGCTATCTGACCGCGCTGATCGTCGCCCCCGATCCGGTCCCGCCCTCGCGGTGGCTTCCGCGCATATGGGATGGCGGCCCGCTGCCGCTGGCCAGCGAGGCCGAGGCGCAGCGTTTCCTCGACCTCGTGATGCACCATTACGAGGGCATCCGCGTCGCCATCGCCGATGGCGCGTTCGAACCGCTGGTCGACATCGACGACGTTAGCGGCGAGACGATGTGGGAGGTGTGGATCGGCGGTTTCGCGGACGGCATGGCGCTGGCGCCGACCGGGTGGAACCGCGTGCGCGTGACGCGCGACCCCGACGGTGCCACGGCGATGGCGGGCGTCAGCCGGCTGATCGCGGTCGCGGATCGCAATATCGACCTGACCGACGAGGAGGTCGACGAATACGACCGCACCGCGACCGCGCTGATCGCGGGGTGGATCCCGATGCTCGACCGCTGGCGGCTGTCGCACGATCAGGGGCCGGCGGCGCGCGCGCCGGGACGCAACGATCCCTGCCCGTGCGGATCGGGACGCAAGTTCAAGAAATGCTGCCTCGCCGCCTGAGGCGGGTGTGGCCGCCGGGACACGGACGCGTGCGTTGCGGGCGAGGTGGCCGACATGCCGCAACAAAAGCGGCACTGGTGCTTTGTGACGGCATGTCGGAAAGAGAACCCATTGTAGCGATAGGCTTTTTGACCCGGCACGATCTTCACGTGCTGGGCACGGGGTTCGACCGGCTGTTCCCGGTCAAGCGCGACGAAATGTTCGCCGACTTGCTGGACCGGCTCGACGAGATAGAGGCCACGCCGCACCGCGAAGGCGTCTTGCTACGGGGCCAGGGCGCGAAGCGGGACTGACCCGCGGCGGCGCCGGTTCATCCCCGCCGCTGTGCCACCGCGCTGCGCAACGCGCGTGACAGCTGTTCGACCGAATAGGGCTTCTGCAACAGGTCGAAGCCGTGGTGCGCATTGTCGGCCAGCACTTCGCTATAGCCGCTGCTGAGCACCACCGGCAGATGCGGGAAGCGGGCCGCGATCACCTGTGCCAGCGCGACGCCGTTCATCCCCGGCATCATCACGTCGGAAAAGACGACGTCGAACTGCCCCGGCGCCGCCTCGATCCGCGCGATCGCCTCGGTCGCGGCGGCGACATGGACGCTGCTGTGACCCAGCTCCGCCAACGCCTCGGTGGCGAAGGCGCCCACATCGGGATGGTCCTCCACCAGCAGGATGCGCAACTCCCCGCTCTCGCCCGGCGGCGCTCCGACCGGCACGTCGCCACTGTCCGCCGCGCCATCGACCTGCGGCAGGAACAGCGTGAAGGTGGTGCCGCGTCCGGGGGTGCTCTCCACCACCACGTCGCCGCCCGATTGCTGCGCGAAGCCGATCACCTGGCTCAGCCCCAGCCCGGTGCCCTTTCCCACACCCTTGGTGGTGAAGAACGGCTCGAAGATGCGCGGCAGCGCGTCGGGATCGATCCCGGAACCGTCGTCGCGCACCGCGATCGTCACGAACCGCCCATCGACCCCGCCGCGCCCGTGGGCCGCGGGGATCGCGCGGGCGCAGCCGACAGCGATTGCGATCTCGCCCTGTCCGTCGATCGCGTCGCGCGCGTTGATCGCCAGGTTGACGATCGCGGTTTCCAGCTGGCTGCGATCCACCTCCGCGACGCAAGGATGCGGCGGTCGCTCGACGCGCACCGCGACATGGACGCCGACCAGCGTCTCGATCAACCCGGCGACCGCGACCACTTCCTCCGCGACGTCGATGCGTTGCGGGGTCAGCGCCTGTCGCCGTGCGAAGGCGAGCAGTTGCCCGGTCAGCCGCGCGGCGCGATCCGCGGTCTCGCCGATCGCGTCGATATAGCGCCCGCGCCGCGCCTCGGTCAGGTTCGGACGCCGCAGCAGCTCCACCGATCCGCGGATGATCGTCAGCAGGTTGTTGAAGTCGTGCGCCACCCCGCCCGTCAGCTGGCCGATCGCCTCCATCTTCTGCGCCTGGTGCAGCTGCTCGGTCGCCTCGTGCAGCCGCGCCTCCGCATCCTTCGCCGCGGACACGTGGCGCCCGATCGCGAAGATCTCGGTGTCGCCGGGCGCCGCCACCCACTGGATCCAGCGATAGCTGCCGTCCTTATGGCGAAAGCGGTTCTCGAAGCTGGGTAGCATCCCCCCGCGCACCGTGCCGAGCGCGGCGCGGGTCGCCTCCATATCGTCGGGATGCGCCAGATCGAACGCGTGCTGCCCGATCATCTCGGCTGGATCGTAGCCCAGGATCGTCGTCCACGCCGGATTCACGCGGCGATAATTCCCCTCCAGGTCCAGCGTCACCATCAGATCGGGCGACGTGTTCCACATCCGATCGCGCTCGGCGGTGCGTTGCTCGACCTGCTGCTCCAGCGTGTCGTTCAGCGCGCGCAACTGGCGCTGGCTCTCGATGAGCGCGCGGTCGGAGAGGACGCGGGTCGTGGTCTCGTTGGTGAAGATGAACAGCCCGGCGATGTCGCCCGCGTCGTCGAGGATGCGCGAGTAGGAGAAGCTCCACCACGTCTCCTCCGCACCGCGATCGGTCGCCAGCTTCCACGGCAGGTCGACGAAACGCTGGCTGCGCCCGGCATAGGCGTCCTCGATGATCGGCCAGGCCTGATCCCAGCCGTCGGCCCACACCTCGCGCATCGGCGTGCCCATCGCCCAGGGCAGCCGGGGGCCGAGCAGCGGAAAGTACGTTTCGTTGAAGAAGAAGAACAGCTCCTCGCGCCCCCAGCACAGGATCATCGATTCGGGGGAGTTGAGGATGAGGCTGAGCGCGGTCTTGAGCGGCACCGGCCAGTGCGCCGGCGGGCCGAGCGGGTGCGTGGCCCAGTCGCGCGCCAGGATCAGCCGCGTCGCCTCTCCCCCGCCGGCCAGGAAGCCGAGATCGTCGCTGGGGGCGGGCGTACTGAGCATGACAGCGCAGGAACAGGTTGATCGCCTCGCGTCCAGCCCCGCGCGTCCTCCATCGCCGGAAATGCGACGGATTGATCCGGATCAACCATCTGTGAAAACGCAATAATCACCGCCGACCCGATTTGTGTCGTTTCATTTCCCGCCGCCGGTGGGGTGCGGAACCGCAGCGCGCGCGGGGGATTGAATCGCCCTCGCAACGAGGGACGGTGACGATGGCCGCGCGCGCGTATTGGCAGGGACAGATCCGGCTGGCGCTGGTGTCGATTCCGGTCGAAATCTATTCCGCGACCCGCTCCGGCGCATCGATCGCGTTCCGCCAGATCCACGAGCCGAGCGGCAAGCCGGTGAAATACGAGAAGGTCGTCCCCGGCCTCGGCGCGATCGACACTGACGAGATCATGAAGGGATTCGAGATCGAGAAGGGCGAATATGTCCTGCTCGATCAGGACGAGATCGACGCGGTGAAACTGGAGTCGAAGAAGACGCTGGAGCTGACCCGGTTCGTCGACGCGAGCGAGATCGACGTCCTCTATTACGAAAAGCCCTATTTCGTCGTCCCCGCCGACGACCTGGCGGAGGAAGCGTTCATCGTCCTGCGCGAGGCGCTGAAGCGGACGAAGAAGGTCGGGCTGGGGCAGCTAGCGATGCGCGGGCGCGAATATGTCGTCAGCCTGAAGCCGTGCGGGCGCGGCATGGTGCTGGAGACGCTGCGCTACGCCGACGAGGTGCACAAGGCGCAGGGCTATTTCCGCGACATCCCCGATGCCAAGCCCGACGCGGAGTTGCTGGAGCTGGCCGAGGCACTGATCGAGAAGAAGTCGGGAGACTTCGATCCGCAGGGTTTCCACGATCGCTATGTCGATGCGCTGAAGGGGCTGATCGAGCGCAAGCGCAAGGCCAAGGGGCGCAAGATCATCGAGGACAAGGACGAGGGCGGCGGTCGCACGGGATCGAACGTCGTCGACCTGATGGCGGCGCTGAAGAAGTCGATGGAGGGCGGGGCTGCGACGGCGGCGAAGAAAGCGCCGGCTAAGAAGCCCGCGCCTCGGAAAGCACCCGCCAAAACCCCGGCGAAGAAACGTGCTTGAGCGTCGCCCCTCCCCTCCCTTCAAGGGAGGGGCCGGGGGTGGGTGGTGTGTCTTGGTACGGCACCGCCATGACGCCCGGCTCAGTCCCACCCTGACCCCACCCACCCCCAACCCCTCCCTGGAAGGGAGGGGAGGATGAATCCCCTCGCCCCCTATAACGCCAAGCGCGACTTCACCCGCACTGCGGAGCCCGCCGGCACGCTCGCCCGCGGCGTCGACAAGGAGCGGGGCAACAGCTTCATGGTGCAGAAGCACGACGCTACCCGTCTCCACTGGGACTTCCGGCTCGAGATCGACGGCGTGCTCAAGAGCTGGGCGGTGACGCGCGGCCCCAGCCTCGACCCCGACGAGAAACGGCTGGCGGTCCGTACCGAGGATCATCCGCTGTCCTATGCCACGTTCGAGGGGACGATCCCCGCGGGCGAATATGGCGGCGGCACCGTAATGCTGTGGGACCGCGGCACCTGGGCGCCGATCGCGGGCAAGAGCGCAAAGGATCTGGAGAAGGGCCACCTCCACTTCGTCCTCGACGGCGAGCGGATGAAGGGCGAATGGCTGCTGATCCGCCTGAAACCGCGGGGGAAGGAAAAGCGCGAGAACTGGCTGTTGCGCAAGATCGACGATGCGCAGGCCGGCGGCACCGACACGCTGACCGAGACCGCGCTGACCAGCGTCGCCACCGGCCGCACGATGCAGGAGATCGCCGAGGGCAGGCCCGCGAAGAAGCGGGCGACGAAGCCGAAGAAGCGCCACCCGACTGGCGCACCCCCCGCGTTCGAACCGCCGCAGCTGTGCACCCTGGTCGACGCCGTCCCCACCGGCAGCGGCTGGATCCACGAGGTGAAGTACGACGGCTACCGCGCGCTGGTCGCGACCGGCGGCGACAAGGCGGTGGTGCACACCCGCTCCGGGCTCGACTGGAGCGACAGGTTCGCCGGAATCGCCGAGGCCGCTGCCGCGTTGCCGCCCGCGCTGATCGACGGGGAGATCGTCGCGTTCAAGGACGGACGCCCCGACTTTTCGACGTTGAAGGACGCCATCTCGAAGGGCGGCGACATGACCTTCTTCGCCTTCGACCTGCTGTCGCTCGAGGGCGAGGATCTGCGCGCGCTGCCCAATGTCCAGCGCAAGGAGCGGCTGCGCGGGCTGCTGGCGGGCGCCGATGGACGGCTCCAGTTCGCCGAGCATATCCTGGACTCGGGCGAGCAACTGTTCGAGACGATGTGCCGCGAGGGCTATGAGGGCGTCGTCTCGAAGAAGGCCGACGCTCCCTATCGCGGGCAGCGCACGAACGCGTGGCTGAAGATCAAATGCACCCGGCGGCAGGAGTTCGTCGTCGTCGGCTGGCTGCCGTCGGCGAAGAACCGCGGGCTGCGCTCGCTGCTGCTCGGCGTACACGAGGGGGGCAGGCTGCGCTACGCGGGCAAGGTCGGCACCGGCTTCTCCGCCGACACGATCCACGACCTGCGGACGCGCCTCGACCGGTTGGCGCGCAAGACCGCCACGGTCGACGCGCCGCGCGCCGCGGTGCGCGGCGCACATTGGGTGACGCCGAAGCTGGTGGCGGAGATCGCCTTTACCGAGACGACCCCCGACGGCGTGCTGCGCCACCCCAGCTTCCTGGGGCTGCGCGGCGACAAGCCGGTCGCGGAGGTGGTGGTCGAACAGGCCGCCCCTTCGCCGCCGCCCGCCACGACCGTAAAGGTCTCCAGCCCCGACCGCCTGATCTTTCCCGAAAGCAAGGTCACCAAGGGCGACCTGGCCGATTATTACGCCCGCATCGCCCCCGCGATGCTGCCGTGGGTCGCCAACCGCCCCGTCAGCCTGGTGCGCTGCCCGCAGGGGCGCGCGAAGCAGTGTTTCTTCCAGAAGCACGATGCCGGGTCGTTCGGCGAACAGGTCCACAAGGTTCCAATCCGCGAGAAGGACGGGTCGACCGAGGATTATCTCTACGTCGACAGCGCCGACGGGCTGGTCGCCTGCGTCCAGATGGGGACGATCGAGTTCCACGGCTGGGGCGCACGCGTCGCCGACGTGGAGAAGCCCGACCGCCTCGTCTTCGACCTCGATCCCGACGAGGGGCTCGACTTCGCCGATACGAAGAAGGCGGCCGAGCATCTCAACGCGCAATTGTCCGAGCTGGGGCTGGCGAGCTTCGCGATGCTGTCGGGGGGCAAGGGCGTCCATGTCGTCGTGCCGCTGACCCCGCAGGCGGCATGGCCCGCGGTGAAGGACTTCGCCGACCGTTTCGCGCGCGCGCTGGCGCAGGCCGAGCCCGACCGCTTCACCGCGACGATGAGCAAGGCGAAGCGCAAGGGCCGCATCTTCATCGACTGGCTGCGCAACCAGCGCGGCGCAACCGCGATCCTGCCCTATGCCGCACGCGCGCGCGCCGGCGCCCCGATCGCCGCGCCGGTGACGTGGAGCGAGCTGCGCGACCTCGACGCCGCCGCGCGCTGGCACGTGACCGACCTGGACGAACTGCTGGAACGCGCGAATGGCCGCGCGCTCAAGGGCTGGGGCGTGGCGGAGCAGGTGCTGCCGGATCTGTAGTGCTCCTGCGCACGCAGGAGTCCAGGGCCCGGAACGTCACCGGCCGTTGGCTCACGGAACCCTGGGTTCCGGCGTTCGCCGGAATACAACACCAATTCCTTTGTCTTGCACCGCAGCATCCCCTAGGGTCGCGCGCCGCCATGTGGGGGAGTGATTTGGCGACACAGCCCGCCTTGTTCGATGCCGCGATCCATGCGCGCCGCTGGGCGGAGCGTTACCGCGTCGGCGGTGCGCCCGCCGACGTGCTCCACGACATCGCCGATCCGGCGTGGCTGGCGATGCTGGAGGAGCTGTCCGCGGTCGCCGGAGACGATCTGGGCCATGCGCGCGAGCGGGTGCAGCGGCATGCGGCCGACATCGGCACCGGCTTCCGCATCATCGGCGAGGAGGCGGAGCGCCCCTGGCCGGTCAGCCCGGTGCCGCTGCTGATCGAGGCCGACGACTGGCGCACGATCGAACGCGGCGTGGTGCAGCGCGCGGGCCTGCTGGAGACGATCCTCGCCGATCTCTACGGCCCCGCCCAACTGGTCGCGCGCGGCCATCTGCCCGCGACCGTCGTCACCGGCAGCCCCTATTACCTGCGCCCGCTGGTCGGGCTGGAGCCGCCGGGCGGGCGCCACCTGCATTTCGTCGCGTTCGACCTGGGCCGCGGCCCCAGCGGCGAGTGGCGCGTGCTCGCCGATCACCTGCGCGCGCCGGTCGGCGCGGGCTATGCGCTGGAGAACCGGCTGGCGGTCAGCCGCACGCTGGGGGGCCTGCAGAACCGCCTGAACGTGCGCCGGCATGCGCCCTTCTTCGCCGCGTTCCGCGCCGGGCTGGCGGCATCGTGCCACCGCGCCGATCCGCGCATCGGGCTGCTGACGCCGGGGCGGTGGAACCCCAGCTATGCCGAACAGGCGCATCTGGCGCGCTACCTCGGCTTTCTGCTGGTGGAGGGCGACGATCTCGCCGCGCTGGAGGATCGCCTCTACGTCCGCACGATCGGCGGGCTGAAGCGCGTCGACGCGCTGTGGCGGCGGCTCGACCCTCGGCTGCTCGACCCGCTGGCGTTCGATTCGCATTCGCGCATCGGCGTGCCGGGCCTCATCGACAGCTACGCGCAGGGCAATGTCGTGCTCGCCAATGCGCCGGGCACGGGCGTGCTGGAGAGCCGCGCGTTCGGCGCCTTCCTGCCGCAGCTCGCCACGCGGCTGACCGGGGCCGACCTGATCCTGCCCAATATCGCGACCTGGTGGTGCGGCCAGCCGGCGGAGGCCGGGCATGTCATCGCCGAGCTGGACACGATGCTGCTGTCCTCCGCCTTCGGCGCGCGCACATTGGGGCTTCCCGGCGACCGTCAGGTCGCGGGCGCCGACCTGTCACGCGAGGAACGCGCCGCGCTCCTCGACGACATGACGCGCCGGCCGCAGGATTATGTCGGGCAGGAGGTGGTGCGGCTGTCGACCATGCCGGTAGTGATCGGCGACGCGCTGGAGCCGCGCCCGTTCACGCTGCGCGTCTTCGCCGCGCGCGATGCGAACGGCGACTGGCAGGTGATGCCCGGCGGCTTCGCGCGCATCGGCGAACACCCCGACCCGCGCGCGGCGGTGCTGGGCGAGGGGACGTGGTCCGCCGACGTCTGCGTCCATGGTCCCGATCCGGTCGCCCCCGTCTCGCTGCTGCCCGCGACCGATTCGGTCCATGTCCGCCGCAACCCCGGCACGCTGCCTAGCCGGGTGGCGGACAATTTCTTCTGGCTCGGCCGTTATCTGGAGCGGGGCGAGGCGCTGCTGGCGGTCATCCGCGTGATGCTGGGCAATTCGATCGACGCCGATGCCGGTGCGGCGCTGGGTGCGCCGACCGTCGGCCGACTGGTCGCCGCGATCGTCGACGCGGGCGCCGCTCCCCACCCGGCGTCGCTGCGTCGCGCCGACCTGACGCAGATGGCACGCACCGCGATGGAGGCGCCCGGCGAGGATCATCAGTCGGTCGCCGCGATCAACGCCCACGCGCAGCGGATCGCCGCGGGATCGCGCGACCGGCTGTCGGCGGACATGGTCCGCCTGCTTGACGCGCCCTTCCCCACGCACCGCGGGATGCTGGACCGGGCAGGCTCGCTCCAGCGCCGCTATGCCGCGATCGCCGGGCTGTCGGCGGAGCATATGGGGCGCACCGCGGCGTGGCGGTTCCACGATCTGGGCCGCCGGATCGAGCGGGCGATGGCGATCACGCGTGCGGCACGGGCCTTCGGCATGGCGGGCGCGACGCTCGACGACCTGTCGACGCTGCTCGACCTCGGCAACAGCCAGATCAGCTATCGCCAGCGCTACCTGACCGGGATCGCGCGCGTGCCCGTCGTCGACCTGACCTTGCTCGACCCCGGCAACCCGCGCGCGCTCGCCTTTCAGGTGGAGGCGATCCGCGATCATCTCGCGCGACTGCCCGTGCTCGACGACGACGGCATGGCGGAGCCGCAGCAGGTGGAGGCGACCGCGCTCCACGCACTGGTCACCACCGCACAGGCCACCACGCTCGACCTCGACACGCTGTACGAGGTGGAGCGCCGCCTCGCCCGCGTGTCCGACGCGATCGCGCGGCGCTATTTCCTGCAGGGCGCGGAGCCGCTGCGCGCCAGCGGGCTGACGCTGGCATGACCCGCTACGACATCCGCCACGTCACCCGCTTCAACTATGGCAATGCGGTGCGGTTCGCGCGCTGCAACCTGCGGCTGAAGCCGATCGACTGGCCCGGCCAGACGCTGGAGCATTACGACCTGATCGTCGCCCCCTCCGGCCGCGCCACGCCCGCACGCGCCGAGGCCGGGCTGGCGCACGTCACCCGGCTGGTGGTCGAGGAGCCGGTACGCCGCCTGACGATCGAAAGCCGCGCGCGCATCGCGGTCGACCGCCTCGTCCCCGTCCCCGCCGCGGACGACCCCACGCTGGGCGAGGTCGCGGCGATGGCGCGCGCGTCGGGCGACCTGTCGCCGGCCGGACCCGCCGCTTATCTCTACCCGTCGCCGCTCATCCCGCTCGATCGCGCGATCGCGGACTATTGCGCGCCCGACCTGTCGCCGGAGCGCGGCGCGCTGGAGGCCGGCATCGCGCTGGCGCAGCGGATCCAGCGCGATTTCATCTTCGACGGGTCGGCGACCATGGTCGACACCCCCCCGCACGAGGCGTTCCTGAAGCGCCGCGGCGTGTGCCAGGATTTCGCGCAGATCATGATTACGGGGCTGCGCGCGGCGGGGCTGCCCGCCGCCTATGCCTCCGGCTATATCCGCACCATCCCGCCGCCCGGGCAGGAGCGGCTGGTCGGGGCGGACGCGACCCATGCCTGGGTGCTGCTGTGGTGCGGGCCGGCGCGCGGCTGGGTCGGGGTCGATCCCACCAACGGCATCTGGATGGCGGGCGACCATATCGTCGTCGCGATCGGGCGCGATTATGCGGAGATCGCGCCGGTCGACGGCGTCGTGCTGGGGGCGGGGGCGCAGGACATGGACGTCAGCGTCGATGTCGCGCCGCTCGTCGGTGCCGACGATTGCGCTGTGGCGGCGGCTGCCCCACATAGCTGAGTAACACACCAACTGGGGACTCTATGGCCGATCCTTATGCGACGCTGGGCGTGGCGCGCGGCGCCAGCGAAGCTGACATCAAGAAGGCGTATCGGAAGCTCGCCAAAGAGCTGCATCCCGATCGCAACAAGGACAATCCCAAGGCGTCGGAACGCTTCTCGCAGGTCACCTCCGCCTACGATCTGCTGACCGACAAGGACAAGCGCGCCCGCTTCGACCGCGGCGAGATAGACGGCGACGGCAACCCGACCTCGCCGTTCGGCTATGGTGGCGGCGCCGCGCGCGGCGCGCCGGGCGGGGGCGGCTTCCGCTCGCAGCAGTTCGATTTCGGCGCGGGCGAAAGCGCGGACGTCTCCGACATTTTCGAGGGGCTGTTCGGCGGGCGCACCGGCGGCGGTTTCGCCAGCGGGTTCGGACGCCGCCCGTCCGCCCCGCCGCCCAAGGGAGAGAATCTTGCCTATCGCCTGCCGGTGTCCTTCATCGATGCCGCCACGCTCGCCCCGCAACGCGTCACGCTGGGCGACGGCCGCACGATCGACCTGAAGCTGCCCGCCGGCGTCGAGACGGGGACGCAGATGCGCCTCGCGGGGAAGGGCGAGCCGGGCGTGGGCGGCCCCGGCGATGCGATCGTCACGATCGAGGTGCAGCCGCATCGCTATTTCTCGCGCGAGGGCGACGACGTGCGCCTCGACCTGCCGATCACGCTGAAGGAAGCGGTGGAGGGCGGCGCGGTCAAATGCCCGACGGTCGAGCGCCCGGTGATGATTACCGTCCCCGCGGGCAGCACCTCGGGCAAGACGCTGCGGCTCAAGGGCAAGGGGTTCCACCGCAAGGGCGGCGAGCGCGGCGACCAGCTGGTGACGCTGTGGATCGACGTGCCTGCCGACGATGCCGCGCTGAAGGCATTCGTCGCCGGATGGAACGGCGGCGGGAACCCGCGGGAGGGGATGGGCGTCTGAGGTCGCGTGACCGATGACGGCCCGATCGCGCTGACCCCGGAAGATCGCGCGCGCCATCACGGCGCGGCGCGGCGCCGGCTCGACCGTCAGCTGGCGCGCGTCCGGCCCGGCAAATATGCGTGGGAAGTGCTCAAGCGCGCGCTGATCGGCGTCTATAACGACGGTTTCATGCACGCCGGCAACCTGGCCTATCTGGCGCTGATGACGGTGTTCCCCTTCTTCATCGTGGCCGCCGCGATCGCCTCGGTCTTCGGGCAGAGCGCGGAGGTGCAGCACGGCGTCGCCAGCTTCCTGTCCGTCCTGCCGCCCAATGTCGCCGACATCCTGCGCAAGCCGATCGCCGACGTGCTGGTGGCGCGGACCGGGTCGCTCCTGTGGCTGGGCGCGCTGGTCGGGCTGTGGACGGTCGGCAGCTTTGCGGAGACGATCCGCGACATCTTCCGCCGCGCCTATGGCACGCGCAGCACGCAGTCGCTGTGGCGCGCGCGGCTGGGACTCAGCCTGGCGATCATCGGCTCGGTCGTGATCGCGCTCGTCGCATTCCTGGTGCAAGGGCTGCTGACCGCGGCGGAGCAGTTCATCTACCGCCTGCTCCCCGTCGCGCAGGAGGTGGCCAGCTGGCTCGGCATCGCGCGGCTGGTGCCGGCCGCGATCATGTTCGGCGCGCTCTACATGCTCTTCTACTCGGTCACGCCGGGCAAGTACCGCCGCTCCGACAGCCGCAAATGGCCCGGCGCGCTCTTCACCACCATCTGGTGGGTCAGCATGACCGCCGCGCTGCCCTTCGTTCTGTCGCAACTGGGCGGCTACGACCTCACCTATGGCAGTCTGGCCGGGGTCGTGGTCATGCTGTTGTTCTTTTATATCATCGGGCTGGGGCTCGTCTTCGGCGCGCATCTGAACGCGGCACTAGCGGAGCCGCCGGATCCGGTAGTAGAGGGACCGGTAACGAATGAAGAGGCGGTGACGGCGTGAACGGATTGATGGCGGGCAAGCGCGGGCTCATCATGGGACTGGCGAACGACAAGTCGCTGGCCTGGGGCATCGCGAAGCAGCTGAGCGAGGCGGGCGCCGAGCTGGCCTTCTCCTACCAGGGCGCGGCGATGGAGAAGCGGGTGCGCCCGCTCGCCGAGCAGCTGGGCGTCGCGCGGCTGTACGATTGCGACGTGTCCGACATGGCCGCACTCGACGCCACCTTCGACGCGCTGGCGCAGGAATGGCCGACGATCGACTTCGTCGTCCACGCCATCGGCTTTTCCGACAAGTCGCAGCTGCGCGGCAAGTTCTACGACACCACGCTCGACAATTTCCTGATGACGATGAACGTCTCTGCCTATTCGCTGGTCGCGGTGGCGAAGCGCGCGCGGCAGATGATGCCGGAGGGCGGCGCGATCCTGACGCTCAGCTACTATGGCGCTGAGAAGGTGATCCCGCACTATAACGTCATGGGCGTGGCGAAGGCGGCGCTGGAGACGAGCGTGAAATATCTCGCGGTCGATCTGGGGCCGGAGAACATCCGCATCAACGCCATCTCCGCCGGCCCGATCCAGACGCTGGCGGCGCGCGGCATCGGCGATTTCAACTACATCCTGAAGTGGAACGAGCTGAACTCCCCGATGCGCCGTACCGTGACGATCGAGGACGTGGGCGGCGCGGGCCTGTACCTGCTGTCCGGGCTGGCGAGCGGTGTCACGGGGGAGATCCACCACGTCGACGCCGGCTACAACGTCATCGGGATGAAGGCGGAGGACGCGCCCGACATCGCGCTCGCCTGACCGCGCCCGGCCCGATCAGGTCATGGCGATCGCCATCCGCCCCGCCGGCGCGCACGACGTCGCCGCGATCGACGCGCTGCTGCGCACCAGCTTCCCCGCACCCGACGAGGCCGATCTGGTCCGCCGGCTGTGCGTCGACGGCGACATGGTGCTGATGCTCGTCGCGCTGGACGAGGATGACGGCACGCTGGCCGGCGCGATCGCGTTCAGCCGGATGCGGGTCGTCGTCCACGACACGTCGGTCCCCGCGGTCGCACTGGCCCCGCTGGCGGTCGCGCCCGCATGGCGGCGACAGGGCGTGGCGGAGGCGCTGGTGCAGGCGGGGATCGAGGCGCTGGAGGCCGCGGGCGTCGTCCTGTGCTTCGTGCTGGGCGAGCCGGAATATTATGCGCGTTTCGGCTTTGACGCGGATTACGCGCGCAATTTCGCCTCGCCCTATGCGGGCGACTATCTGATGGCATTGCCGCTCCAGGGCGGGCTGATGCTGTGCGGCGTACGAGGGGCCGCGGAGCACGCCGCGGCCTTCGCGGCGCTGGGCCAGGCATGAGGCTGGATCACGTCCAGATCGCCATACCGACGCACGGCGAGCACGCGGCGCGCGCCTTCTTCGGCACGCTGCTCGGGCTGGCGGAAATTCCCAAGCCCGCCGCACTTGCCGGGCGCGGCGGATGCTGGTTCGCGCTGGGCGGCGGGCAGGCGCTCCATCTGGGCGTCGAGGAGCCGTTCCACCCCGCGCGCAAGGCGCATGTCGCGCTCGTGACCGACGATCTCGACGCCTTGCGGGCGCGGCTGACGGCGGCGGGTTGCATCGTAGCCGACGACATCGCCCTCCCTGGCCAGCGTCGCTTCTTCACGCAGGATCCGTTCGGCAACCGGCTGGAGATCGTTCAGCCGGCTGCGTGACGGCACCGCCTCAGGCGGGCTTCTTCTCCTCGTAATATAGCGGTCCCAGCGAATCGACCACGATGGTCGCGTCCAGCGCGCGCGCCGGGTCGGTGCCGGCATCGACCGGGCGGATCGTCAGCTCGGTCTTGAACCCCGTCGGCGTGCTGCTGATCTCGCGGCCATATTGCGTCTGGACCATGCGCCGCTGATAGTCGTTGCGCTTGACGATCACGAAGGCGGGCTTGCCCGCCGCCTTCGTCACCTCCGCCGCGCGCAGCAGCGTCATCTCCTGCACCAATGTCTGCGACGGCGTGTTGCCCATGAACTCGACCGTCGTGGTGCCATCGGCGTTGGCGGTGGAGCGGAAGCCGTCGGTGCGGCTGATCCCGCCCAGCAGGCTGGTCCCCATCGTCAGCGCGCCCGCGACCAGCGCGCCCAGGATGTTGGGCCGCGCTCGGTCGTAATCGACCACCGAACGCGGCGTCTCCGGCGCCAGCAGCGTCAGCGGGATCGCGCCCAGCAGCGCGTCGCGCCGCGTCTTGGCGGCGTCCTGATCGAACGGCTCGCTGGGCGGCACCATCGCCGCCTTGTCCGCGGGCATCGCCGCCTTCAGCGCGGTCATCAGCTCCGCGGTGGCCGCATCGCGCGGCATCTGCGTGGCCATCAGCAGCGCCGCCGCCTCGGTCGGGCGCTTCTCCGCGACCGCGACGCGCGCCTCCACCCGTTTGGCATAGCGCGCGGTGAACTCGCCCATCTTGCCGTGGATCGTGCTCGCCAGCGCCGCCGCGGCGCCCGCATCCTTGCCCGGCTCGGCGGCCGGCGGGGCGGGCAGCGCGGCCGCCATCCGCTCGCGCATGTCGGTCAGGTCGCGCTTCGCCCCCGCCGCGTCGCCGGTCGCGGCGCGCGCATAGGCGATGTGATAGCCGACGATGATCGCGGTCAGCAGCTTGTCGGCATCGGGCGCGCGCATCGCCAGCGCCATCGGCGGCAGCGGCTCCGCCGGCCACGGCAGCGCGACGGTCGGCGCCAGCGCGACGACGCGCGCGAAATGGCCCGCATCCGCCTCGCGCACCAGCATCCCCAGCGCCGCACCGGGATCGAGCCGCAGCAGCTCGCCCGGGGTCGCCGCCGCGTCGAACTGCAGGATCGATGCCGCTACCTGCTGTACCTCCAGCGCATAGGGGCGCGCCGCGGCGGCCTGTCGCGCCAGCGGGGTGGCCGCGGCGATGTCGCCCCGCCGTGCCGCCGCCAGCGCGCGCAGCAGCGTCAGCGAGACGCCCATGCTGCGCTGATAGAAGCGATCCTGCGCCAGCGGCCCCGCCGCCGCCTCCGCCGCGTCCAGATCCGCGACCGCACCCGGGATGTCGTCGGCATGCAGCCGCGCGGCGGCACGCGCGCGCAACAGATGCGCGCGGCGCAACGTCTGCGTCGGCAACAGCCGCGGGCTGGCCAGCGCGCCGGTGCAGGCGGCGATCGTCTGCGCATCGGCATCGCCGCCGACCATGCGGAACGGCACCGACGAGACCGGCGCGCGCAGCCCGTCGGGTTGTTTGCCGGGATGCTGCCGCCCGTCGCAGCGCTCGAAATCCGCCTTGTCGTCGGCCCCCGCCGCCGTCGCCGTCAACAATCCCGCCGCCAGTCCGACAGCCGCCAGTGCCCGCATGCTGAAACATCCCCCAGACGCGCCGCCCCCGCGGCACGCCCCCTGTCATAGCCGACCGCAATCTGCCATGGCGAGCGCCATGTTCGCCATCGAGCCCCGCGCATGAGCTTCAACACCTTCGGCCGCGTCTTCCGCTTCACCACCTGGGGCGAGAGCCACGGGCCCGCGCTCGGCGCGGTGGTCGACGGGTGCCCGCCGGGCCTCGCGCTGACGGAGGGCGACATCCAGCCGTGGCTCGACAAGCGCCGACCGGGCCAGTCGCGCTTCACCACGCAGCGGCAGGAGCCGGACCAGGTCCGCATCCTCTCCGGCGTGTTCGAGGGGCGGACCACCGGCACCCCGATCAGCCTGATGATCGAGAATGTCGACCAGCGTTCGAAGGATTATTCGGACGTCGCGAAGGCCTATCGCCCCGGCCATGCCGATTACGCCTATGACGCCAAATACGGCTTTCGCGACTATCGTGGCGGCGGGCGGTCGTCTGCGCGCGAAACCGCGGCGCGGGTCGCGGCGGGCGCGGTGGCGCGCGCCGTCCTGCCGCAGGTCCGCATCCGCGCCTGGGTCGAGGCGATCGGCGGCGACGCGATCGACCCGGCGAATTTCGCAGACGCGCAGATCGACGCCAACCCCTTCTTCTGCCCCGACGCCGCCGCCGCCGCGCGCTGGGAGGCGAAGGTCGACGCCGCGCGCAAGGCCGGTTCCTCGCTGGGCGCGGTGATCGCGTGCGAGGCGACCGGCGTTCCCGCCGGGTGGGGCGCCCCGCTCTATGCCAAGCTGGACAGCGAACTGGCCGCCGCGATGATGAGCATCAACGCGGTCAAGGGCGTCGAGATCGGCGACGGCTTCGCCGCCGCAGGCCTGTCGGGCGAGGAGAATGCCGACGCGATGCGACCGGGTGCGGACGGCAGCCCCGCCTTCCTCGCCAACCACGCCGGTGGAATCGCGGGCGGGATCGCGACCGGGCAGCCGATCCGCGTGCGCATCGCGTTCAAGCCGACCAGCTCGATCCTCACCCCCGTCCCCACCGTCACCCGCACCGGCGAGGCAGCCGAGATCATGACGAAGGGACGCCACGACCCCTGCGTCGGCATCCGCGGCGTGCCGGTGGTGGAGGCGATGATAGCACTGGTGCTGGCGGATCAAATGCTGCTGCACCGCGCGCAATGTGGCTGATCTACCGGAAAATTTTTAGGCGTCGGGTACAAAGTTAACGATAGAGACGTGAAGTGGGGTGATTGTTACGTAACGAACTGTGACTTTACCGACCCATGTCCCTGACTCTTCGCCATCCCGGGAACATCGGTGCGACCGCGTCGTTCATCTCCCCGCATACGTAGGAGAGATCACGATGCGTAACTATATTCTCGCGACTGCAGCCGCCGTGGCGATGCTGCCGGGCGCCGCGATGGCACAGCTGGTCGGCGGCACCGTCGGCGGTGGCGTGGGCGGCACGGTCGGATCGACCATGGGTCAGACCGGTGGCACCGTCGGGGGGGCGATGGGCGGACAGGTCGGCGTTCCGGACACCGCCACGACCCTGAAGCGCACGCAGGACACCACCACCCGCGCGACGCAGCGGGCAAAGGACCGCACGACCCGCGCCGCCAACCGAACCCGCAGCACCGCACGCAGCGCTGCGGACCGCGCACGCGGCACGGTCGACGGCACCAGCGCCGATGCCACGCTGGGGGCGGACACCTCCACCACCATGTCGCCCGGCGGCGCCATGACGGGCACGACCGGCAATGCGGGGGCGACGGTCACCACCCCGCCGATGAGCGCCAGCGGATCGGCCAGCGCTACGACCGGCGCGACCACCACCCCGCCGCGATAAGCCAAACGGCAGCCCTCCCCTCACGGCGAGGGCTTGTCGCTATCTAACGGGCAGCACCCATTCGGCACGGCGCGTGTAATTCACACGGCCAGCCGCGACCGCCGACTTCCTCAGGCATGGCGACCGCCCCTCAGCCGCCCCCGTCGCGCTCGATATCGGCGCCGACCGCCGACAATTTCTCCTCCAGCCGCTCGTACCCGCGATCGAGATGATAGACGCGCGATACCGAGGTTTCGCCATCCGCGACCAGCCCTGCGATGATGAGGCTCATCGACGCGCGCAGGTCCGTCGCCATCACCGGCGCGCCGACCAGCCGGTCGACTCCGCGCACCATCGCGGTACGCCCGCGCACCTGGATGTCGGCGCCCATCCGCGCCAGCTCGGGCACGTGCATGTAGCGGTTCTCGAAGATCGTCTCGGACAGCATGCTGGCGCCCGCCGCCTTGCACAGCATCGCCATGAACTGCGCCTGCATGTCGGTGGCGAACCCCGGATAGGGCGCGGTCGACAGCGTCAGCGGCTTGAGCTGCCCTTCGCTGGTCACGACGATGGAGTTGCGGCGCTCCTCGATCCCCACCCCCGCCTCGCGCAGCGCGTCCAGCGTCGCGCCCATGTCGGCGGGGGAGACGTTCATCAGCTCCACCTCGCCCCCCGTCACCGCGGCGGCACAGGCGTAGCTGCCCGCCTCGATCCGGTCCGGCATGACGGCATAGGTCGCGCCGTGCAGCTCGTCGACGCCCTCGATTTCCAGCGTCTCGGTGCCGATGCCGTCGATCTGCGCGCCCATCGCGACCAGGCAGCGGCACAGGTCGACGATTTCCGGCTCACGCGCGGCGTTCCGGATACGGCTGCCGCCCTTCGCGGTGGCGGCGGCCATCAGCACGTTCTCGGTCGCGCCGACCGACACGATTGGGAAGGAATAGGTGCCGCCGCTCAGCCGCCCCCCCGGTGCCGTCGCGGTGACATAGCCCGCGCTCATCTCCAGCGTGGCGCCGATCGCCTCCAGCGCCTTCAGATGCAGGTCGATCGGGCGGTTGCCGATCGCGCAGCCACCCGGCAGCGAAACCCGCGCCTGCCCCGCGCGCGCCAGGATTGGCCCCAGCACCAGGATCGACGCGCGCATCTTGCGCACGATATCGTACGGCGCCTCGGTCGAGGTCAGCTGCCCGGCGCGGATCGTCATCACGCGGCCGAAATCCTCCGGCCGGCTCCCCTCGATCGTGGTCGACGCGCCCAGCTGGTTGAGCAGATGCCCGAAGCCATCGACATCGGCCAGCCGCGGCAGGTTGCGCAGCGTCAGCGGCTCGTCGGTCAGCAACGCGCAGGGCATGAGCGTGAGGGCGGCGTTCTTCGCGCCCGAGATCGGCAGCTTGCCGGACAAGCGGCGCCCGCCGCGGATGAGGATACGGTCCATCCCCCCGCTGTATCCAAACCCGCTGCCACCGCCAAGCGACGCGGACATTTGCCCGCTTGATCGGTTTTAATGCGGACCCGCCCGCCCGCCGCGTAACGATCCGGAACAAACCGGGGGACAGCAGACGGGTGTCAGTGCGTAGCTTCGCCGACCAGATCGGCGACATTCTGGACGTGACGCCGGAGGAGCGACGTGCGCTCGACCGCCTGCTGGAGCGCGAACGCTCGGTGCGGCGCGGTGCGACGCTGGTGCGCGAGAACGAACGCTCGACCGAACTCGTCGCGGTGAAGAGCGGGATGATGATCGCCTATGTCCTGCTCGACGACGGCAGCCGGCAGGTGCTGCGCTTCCTCTTCCCGGGCGACATGGTGGGGGCGGGGGTGTGCGCCTATGGCAAGGCGCCGCAGACGCTGGTCGCGCTGGCCGACAGCGTGATCGCCACGATCGACCGCACCCAGCTGGCCGCGCTCATCTATCACCAGCCGCGCCTGGCGATGGCGATGCTGGCGCTGGAGCAGGTGGAGCGCGCCGCGCTGACCGATCGGCTGGCGGGGGTGGGGCGCACCTCGGCCCGCGCACGCGTCGCGGCGGTGCTGCTCGACATCCGCGACCGCATGCGCCGCTGCGATCCGACGATCGGCGCCAGCTTCGTCCTGGGGCTGACGCAGGAGGAGATCGGCGACGCCACCGGGCTGACCGCGGTCCACGTCAACCGCATGCTGCGCCAGCTGGAGGAACAGCGGATGATCGCGCGCACCGCCGGCCGGGTGACGGTGCTCGACGAGCCGGCGCTGATGCGCGCGGCGAATTACGCGAACCGGCTGGCCGGGGTCGACCTTTCGTGGCTGCCGGTCGTGGGCTCTTGAGGGAAGAGGCTTTCACCGCGCGAACGTCGTCATTGCGATCCTTCGACTAGTCCCGCCTCACCCCGCTCTCCCCCAGCTGCGCATCCACCGCCGCCAGCAGCCGCGCCAGTCCCGCCGCGTCGCGTGCCTCCGCGCGCAGCGTCAGCGCCGCCTGCGTGTTGGACGCGCGCAGCAACCACCAGCCCTCGGCGTCCGACACGCGAAGGCCGTCCGTCGTATCCACCCGCGCGCCCGCCGCGGCGAGCCGCACCGCGACCTCCTCCACCACCGCCGTCTTGCGCGCCTCCGCCACCGGCACGCGCAGGTCGGGCGTCGCGCACCGCGGCGGCATCGCGTCGCGCAGGTCGGCCAGCGAGCGGCCCGACAGGTGGATCGCGCGGATCAACCGCACCGCGGCGTACAGCGCATCGTCGAACCCGTAATAACCGTGCGCGAAGAACATATGCCCGGACAGTTCGCCCGCCAGCGGCGCGCCCAGTTCCTTCAGCTTGGCCTTCATCCGGCTGTGCCCGGTCTGCCACATCACCGGCTGCCCGCCCGCCGCGGCGATCCCCTCGAACAGCGCATCGCTGCACTTCACGTCGGCCACGATCGTCGCGCCGGGCAGCTCGGCCAGCATCGGCCGCGCCAGAATGGCGAGGATGTCGTCCCCCCACAACACCCGGCCCAGCCCGTCGACAAGGCCGATGCGGTCGCCGTCGCCGTCGAAAGCCAGTCCGAAATCGAGCTTCTTGTCCGCCACCAGAGCCTGGAGATCGCGTAGGTTGTCCTCGACCGTGGGATCGGGATGATGATGCGGAAATTCGCCGTCGACGTCGCAGAAGAGAAGATGATGCTCCCCCGGCAGATGCCGGACGAGCTGCTCGATCACCGGCCCCGCGGCGCCGTTCCCGGCGTCCCATCCGATGCGGAACGTGCCGCCGGCATAGCCCGCCATCAGCCGCCCGACATAGAGCGCCGCGACGTCGGCCTGCTCGACGCTCCCCTCGCCGTCGCTGAACGCCCCCGCCGCCGCGATCCGCGCCAGATCCTGAAGGTCCTCGCCGAAAAAACTGTCACGGCGAAGTACCAGCTTGAAGCCATTGTCCTCGCGGGGATTGTGGCTGCCGGTTACCTGGATGCCGCCATCCACTTCCAGCGTCGCCTCGGCGTAATACAGCATCGGCGTGGGGCCGAGCCCGATGCGCACCACGTCGACGCCCGACGCGGCCAGCCCCGCGACCAGCGCCGCCTCCAGCATCGGCGAGTGGGTCCGCCCGTCAAAGCCGACCGCGACGCGCCGCCCGCCCGCCGCGCGGACACGCGTGGCGAAGGCGCGTCCGATCGCATGCGCGTCGGCGGCATGCAGGTTCGCGCCGACGGTGCCGCGAATGTCGTATTCGCGCAGGATGACGGGGTCGAATTGGTGGGTCATGAAGTACGCGAAACCTCCGTTCGTCCTGAGGAGAGGCTGAGCACCGTCGAAGCCTCGTCTCGAAGGGCAGGCGCATGTGCTTCGAGACGACATTTCGGCAAGCTCAACGTCTCCTCAGCACGAACGGCTGTGCAGGTGGAACGGGCTCACTCCGCCCGCAACCGCTCCAGCAGCAGATCCCGCGCAGCATTCGCGCGGCGCGTCGCCTCCGCCGAACCGCCGCGATCGGGGTGGACGTCCGCCACCAGCCGGCGGTGCGCGGCGCGGATCGTCGCGGCATCGGCGTCCTGCGTCACGCCCAACAGCCGGCGCGCGGTCGCCACCGCGGACGGCTTGCGCGCGGCGGGTTTGCGCAGCAGGAGCCACACCAGCGCGATGATCGCGGCGGCGACGACCCATTTCATAGCGACCGCGTCACCGCATCAATCCGCGAACAACGGCATCGCCACCTCGGGCAGCGCCAGCGCGGCCATCATCTCGCGCAACTCCTGCCGTGCCGCGACATGGCTCAGCCCCATGCCGCCGAACGCCTTGGCGTCGAGCAATGTCAGCCCCTTCGGGAACAACTCGCGGTAGATCACGCGCTCGCCGAGACCCGGGATGATGCGGAAGCCGACCCGGCGCGCCAGCTGGTCCAGCGCCTCCGACACGCGGCGCATGTTGCGCGCCTCCAGATACTGCAGGCGGTTGCGCAGCACGACCCAGTCGATCGTCGTCCCGTCCTCCCGCGCGCGCGCCTTGCGCGCGTCCCAGATCAGCTCCGAATAGAAGCTTGGGCGGACGACCTTGAACGTCTCCGGGTCGACCTGCCCGATCAGGTCGAAGTCGACGAAGCTGTCGTTCATCGGCGTGACCAACGTGTCCGCCAGCGCCGCCGCGATCCGCGCGGCGGGATCGTCGCGGCCCGGCGTGTCGATCACCAGGAAGTCGTAGCCGGCGGTGAATTCCTGGAACAGCCCGGGGAAATTGCCGTCCGCGCGCCCGTCGCCGGTTTCGTGCCGCGGCGTGGGCAGGTCGATGCCGGAGCGCGCCACGGTCGCCTCGCGGTTGTCGAGGTAGCGGCCCATCGTCCGCTGACGATGGTCGAGGTCGAAGCACGCGACGCGCGCGCCCCGCGTCGCGAGCGCGATCGCGACATGGACCGCGGTGGTCGATTTTCCGGTCCCGCCCTT
>CAJYKB010000069.1 GCA_913774925.1 uncultured Sphingomonas sp. | reverse complement strand
GACGGTCGCCTGACGCTGAAGGGCGGCGTGCGCGAGGTGCTGGCGAGCGAGATGCTGGAGGCGCTGGGCGTCCCCACCTCGCGCACCTTCTCCCTGATCGAGACCGGCGAGGAACTGGAGCGCAACGACGAGCCCTCCCCCACCCGCTCCGCGGTGCTGGTGCGGCTCAGCCACGGGCACATCCGCATCGGCACGTTCCAGCGGCTGGCGTATCTGCGCGACGAGGACGGGCTGCGGCGGCTCACCGGCTACGTGCTGCGCGAGCTGTATGGCGAGGAGGGCGACGACCCCGTCCGGCTGCTGTCGCTGGTGGTGGAGCGGACCGCGCAGCTGGCGGCACGCTACATGGCGGCGGGATTCGTCCACGGCGTGCTCAACACCGACAACATCAACGTCACCGGCGAAAGCTTCGACTATGGACCGTGGCGGTTCGCGCCCACGTGGGAGCCGAATTTCGTCGCCGCCTATTTCGACCAGACCGGGCTCTACGCCTTCGGTCGCCAGCCGGAGGCGATCCACTGGAACGCGATGCAGCTCGCCGTCGCGTTGCGCCCGCTGGTGGAGGCGGAGCCGCTGATCGCGGAGCTGGACCGCTTCCCAATGCTCTACCAGCCTGCCGTGACCAACGCGATCCTGTGGCGGCTGGGGCGGACACCCCGCTCCGTGGAGGACGACCGCGCGCTGGTACAGGAGGTGGAACGCGCGCTGCGCACCACCGGGGTCGCGATCGACCGCTTCTTCTTCGACGCCTTCGCGCAGCCGCTGCCCGATGCCTACGGCAGCGATTGGGACGCCGCGCGCGCGCTGCTCGACGGCCACGCCCCGCGCAAGGCACGCGACCACGAATATTGGCGCGGCGGCCCGCGATCGATGCTGATCGAGGAGGTCGAGGCGATCTGGGCCGCGATCGCGCAGGGCGACGATTGGGCACAGTTCCACGACACCATCGCGCAGATCCGCGCGATGGGCGTTGCACTCGCGTAATGGCCGTCTAGAAACAGCCATATGGCAGAGCTGATCTCGTACGAACCCGCGACCGGCGCGGAGCTGTGGCGCGGACCGATCGGCGATGTCGAGCTGGAGGTAGCGACCGCGCGCGACGGCTTCATGCCCTGGGCGTCGCGCTCGCTGGCCTACCGGATCGAGACGCTACGCCGCTTCGCCAATGTCGTGCGCCAGCGCGCCGAGCCCTTCGCCGACGTGATCGCACGCGAGACGGGGAAGCCGCTGTGGGAGGCGCGGACCGAGGTCGACAGCGTCATCGCGAAGGTCGACATCTCGGTCAGCGCCTATGCCGAGCGGACCGCGCAGCGCCGCATGGACGCGCCGATGAACAGCCGCATCGCGCTGCGCCACAAGCCGCATGGTGTGCTCGCGGTGCTGGGGCCGTACAATTTCCCCGCGCACCTGCCCAACGGCCACATCGTGCCCGCGCTGATCGCAGGCAACGCGGTCGTCTTCAAACCGTCAGAAAAGACGCCCGCAAGCGGCCTTTTCCTGGTCGACTGCCTATATGCCGCGGGGGTGCCGGAGGAGACGGTCCGCGTCCTGATCGGCGGGCCGGCGGAGGGACGCGCGCTCGCGGCGCATCCGGGCATCGACGGGCTGCTGTTCACCGGTTCCGCGCGCACCGGCATCGCGCTCAACCGCCAATATGCGGAGATGCCGGAGAAGATCCTGGCGCTGGAGATGGGGGGCAACAACCCCATCGTGGTGTGGGACACCCCCGACCTGCACACCGCCGCGGTGCTGGTGGCGCAATCCGCCTTCACCAGCGCGGGCCAGCGCTGCACCGCCGCGCGCCGGCTGATCGTCGATCAGCAGATCGCCGACGCGTTGCTCGCCGAATTGTCGAAGCTGACCGGGCGGCTGATCCTGGGCGCACCGCACGACGTGCCGCAACCGTTCATGGGCCCGGTGATCGACAACGAAACCGCCGACGGCCTGACCGAGAGCTTCCTGACGCTGCTGATGAAGGGCGGTCGCCCGATCCGCCACATGGCGCGCCCCGATCCCACGCGGCCGTTCGTCACCCCCGGCATCATCGACGTCACCGACCTGGTCGAGCGCCCCGACGTCGAGCTGTTCGGCCCGCTGCTCCAGGTCGTGCGCGTCGACGATTTCGACGCTGCCATCGCGGAGGCGAACAACACCCGATACGGCCTGTCCGCGTCGCTGGTCAGTCAGACGCCCGCGCTGTTCGACCGGTTCTGGGCGGGCGCGCGCGCCGGGATCGTCAACTGGAACAAGCCGACCAACGGCGCGTCCTCCTCCGCGCCGTTCGGGGGCATCGGCTGGTCGGGCAACCATCGGCCCAGCGCTTATTATGCGGCGGACTATTGCGCCTATCCCGTCGTCTCGAACGAGGCGGAGGCGGCGCGCGCGGCGATCGGCATCGGATTGGCCGACGCCTGACCGCGGGCAAGTGGTGCATCATGGGGCGTCGGGCGCTCAGAAACAGGATATAACATGGCAAGTGGACTGGTCGCGCTGCTGGACGACATCGCGGGGCTGACCCGGCTGGCCGCCGCCTCGCTGGACGACGTCGGCGCGGCGGCGAGCAAGGCCGGGGTCAAGGCCGCGGGCGTCGTGGTGGACGATACCGCGGTCACCCCGCGCTACGTCACCGGCCTGTCGCCCAAGCGCGAGCTGCCGATCATCGGCAAGATCGCGCTGGGGTCGGTGCGCAACAAGCTCCTGTTCCTGCTGCCCGCCGCGCTGATCCTGAGCGCGGTCGCGCCCTGGGCGCTCGCCCCGCTGTTGATGCTGGGCGGCGCGTTCCTGTGCTTCGAGGGCGCGGAGAAGGTGATCGAGGCGTTCGACGGCGGTCACGGCGAGGCGGAGGTGGAAACCGTCACCGACCCGGTCGCGCTGGAGAATCAGAAGGTTGCCGGCGCGATCCGCACCGACTTCATCCTGTCGGCGGAGATCATGGTCATCGCGCTGCGCGAGGTCAGCGAATATTCGCTGCCGATGCAGGCGGTGACGCTGGCGCTCGTGGCGATCGCGATCACCGCGGGCGTCTATGGCGTGGTCGCGCTGATCGTGAAGGCGGACGACGTCGGGCTGTACTTGGCGCAGCGCGATTCGGGGCTGGCACGCAGCATCGGTCGCGGTCTGGTGAAGGGCGTGCCCTATCTGATGAGCGTGCTGTCGGTGGTCGGCACCGCGGCGATGATCTGGGTCGGCGGCGGGCTGCTGCTCCACAGCGCGGAGGAGATCGGCCTCGCCGCGCCGGCGCATTGGGTCCACCATGTCGCCGAGGGTGCGGGCGGCGGCGCGATCGGCTGGATCGTCAATGCCGCGCTGTCGGGGGTACTCGGACTCGCGGTCGGCGCGGTCATCGCGCTGCTCGTGCATCAGGTCGCGAAGATGCGCGGGCATTGAGGCCTACCCCGGCCGCCCCGCCCCCTCCGTCATTCCCGCGCAGGCGGGAATCCAGAAACGCTGCCCCTGCGGCCCCTTCGACGACCTGCGCGTCTGGATCCCCGCCTCCGCGGGGATGACGGCCGTTTCGGGCTGCCGTTACAAAACCTCTCCTACGCCCCCGCCAAGCATCGCTGGTTTGCCGTTTCGCGCGCACGCGCCCATCTCCGGCCGCATGGCCACGCTTCTCGATCCCGATGCGCGCGGGCGCGTCATCCTCGTCGGTGCCGGACCGGGCGACCCCGGTCTGCTCACCGTCCGCGCGGTGGAGGCGCTGCGCAGCGCCGATGTCGTCGTCCACGACGGGCTGATCGACCCCCGCGTGCTCGACATCGCCCCGGCCACCGCGCAGCGCATCTCGGTCGCGAAGCGGCGTGCGCGCCACACCCTGCCGCAGGAGGCCATCAACGCGCTGATCGTCGCGCACGTCATGGCGGGCAGCGTCGTCGTCCGGCTCAAGGGCGGCGACCCGTTCATCTTCGGCCGCGGCGGCGAAGAAGTGGAGGCGGTGCGCGCCGCCGGCCTCACGGTCGAGGTGATCCCCGGCGTGTCCGCCGCGCTCGGCTGCGCGGCGGAGGCGATGCTGCCGCTCACCCACCGCGACCACAGCTCGGCGGTCAGCTTCGTCGCCGGCCAGTGCAAGGGGCTGTCGGAGCAGGACTGGTCCGGCCTCGCCGGACAGGGCCGCACGCTCGTGATCTACATGGGCGTCGCGACGGCCGAACAGATCGCGGACAAGCTGATGGCGGACGGCGTCGCCCCCGACATGCCCGTCGCGGTGCTGGAAAAGGGTACGCTGCCCGGCCACCGTGCGCTCAGGACTATGCTTGCCGACCTGGGGGCGATGGTGGCACGCGAGAAGGTGGCCAGCCCCGCGATCATCGTCGTGGGCGAGGTCGTGGAACTGTCGGATGCGGAGGACAAGCTCGCATCCTATGCAAAGGTAGCGGAGCATATGTCGTGAAGCTGGTAACGGGCAACGATCTGGCGAGCGGCGACGTGATCTGGTGGACCGGCAGCGACTGGTCGCGCCATATCGAGGACGCGAAGGACGCCGGCGACCGCGCCGAGGCGATCGCACGCGAGGAAGAGGCCGCGCGCCGCGTCAACGGCCCCTATGTGATCGCAGCGACGCAGACCCCCGACGGCCCGCGCCCCGCGCATATCAAGGACCGCATCCGCGCGCTCGGCCCGACCGTGCGCCCCGACCTGACGTTGAAGCCCGCGGATGCCTCCGCCGGAAGCTGGGTGATCTGATGTACAAGTATGACGAATACGATCAGGCGATCGTCGATGCGCGCGTCGACGAGTTCCGCGACCAGGTGAAGCGCCGCCTGGCGGGCGAAATCACCGAGGATCAGTTCAAGCCGCTGCGGCTGATGAACGGCCTCTATCTCCAGCTGCACGCCTATATGCTGCGCGTCGCGGTCCCCTATGGCACGCTCGACAGCCGCCAGATGCGGATGCTGGCGCATATCGCGCGCACCTACGACCGCGGCTACGGCCATTTCACCACGCGACAGAACATCCAGTACAATTGGATCAAGCTGGATCAGGCGCCCGACATCCTCGCCGAACTGGCGACGGTCGAGATGCACGCCATCCAGACCAGCGGCAATTGCATCCGCAACATCAGCTCCGACCAGTACGCCGGCGCCGCCGCGGACGAGGTGACCGATCCGCGTCCCTGGGCCGAGCTGCTGCGCCAGTGGAGCACCTTCCATCCCGAGTTCAGCTACCTGCCGCGCAAGTTCAAGATCGCGGTCATCGCCGCGGACGAGGATCGCGCCGCGATGCGCCTCCACGACATCGGCATCCAGCTGATCGAGCGTGACGGCGTCCTCGGGGCGAAGATCTTCGTCGGCGGCGGCATGGGCCGCACCCCGATGATCGCGCCGGAGATCAAGGACTTCGTCACCGCCGACGACCTGCTCAGCTATGTCGAGGCGTGCCTGCGCGTCTACAATCGCTACGGCCGCCGCGACAACATCTACAAGGCGCGGATCAAGATCCTGATCCACGAGCTGGGCGCGGACGAATACCGCCGTCAGGTCGAGGAGGAGTTCGCCCAGGTGAAGGCGCTGGGGATCGATCCCCCCGCCGCCGAGCTGGAACGCATCACTGCGATGTTCGCGCCCCCGGCCTATGCCGCGGACGCGCCCGACGCGCTAGACCGCAGCGACCCCGATTTCGCGGTCTGGCTCGACCAGAACGTGAAGCCGCACAAGGCTCCCGGCCATGCGATCGTCAACATCTCGCTGAAGCCGACCGGCGGCATCCCGGGCGACGCGTCGGCCGACCAGATCGACGTGATGGCGGACCTTGCGCAGCGCTACGGCCACGACGAACTGCGCGTCACCCACGCGCAGAACATCGTCCTGCCGCACGTCCGCATCGCCGATCTGAAGGCGGTGTGGGAGGCGCTGGTGGAGGCCGGGCTGGCGGAGGCCAACCTCGACCTCATCAGCGACATCATCGCCTGCCCCGGGCTCGACTATTGCAGCCTGGCCAACGCGCGCTCGATTCCCGTGGCCCAGAAGATCGCGCAGCGCTTCGCCGATCCGGCGCGGCAGCGCAACCTGGGCGAGCTGAAGCTCAAGATCTCGGGTTGCATCAACGCCTGCGGCCACCACCACGCCGGGCACATCGGCATCCTGGGCGTCGATAAGAAGGGCACCGAAAACTACCAGCTGCTGCTGGGCGGATCGGGCGCGGAGGACGTGTCGCTCGGCAAGATCACCGGCCCCGGCTTCGACGAGGACGGCGTGGTCGACGCGATCGAGCGCGTCACCGACAAATATGTCCAGGTCCGCGAGGCCGGCGAGCGGTTCGTCGACACCTACCGCCGTGTCGGCATGGAGCCGTTCAAGGAGGCGATCTATGGTTGAGGTGCCCGCCCACCTGCTGTTCCGCGAGGATACCCCGCACGAGGAGCCGGCGGTGACGCTCGACGCGTTTCTCGCCGATCAGTCGAACGCGACCGCGGTGCGGATCGAGCCCGGCGACGACGCACGCCAGCTGATCCCGCTGCTCGACCGCATCGCGCTGGTCGAGGTGTCCTTCCCCACCTTCCGCGACGGGCGCGGCTATTCGGTCGCGCGCATCCTGCGCGAAGCGGGCTATGCCGGCGAGCTGCGCGCGGAGGGCGACGTGCTGGTCGACCAGATCCCGCTGATGCGCCGTTGCGGGTTCGACAGCTTCGCGCCCGCCGCGGCGGTCGACGCCGCGACGCTCAAGCGCTCGCTCGACCGCTACGACCATGTCTATCAGAAGGCCGCGGACGGCGCGGTCCCGGTGTGGAAACTGCGCCATGGGTGAAGCCGCCCGCACGCTCGACACGATCGACGTCCGCCCCGTCTTCACCGCGGAGGATGCCGCCGCGATGGAGGCGCGCTTCGCGGGGGTCGAGACGCAGGACATGCTGCGCGAGCTGCTGGACGGCGAGTTGAAGGGCCGCATCGCCGCGGTGTCGTCGTTCGGTGCCGAATCCGCGGTGCTGCTCCACATGATCGCCTCGGTCGACCGCGACGTGCCGGTAATCTTCACCAACACGCAGAAGATGTTCGGCGAAACCCTGGCCTATCGCGACGAACTGTCGGAGCGGCTGGGCTTCACCGACCTACGCGTCTTCCGCCCCGACCCGCGGCTGCTGCGGCTGAAGGACGACAAGGGACTGCGCTGGTCCTACGATCCCGACGGCTGCTGCGACCTGCGCAAGGTGGAGCCGCTGCGCCGCGCGCTGCTGCCGTTCGACGCCTGGATCTCCGGCCGCAAGGGCTTTCAGGCGAAAACCCGCGCCGAGCTGCCGCGGTTCGAGGCGGACGAGGGCCGACTGAAGATCAACCCGCTCGCATCGTGGGACAAGGCCCGCCTCGACGCCTATTTCGCCGAGCACGACCTGCCGCATCACCCGCTGGAGGCGCAGGGCTATCTATCGATCGGCTGCGCACCGTGCACTTCGAAGGTCCGCCCCGGCGAAGACCCCCGCGCGGGCCGCTGGCGCGGCTGGGACAAGGTGGAATGCGGCATCCACGTGCCCGAGAAGCCGGGGGAGGAACCGGCGTTCTGACACGCTGCGTGGCGGCGATCCGTCACCTCGCCAGACCCGTCACCCCGGACTTATTCGAGACCTCTGCGAAACTCAGTTCTTTGTTCCCCGGCGCAGGCCGGGGTCCAGCTGGGGAACGGTGGTAACAGACGGAAAAGCCACGCCAACTGGGCCCCGGCCTTCGCCGGGGAACCGCGACATTGTCAGGCGATCCGCGTCTTTCGCAGAGGTCTCGACTTGTTCCGGGGTCCACCGCGTCGCAAGATCGCCGGCCCGCGAGTGCGCGGCACGGTGGACGCCGGAACAAGGCTCCCCTGAGCTTGTCGAAGGGTCCGGCATGACGGCGGGCGCCATGACGCCGAGGGCCAACCTCTACTGCCCCGCCGCCCGCATCGCCATCAACCGCTCCAGCACCGCCAGCCGCTCCGCGATCTCGCGCCCATAGGCCGATCCCGGCGGCGACATCGCCAGCGCGCGACGCCAATGATATCGCGCCTGCGCCGCATCCCCGGCGCGCACATAGGCCATCCCCAGATAATAGGGCGGCGCGGGATGCTCCGGCGCCAGCCGTGCCGCCTGACGGAAGGCGAGCAGCGCGGGCGGCGTCACCTGATCCTTCGCATCCGCGGCCAGCGTCACCCCGGCCCAGGTCCACAGGATGAAGCTTTTCGGCAGTTTCGACAGCCCGCCCATCACCGCGCGCGCCGCCGACGCGGTATCGCCGCTGCGCGTCATCGCATCCGCCGCGACCAGATAGGCGGTGTCCTGCGTGTAGCGGCCCAGCAGCATGTCGCGCAGCGCGATCTCGCCGGGGTCGATCTCCGCCATCGTGGTGCGGGCTTGCGCCGGCGCCGCCTCCAGCGAGGGGCGCCCCTGCCACGCATAGCCGATCGCGCCCAGGAACAGCGCCGCACCCACCGTCGACCACAATAGGCGGTTAAGCCCCAGCAGCAGCATCGCGCCGAACGCACCCACGCACAGTACCGCCAGCGCGAGGAAGCCCATCACTTCGGCTCCAGCGTCTTGGTTTCGTGCATCTTACCCGCCATCTGCGGCGGCATGTACTTCTCGTCGTGCTTGGCGAGCAGGTTGGTCGCGACGAACGAGGCGTCGGGCTGGAAATGCCCCTCTGCCACCACGCCCGATCCCTCGCGGAACAGGTCCGGCGCGATGCCCGCAAAGCGCACCGGCGTCGTCGCCTTGCCGTCCGTCACGACGAAGTCGATCGTCACCCCGTCGGCGGCGCGCCGGATCGATCCCCGCTCGACCATCCCGCCCAGCCGCACCGCCTCGTCCGGCGTCGGCAGCCGCCCCGCCACGTCGGACGGCGCATAGAAGAACGCGGCCTGGTCCTTCAGCCCCGACAGCGCCAGCAGCGCCGCGGCGACGATCGCGCCCAGCCCCAGCAGGACGAGCGTCAGCCGCTGGTTCTTGCGCGTCACTTCTCGGCCCGCTTCATGGCGCGCCACGCCAGCAGCGAGACGATCCCCGTCCCGGCGATCACCAGCGCATAGGCCGCGGCGACGAAGGCCCACTGCCCCGTCATGCTGACGCCCGGCGGCGCATCCGCGCCTCCGCCTTGGCCGCGGCGAGCATCGCGCGCATCCGCATCAGCACGATCCCCGCGAACAGCAGCGTGAAGCCGATGGTGGTGATCGGCAGCGGCCACAGCAGCGAGCGGTCGATCGTCGAACTGGTCAGCCCGATGCTCGGCCCCTGATGCAGCGTGTTCCACCAGATCACCGAATAGCGGATGATCGGCAGCAGCACCGTCCCCGCGATGCCGTAGAGCGCGGGCACCCGTCCGTCCCCGCCGCGCTCCTTGTCGGCGTTGGAAAGCGCGATGAAGCCCAGATAGACGAAGAACAGCAGCAGCATCGAGGTCAGCCGCCCGTCCCACTGCCACCACGTCCCCCAGGTCGGCCGCCCCCAGATCGCACCGGTGACGAGGCACAAGGCCGCGAAACAGGCGCCAGGCAGCGCGATCGCGCGCGCCGCGACCGCGGCGA
>CAJYKB010000068.1 GCA_913774925.1 uncultured Sphingomonas sp. | reverse complement strand
CACCAGCGCCAGGTCGGCGTCGAGCGTCCCGTCGTCGGCATCGGGCGCGGCGATGACGATCGCGGGCGGGAGGAACGCGATGGTAAGGGCGGTCCCGGTCAGCTCGGGGACGGCCTGCCACCCGGGTGCGGGGCGCAGCACGAGGCTGTCGTCGTTCCAGCGCAGATCCTGGACGCGGTCGACGACGGCGGAGCGGAAGGTGTCGAGCGTGTGCGGGTCGAGCGGGCGGTCGTAGCGGACCACCAGCTCGCCATCGGCGGGGTCGAGCGTGATGCGGGTGCCGCGCGGCCAGACCAGCCGCGGCGGCGCGGCGGCGACGGTGGCGTCGGCGAAGACGGGCGCGGGCACCGCCAGTCGCGGGGCATCGGCGAGAAGGAGGAACAGCGCCGCGATCATGGGGCGAGCACCGCGCGGGCGCGCCCCGGCTGCCCCATGGCGATCAGCAGCCGCGCCTGAAGGGCGGCGAGGCGGCGGTCGGCAGGGGCCGCGGCGCGCAGCGTCTCGACCAGGCGCAGCGCCTCGGCACGGCGGTCGAGCTGCTCCAGAAGTTCGGCGCGGGTGCGGTCGGCGTCGGGCGAGGCGGCGAGCGCGCGTTCCCAATAGGGGCGGGCGGCGGCGGTGCCGGCGACCTTCGCCTGTGCGTCCGCCATCAGCCGCAGCGCGACCGCGTCCTGCGGATGGTCGGCGAGATAGGGGGTGAGTTGCGCGATCGTGCCGGGCGAGTCGCCCCGGTTCCATGCCGCCCAGGCGAGGTCGAGGCGCTCCGTGGGGGTGGCGATCCCGGCGGCGATGCGGCGGCGGGCTAGGAGCTGCGCCGGACCGGGGGGCAGCGCGCGGACCTCGATCGCGCGCAACTCGGCCGTGGCCAGCGGGCGACCGTCGAGGAGCGCGGCGACGATCGTGCCGGCGCTCGCCACGTCCCCGGCGCTGTCCGCGAGCGACAGGCGGGTGAGGAGCAGCGCGTTGGTCTGCGCCAGCGGATGGCGGGAGAGGAAGGCGAGCGCGGCGGCGGGGCGGTCGCGCGGGGCGTAGGCGGCGATCCAGCCGAGCTGGTCGGCGGTGCTGCCCGCCAGCGTGCGCGCGCGCAGCCAGGCGAGGTCGGCGGGTTGGGGGCGTGGACCGAGCAGGTAGAGCAGGCGCTGCGTCGCGGGCGCGCCGGGCGGCAGCGTGGCGGCGAGGGCGCGAAGGGTCGCGACCGCGTCGGCGCGGAGGCCGGCGGCGAGCAGCTTCTCCGCGGCGGCGGCGCGGTCGGGCTCGGCCAGCCAGAGGCGGCGCAGCGCGGCGCGGTCGCCGGTGCGGGTCAGCAGCGTCTCGCGCGCGGCGCCGCGCTCGGCGGGGGGAAGCAGGTCGATCGCGCGAAGCGCGGCGGGGGTGTCGCCGGTACGCGTGGCGGTGCGCAGCGCCAGCCAGGGGTCGGCGCGACGCCACGCGCCCGTCGTGCGTCGGTCGAGCGCGGCGATGAGGTACGGGCGATCCGCGGCGTCCATGCGGCGGATCAGGTCGAGCATCAGCGAGGCGGGCGCGGCGGGCAGCGTCCCCTTCGCGACGGCCGCGGCGACCAAGTCGGCGCGGTCGAGCGCGTAGCCGGCGGCGACGACGTCGCGCGGCGCGACCCCCGGGGGGGGAGCGGCGAGCAACGCCGCGGCCTCGCCCCGCCGGCCGGTGGTCTTCAGCAGCTGGAGGCGGACGGGCCAGAGCGCGGCGTCGTCGCGGTCGGGACGCAGCGCGATATAGGAAAGCGCGACGTCGGCGCGCCCGGCGGCCAGCAGATCCCACGCGACCTGGAGCGTGATGGCCGGGCGCCCCGCCGCGATCAGGCGCGCGGTCTCGTCCGCCAGCGCCGGGGCGGACGCGGTGCGGACCAGCGCGGCGAGCGACGGCTCCGCCGGTGGCGCGGGTCGAGTCGGCGCGGGCGGGACGAAGCGGGGTGCCGGGGCGGGGGGCGGCGCCGCGCGATCGGCGGCGGTCGCTACCTCGGCGCGGCCGGGAAGCAGCCACAGGCCGACCAGCACGCTCGCGATGCCGAGCGCGAGCGGCAGGCCGATCGCCATCCGGGCACGTCGCCGCGCCGCGGTCATCCGCGCGGCTCCGGCAGCAGGCGGTCGAGCGCCAGCGTGGCGACATAGGGCAGGAACCCCGCCGCGCGCTCGCGCGCGTACAGCGCGGCAACGGTGCGCGTGTCGGCGGGGTCCCAGTAATCGAGCGTGGCGAGCGTCAGCGCGGGATTCGCCGCGCGTGCGGCGCGCAGCTTGTCGGCCTGCCACGACCAGTCGGCATCGCCCAGCATCTCGTAGCGGCGCTCGGGGAAGTTCCAGCGGCTGGCCATCGCCTCGCCCAGCACCGCGTCGATATGGCGCGTCACGTCGGGCAGGACGGCATAGCCGCGGTTGAGCATGATGCGGATCGTGGGGAAGCGTGCGCGCACCGCCGCGATCAGCGCGGCACCGGCGGCGACCATGCCCGCGGCGCCCGGATCGGCGCGCTCCATCGCCTCGGCATTGTCCATCGTGTCGATGAAGATGCCGTCGTAGCCCAGCGCGAGGATCGCGGGGACGGCGCGCTCGATCAGTTCCTCGCGCCAGGCGGCGTGGCGCAGGTCGGCGAGGCGGGCGTCGGGCCAGTGCGGATTGGGCGCGCGCAACGCGCCCGCCTTGTCCAGCGCGGCGACATAGGGACGGCTCTTTTCCACCTCGCCGAAGCTGACGTAGCCGAGCAGGGTGCTGCCCGGTCCGCGCAGCGGCGCGATCGGGCGCGCGTGGAGCGGCTCCAGCACCAGCAGGGTACAATCGCGTGCGAGGGCGGGATCGGTCGCGGCGCCGTAATCCACGCCCCAATGCGGCGCGGCGCGGCGCGCGGGACGCCCCTGCGCGCCGAGCGTCAGCATCAGCCCCACCGCGCCGGTGCCCATCAGCAGCGCCCGCCGCCGGTCGATCGGCTGCTCGCCCGTCACAAGATGCGTCCCTGTTCGCCCACCACGGCGGGGTTGTTACCGACGAAGAGTAAATAGACGAGGTTCACCGTCGCATCCGCTGCCAGCGCGACGCCCGCGGTCGCCCCGACCATCGCGCCGATCATATAGCCCCAGCCGAACCCCGCGAGGCCCAGCGGCCATTGCACCAGCGTCGCCACCGCCGCGGCCAGCGCGAAGGCGGCCCAGGTCAGCAGGATGCGTCCGAACAGGTCGTAATAGGCGAGCGCCACCGTGGCGGCGATCGCGATCAGGTGGAACACGCTGCCCACCGCGCTGTGGCGGAAGGCGAAGATGGCGCGCAGGTCCGCGCCGATCGCCTCGAACAGGGGGACCGCGAGCACCCAGGCGAGCGCGGCGACCAGTGCCTGCATGAGGATCAGTACGCGCAGACCGTCGAGCAGGGTGGCGGCGACGTCGCGGTGCGCCTCCTCGATGCGTTCCAGCGTGGAGGTGCCGGTGCACCGCGCGAGCAGCGCGCCGAACGCGGTGTCGAACCGCGTCTCGGTCACGATCAGCAGCAGCGTGAGGCCCGGGACGATGGTGAGCAGCCCCAGGAAGCTGCCCGAGTCGTTGATCGGGTTGAGCCGCAGCAGCCCCAGCGTCGCGACGCTCGACGGCCCCTGCCACAGCAGCCATTTGTCGACCCACACCGCGGCGACGCCGAGCAGCCCGGACCCGGCGACCAGCGCCGCACGGCGAACCGGCGGCAGCTCCAGGCTGGCGAGCAGCGCGGGCGCCGCGAAATGGCGGCGCAGGATGCTGACGATCGCGACGAGCGTGACGCCGAACCCGGCGGTGACGATCGCCAGCACCGCGCGCGCGTCCGCCGGGGGGCCGTATCGCAGCACGACCGCGACGCCGGCGATGCCCACGCAATAGGCAGCGGGCACGGCGCGATAGTGGCGAAGCGCGGTGAGCAACGGCGCGGCGACCCAGATCTGCGCCAGCCACGCGACCGCGGTCGCGGCGACGAGAAGGTCGATCAGCCGGAGCGGCGTGGCGAGCGCGAACAGCAGCACGCCCGCCGCCAGTCCCAGCCCGCCGCCGATGACGAGCGCGGCGACGACGACGCCGGGGACGCCCCCCGCATCGCGCGCGTACAGGCGGTCCGCGACCAGCCGCGTCGCCAGCATGCCGACCGGGGCGGCGACGACCGCCGACAGGCTGAAGGCGTAGATCAGGATCGTCTGGACGCGCCGCGCGCCCTCCACATCCAGCCGGAGCGAGGTCCAGTGTTCGAGGATCGCCATCGCGGTGGCGGTGATGAGCCACGGCCCGGCGCTGACGAGGCTGCCGTGCAACGCCGCGCCCGCGATCCCGCCGATGCCACCGTCGCGCGCCAGCCGCGCGAGCTGAAAGCCTATCCCGGCCATCGCCGTCCCGTGGTGATCTCCGCCGCGCGATGCATCGGGCGCGTATAGGGAGCGGGCGTTGCGAAATGGTGGACGCCCGCGCGCTCCCCTACAGTACGAAATCGTTGGCGGTCAGGTCGTGATGGCCGAGCAGCGCGATCGAGAAATCGGCCGAGCGCAGAGAGTTCGTGTCGCCCTCCACGATCGTATATTCCTTGCCGCCGATCATCTGGAACGAGAAGCGCAGCTGGCCCGCGGCGGTGAACGCGGCCCCCGGCTTCGACAGGAAGGTGAAGGCCTGATCGCCGGGCGCGAAGAAGGAATCGTTGGCGTCGATCGCGGACAGGTCGATCTTGTCCTCGCCGCGGGTGAAGTCGGTGATGACGTCGCGGGTCAGGGTGGAGGTGCCGCTGTCCAGCTTCGATTCGTAGCGGAAGACGTCACGCCCCGCGCCGCCGGTCAGCGTGTCGCGGCCATAGCCGCCGGTGATGATGTCGTTGCCGCCCAGCCCGTCGATCGTGTCGTTGCCCCAGCCGCCGCTCAGCACGTCCTGCTCGCCGGTGCCGATCAGCGTATCGTTGCCGATTCCGCCCGTCTTCGTCACGCCGACGACGTCGGTCACCTTCACCCAGACCAGCTGGGTGTCGGTCGCGCCCTTTGCATCGGTGGCGACCAGCGTGACGTCGTAGATGTTGTCGTGGCCGACCGAGTCCTGCGGCTTCTCGAAATCGGGCGCCTGGTTGAAGCGGAGCGTGCCGGTGCTGGCGTCGATCGAGAAGAGCGCGCCGTCTCCGCCCTTCGCGATCGACCACGTCACCTTGTCGCCCTGCGCGAAATTGGGGTCGGTCGCGGTCGCGGTCAGGACGTTGGTGGTGTTCTCCGCCACCGACACCTGGCCGAAGTCGCCCCCGCCCAGCGACGTGATCGTCGGCCCGGTGTTGGCGACATGGCCGATGCTGACGTCGTGCGCGCCGATCGCGCCGATGTCGATCGTCAGCACCTCGCCCACCAGGCTCTTGACGGTCGCGCCGCTGACCGTTGTCCAGTCGGTGCCCGGCGCCTTCAGGTCGACGACCACCTGCCCCTCGCCCGAGACGCTGAACGAGAGGTCGCGCCCGTCGCCGGACAGCGAGATGAGCGAGGCACGCATCGGCAGCGACGTGATGTGCGTCACGTCGTCGGCGCTGGCGCCCATCGTGATCGCGAAGGTGCCGCCCGACACCGGCACGAACACCTTGTCCTTGTCATAGGCGTACCAGTTGGCGACGCGCTGAATGACCTGTCCCGACGATTGGCCGTCGACGTCGAGCGCGAAGGTGCCGGTGGTCTTGCCCACGGTGGCGGTGATCGTGTTGCCCGACACCGTGGAGCTGATGGTCGTGGCGTGGAGCGCGGCCATGCGGTCGGCCAGATCGTCCAGCGTCACGAACTCCATGTTCGCCTGCGACGCGTGCGCGATCCAGTTGGTGAACATCTGCTTGGTATAGGGCGAGGTGCCGTCCGGCTGCCACATCGCGGGGCCGTAATCGTGCCACGGCCACACCACGACGGGCGCATCGGCGTTCTTCGTCAGCGTGTCGAACTGCTGCTGCCAGATCGCCTCCGCTTCGGCGACGGTCTTCTTCTGGAACTCCATCAGCGTGAAGTCGAAGAAGGTGTTGGGGGCGATGTAGATCTTGTCGAAGGCGGTCGGTCCGGTGCCCTGCTGCACCAGCGAGACGTTGTCGAGCAGCGCGCCCAGCCCGTCGGTGTCGCCTGCGACCGCGCGGAAGGAGAGCGTGTCGCTGCCCCCGGTGCCGGTGACGGTGAACTTCTGCGTCGTCATGGTCGACCCGGTGGGGGCGATGGTGGCGACGACCTGTCCGTTCCACACCACCTCGAACTTCGAGCTGTCGAGCGCGCCGGGGCGGCCGGCATAGTCGAACGCGAGCGTGTAGGTCTTGCCCGCCTCGGTCTTCACCGACTGCGACAGCGAGCCGTTGTTCGCGTCGACCTCGACCACGTTGACGCCGTTCGACGGCTTCACGCCGAGATAGCCGTTGTTCCACACCTCCACGCCGTCGCGCGCGCCGGTCCAGCCGGCGACCTGACCGTTCGGGTTCACGCGCCAGCCGTTGGTATAGACCGGCGCGGTCTCGAAGCTGCCGTTGACGAGCAGGTTGACCGCGGTCGTCCCGCTGGTCGGCATGAAGCCGAAAGCGTTGGGGTAGCCCGCGCCGACGCCGGAGAAGCCGCCCGACAGATAGTCGACGTACTTCATGATCTCCTGCGAGGTGGCGATCGTCTCCGGCGCACCGGGAACTGCGGCACCGCCGACTGTCACGGTCTTGCCCAGGAAGGCGGACAGCTGCTTCTCCAGCTCGGCTCGCTCCGCGCCGAATTCGAACTTGATCTGGTCGGGGGTCAGCACGTTGGTGTTTTCGGGGTGGGTGTAGCTGTGCAGTCCCAGCTCGTTGCCCATGTCGAGCAGCGCCTTGTAATAGGGCAGCGACTTCGCCCAGTCGGTGGTCTGGCCGCCTGCCGGGTTGTTGCCGATGTTGACGTAATAGCTGCCGACGAAATCGTAGTTGGCTTTCCACTCCGCCAGCGTCGGGATCAGCTTGTCGTAGATGCCCGGCGTGCCGTTGCCGGGGTTGACCTCGTCCTTCTCCTGGCTCTGGTCCATGTCGACGCGCGCGGCGACCATGCCGGCATTGCGCGTCATCTGCAGCCCGACCGACAGGCCGGTGCCGTGAACCGAATAATCGATCGCCTTCTGCAGCAGGTTCTCGTCCGCCATCACCGCCTCGGACGAGAAGATGACGTTGCGCCCGCCGGTCTGCGTCGCGATCGCGGCGGCATAGTCGGTGCCCCCCACCGTTTCGGTCGCGATCGTCTTGCCGGTGCCGCTGACGCTGGTGAAGGCGTTCCAACCGACGCCGCTATACTGGTGGACGACCTGACCCTGCGCATAACCGTCGAGGATCGCGCCGCTGGCGTCGGTCGCCTTCACGGTGACGTCGGCGGGGAAGCCGCCGGTGACGCGGGTCGCGTCGAACAGCAGCTTCATGCGCGAATAGCTGTCGCCCGCCAGTGCGGCATTGTCCGCGCCGTTGGTCATGAACTCGCCGCCCGCGATCAGGCCGATGCCGAACTGCTTCGTCGCCTGCTCCAGCGTCTGCGCGATCTTGTCGGCCTGCGCGGCGTCGACGTTGCGGAACGAGGGGAAGACGATCGTGTCGTACTTCGCCAGCGTCGCCAGGCTGGTCAGGTCGCTCTCGGTCAGGATGTCGAAGGGGACGCCGGCCTGCATCGCCTGACTCTGCGCGGCCAGGAACAGCTGGTTGTAGGCGGTTTCGCTAAAATAGTTCTTCGCGGTCGTCTCCGACCAGACGATCGCGACGCGGTGGTCGGTCGCGGCCTTGATGCCGGTGTCGTTGAAGACGGTGAAGGGGGCGGACGAATAGCTGCCCGGCAGGAACACGCTGTCGTTGACGTCGTAGAGCGTGTCGATCGCCTGCGGGTTGCCGATCGCCGACTTCGGCACGCTGAATTCCAGCACAGTGCCGTCCGCGGAGCGCGCGGCGGGCAGGTTGGCGAGCACCAGCTTCTCCCCCGCGCCGCCGGTGTAGAGCGAGACGGTGCCGTCCGCGTTGACGTTGACGTTATATTCCGCGCCGCCCGCGAAGCCGAAGACCTGATAACCCGTCTTCGCATCGCGATCGGTGTTGAGCCAGGCGGTGGTGTTGGTTCCGATCGCGATGGGTGCCTTGATCGCGAACGCCATGTCGCCGCCGTTGCTGCGCGCGTAGATCGCATAGCCGTCGGGCAGGCCGCGATCGATCCGGTCCTGCGCTGTCCAGTCGTCCAGCTTTCCGTCGATCGTCAGCGTCGTGGCCATGCGCCATCCTCCATTCGGGCTCGCAAGGCTTTACCGCGCGGGCAGAAGGCGCGGAACGGGCTGAAAATAGTTACCGCTGCGCTAACGTGTCACGAACTGGAACACCCCGTTTCAGCGACGCTCGAGCCAGACCGGATCGCCGGCGAACAACGTCTCGGCGCGGTGCGTGTCGCCGTTGGCGAAGGTGACCTGCGTGTCGTGCCAGTCGCGCCGGCCGTGCAGCGCCACCGCGCAACGCAGGGTTCGGCCGTCATGGCGGCGCTCGAACGCGATCAGGTGATGCGCGGCGGGGCCGGTGACGGTGGCGGGGGCATAGTCGCCGTGGGCGAAGAGCGCGGGGTCGTCGCGCCGCCATGACAGCAGCTTCATGATGAGCGCCATCTTGGGCGGGGGCGCGGCCAGCAGCCGCTCACGCAGGGCATAGTCGACCGGGCGGCGGTTGTCGGGGTCGACCAGCGACAGGTCGGTCAGCTCGGTGCCCTGATAGAGATCGGGGACGCCGGGCAAGGTGTAGCGCAAGGCGACCTGCACCAGCGTATTCGCCTCGGCCGCAGGGCGCAGTTGCGCACACAGCGCGTCGGCTTCGGCGACGAACGTCCAGTCCGCCAGCAACGTATCGACCAGCGCGGCGGCGGCAGCCTCGTAGCCATCGTCGGGCGCCTCCCACGACGAATGGCGCTTGGCTTCGCGCAGCGCCTTCTGCTGCCACGCCTTGATGCGATCCGCGAAGTCGGTGCGATCCTCGGGCCAGGCGCCGACCAGCATCTGGAGCAGCATGTAGCGATCGGCCGCAGCGATGCGCGGTGCATCGGCGCGCGCCATCCAGCGTTCGGCCCAGGCGCGCCAGAGGCCGGGCATCGCGCTCAGCACCGCGAGGCGGGCGCGAACGTCCTCGCCACGCTTGTGGTCGTGGGTGGCGGTCGCCAGCATCGCGTGCGGGACGGTGCGGGCGCGGGCGGCGACGATCGCGTGAAAGGCGGCGGGGGTGACGCCGAGCGTGGCAGGGTCGGCGCCGACCTCGTTACGGGAGAGCAGGCGGCCATAGCGATAGAAAGCGGTATCCTCGACCGCCTTTGCCGCGATCGGGGCGGACAATTGCTGGAAGCGGCGCGCGGCGTCGACAGCGCGGTCGCCGGAGGGTTCGGCCAGCGTGGCGAGGATCCAGTCGCTCACGAACGCTTCGCCGGGCGGCAGATGCGCGGCGACACGCGAACGTACCGTCTCGCGGACGGCGGCATCGCCCGCGGGCGCGCCGGCAGCGGTGGCATAGGTGCGATAGACCGGGAACACCCACAGCAACCGCTCGACCGCGCGGCGCAGCATCGCGGGGGTGATACCGTCGGGTGCGATTGCGGCGAAGGTGGCGACGGTGCGTTCCAGCTGCCCGGTGAACTGCCACGCCAGCAACTGCTGGCGCGCGGCGAGTTCCTCCGCCTCGAAG
>CAJYKB010000067.1 GCA_913774925.1 uncultured Sphingomonas sp. | reverse complement strand
TCGGATCGGTGAACGGCATGCCCAGCTCGATCACGTCCGCCCCGCCCGCGACCAGCGCGTCGAGGATCGCGGGCGTCGCGGCGGGCGAGGGGTCGCCGGCGGTGACGAAGCAGACCAGCGCGGGACGGTCCGGGCGGAAGGCGTCGGAGAGGCGGGTCATGCGGGGGTTCCCAACGTGCCGGACCCGTTCCGGCAGCCACGGTGACGCGCACGCCGCGGCGCCAGGGCAATCGGAACGGTGGGCCCCGGAATAAGTCCGGGGTGACGACGAGTGAGGACCACGATCATATCGCCACCCCCAGCGCTTCTGCGACGGTGAAGATGTCCTTGTCGCCGCGCCCGCACAGGTTCGCCACGATGATCGCGTCGCGCGGCATCTCCTTTGCGACCTTCGCCACCGCGGCGATCGCGTGGGCGGGCTCCAGCGCGGGGATGATCCCTTCGGTCCGGCACAGCAGCTGGAACGCGTCGAGCGCCTCGGTATCCGTCACCGAGGTATAGTCGACGCGCCCGATGTCCTTCAGCCAGGAATGTTCGGGGCCGATGCCGGGATAGTCGAGCCCCGCGGAAATCGAATGCGCCTCCGCGATCTGCCCGTCATCGTCCTGCAGCAGATAGGTCTTGTTGCCGTGGAGGACGCCAGGGAAGCCGCCCGCGAGGCTGGCGGCATGCTTGCCCTCCAGCCCCTCGCCCGCGGCCTCGACGCCCAGCATCTTTACGTCGGCATCGTCCAGGAAGGGGTGGAACAGCCCGATCGCGTTCGACCCACCGCCGATCGCCGCGACCAGCAGGTCGGGCAGGCGGCCTGTGCGCGCCATCAGCTGCGCGCGTGCTTCGCGCCCGATCACGCTCTGGAAATCGCGCACCAGCTCCGGATAGGGGTGCGGCCCCGCGGCGGTGCCGATGATGTAGAAGGTGTCGTGGACGTTGGCGACCCAGTCGCGCAGCGCCTCGTTCATGGCATCCTTCAGCGTGCGCGCGCCGCTCTCCACCGCGCGCACCTCAGCGCCGAGCAGCTTCATGCGGAACACGTTGGGCTGCTGCCGCTCGACGTCCTTGGCGCCCATGTAGATCACGCAGGGCAGGCCGAAGCGCGCGCAGACCGTAGCGGTCGCGACGCCGTGCTGCCCCGCGCCCGTCTCCGCGATGATCCGCGTCTTGCCCATGCGGATCGCGAGCAGGATCTGGCCGATGCAATTGTTGATCTTGTGCGCGCCGGTATGGTTCAGCTCGTCGCGCTTGAACCAGACCTGCGCGCCGTTCCCCTCGGGCGCGCTGTCGCGCAGCGCCTCGGTCAGCCGCTCGGCATAATAAAGCGGACTGGGGCGGCCGACATAATGTTCGAGCAGGTCGTCGAACTGCGTGGCGAAGGCGGGATCCTCCTTGGCGGCGCGATATTCGCGCTCCAGGTCGAGGATCAGCGGCATCAGCGTCTCGGCGACATAGCGTCCGCCGAATTCGCCGAAGTGGCCGCGCTCGTCGGGCTGGGCGCGGAAGGAATTGGGAGCGTTCATGATGCGGCGACCCGTTGCAGGAAGGTGGCGATCCTGTCCACATCCTTGATGCCCGGCGCGCTTTCCACGCCGGAGGAGACATCGACGACGGGGGCGCCGGTGCGGCGGATCGCCTCGGTCACATTGCCCGCGTCCAGTCCGCCGGAGAGCGCCCAGGGCAGGGGATGGCGGTGGCCGTCGAGCAGCGACCAGTCGAAGCGGACGCCCATCCCGCCGGGCAGCGTCGCGCCGTCCGGTGTCTTCGCGTCGTACAGGATCAAATCGGCGGCGCCCGCCACGCGGGGTGCCTTGTCGAGGTCGGCACGCGTCTTCACCGCGACCACCGCCCACGTGGCGCGCCCGAAGCGCGCGCGGATCGCGGCGATGCGATCGGGCGCGGTCTTGTGCAGTTGCACCGCGTCCAGCGCGCCCACGGTGGCGTCGAGCAGCGCGTCGTCGGGGTCGACATAGACGCCGACGCGGCGGACGTGCCCCGGCATCCGCTGCGCCAGGGCGCGCGCCCGCTCGGGCGTGACGTAGCGGGGGGAGGGGGCGAAGAAATTGAAGCCGACATGGCTGGCCCCGCCCGCGATCGCGGCGTCGAGCGTGGGGGCGGTGGACAGGCCGCAGATCTTGGCGGTGGCAGGCATTGCAGGGATATAGGGGGTCAGTGCCTGTCTCGTCACCCCGGGCCTGACCCAGGGTCCCGCTTTCCCTGCGGGGGCGTGGTAGAAGCGGGACCCCGGCTCAAGGCGGGGCATTTGCAAAAACGGCTGCAAACGCGCTGCGCGTAGGCTGTGCTCCTGCGAAGGCAGGAGCCCAGAATCAAGCAGGACAACGGCTTATGGGGCCAGCAACCCTGGGCTCCTGCGTGCGCAGGAGCACATTGAAGACGTTTGCAAACGTCCCGCTCAAGGCCGGGTTGACGGGAACCGGATCAGAGTGTCGCCTCGATCGCGCGCGCGGCGGCGTCGGGATCCTCCGCCTGGGTGATGGGGCGACCGATGACCAGGATCGATGCGCCGTCGTCCAGCGCCTGACGCGGGGTGACGACACGCTTCTGGTCGCCGGCATGGCCGTCCGCCGGGCGCACGCCGGGCACCACGAAATAGCCGTCGCGCCAGGCGCGGCGGGCTTCCTTCACCTCAACACCCGAGCAGACGATGCCGTCGAGCCCCGCCTCGCGCGCCAGATCGGCGAGGCGCAGGACGTGGTCGTGCGCGCTGCCGCCGACGCCGGTGGCGCGCAGGTCGTCCTCGTCCAGGCTGGTGAGCATCGTCACCGCCACCACCTTCGTATCGGGGTGCGCGGCGGCCTTCGCATCCTCCAGCATCGCCCGGCCACCGGCGGCATGGACCGTGAGCACCGCGGGCTTGAGCGGGGTGAGCGATTGCACCGCCTTCGCCACGGTATTTGGGATGTCGTGCAGCTTGAGGTCGAGGAAGACGGGCAGCCCGATCTCCTCCATCGCGCGGATGCCGGCGGGGCCGTTGGCGCAGAAGAATTCCAGCCCGAGCTTCAGCCCGCCGACATGGTGGCGCACCCGCGTCGCGAGTGCTTTGGCACGGGCGAGATCGGGGGTGTCGAGCGCGACGAAGATGCGATTGGGCATTTACGCGACCTCCGGTGCGGAAACGGGGGGAAGGGGTGCGACCGGCGCAGGCGGGGGTGGCGGTGCGGCGGCGAGCGCACGTTCCGTCTCCAGCGCGCGCTCGGTCGCGAGCAGCCGTTGGCGCAGACGGAAGCGGACCCAGCGCTGATAGACGAAGGTGGGAACCGCGCCGAGCAGGAAGGTGGCGAGCAGCAGCAGCGGCAGGTTCACCTCCGCCACCAGCCCGCCGAACAGCTGGATCGATACCGTCGTCCAATTGCCGAAGGTGAAAACCGCGGCGACGAACGCCAGCAGGCACCAGAACAGGATTTTCAGAAACTGCATCGCGGCACAGGCTAGGCGGGTGCTGCGAATATTTCCAGCCCGAGCGGCCAAACCGCTGTTCCGCCTATCCGATCTCCTGCCGCAGCGAGGCGATCAGCGCGGTGGCGGTGGGCAGTTTCTCCTCCTCTTCATCCAGGATCGCCAGAAAGGCGGCGCGCTTGATCGCGGCGATCCGTCCGGCACGCAGCCGCGCATCGCGGGGCAGCGCGGACACGGTGATGTCGATCATTCGCTCGGCGCCGTGCAGCCGCCCCCAGAGGTAGTCGTTCTCACGGTAGGCGCGGCTGAAGAACGCGCCGAAGCTGTTGAATTGTATCCCCTTCAACGTCGCCTCCACGCCGCCCTCGCGGATCGAGCGCGCATCGTCGGGGGACACGCGGTCGACCTTGATCGGGTCGTATTCGTCGACGCCCTCGCCCTGGAGCAGCGGCATGGTGGCGATGTCGAAATAGGGGAAGCCGAGGTAGTTGAGGAGCATCGGCCGCCGGATCTCGCGCGGCAGGTCGGCGAGGGCGGCGGCCATCCGCTCGTCGGTCGCGGCATCCAGCGCGGGCAGGTCGAGCGCGCGGCCGAGCGAATCGAGCAGCGGACCGGCATCGTCGCGCAGCGCCCGCACGTCGCGGTGGAGCGCCGCGTGACGGGCGGGCTGGCGCACCTCCAGATAGGCGTCGAGCGAATCGTAGATCGCCTCGCGCAGCGGGGCGAGCGTCGCTTCGTCGGCCTCGCCCTCCACCTCGCCCAGCCGCCGCGCCATCATGCGCAGCCGGCGGACCCGGAAGGGGAGGTCGAAGGTGCGCAGGAACGCGATCATGTCGGCGCTCGCCCCGCCGGAGAAGACCGCGTCCGGCCCCAGCCCGCGCGTGGCGAGCGCATCGTCGATGCGGCGGCGAATGCGATCGCCGCGCTGTCCGCCCGGCTCGCCGCCGATCGCGTGGAGCAGCGCGGTGACGAATTCCGCCACGCCCGCCGCCTTCAGCTGGCCGTAGCCGGCATAGCTGTAGCCGGCGCGGTCCGCCGCCGCTTCCTGTGCCCGGCGGCGCCAGGCGACGAGGCGGGCGGGCGTGGGCCGGTCGAGGAAGAGGGTACGCCCGAACAGCCCCTCGATCTCGGCCTCGACATGCGCGCGCACCCCCTCGACGATGGCGCGCATCCGCTTGATCCGGCGCGACCGGCCGGCCAGCGCCTCCAGGTTGTCGCGGATGGGCTGTTGGCGGGGCAGTTCGCTGATCGCGCCCAGGATCGTCTGGAAGAAGCCGGGGACGCCGTCGACATGGCCGCCGAGGCCGAATTTGTGTCCCGGGGAGGGGTCGACATAGACGAAGCGGCGATCGATCCGGCGGCGGGCAGGGCGGCCGGCGAGCGCGTCGATCGCCGGGCGGAACGGCGCGTTGGCGAGCACGGAGCCGTCGATCAGCACCGCCTTGTCCGCCGCACGGGCCGCGAAATGGCGCGGCAGGACGCGCGCCAGGAACGCGCGGCGCCCGGGCCAGCCGCGCTTGCGCTGCCGCAGGACGTCGTCCAGCTCCCCCACGGTGAAGGGCGGGAAGGCGCCGGGGAAGCTCGACGTCGCGCGTGCGGCGAAGGTCAGCTCGGCGGGCGCAGCGAGCGTATCGACCATATGGCCGCGGTCGGTGAAGGGAACGACCAGCCGATGCTCGGTCTCCATCACCTCCGCCGGGGAGTGAAGCTGGAGCCGTTCGGGATGGCCGCCGAAATCGGTGACCGTGACGAAGAGATCGAGCGGCTGGCCCGGCGGCAGCAGGCGCGGGCCGCGCGGCGCCGCGGCCATGGCGTCGAACGCGTCGAGCAGCATCGCGGTGAAGCCCGTCCCGCTGAACGGCGGCTCGAACCAGCGCGAGCGGATGAAGTGCGACAGCTTCGCCTTCACCTCGTCGCGGGTGTGTTCGTCGAGCGTTTCCAGCTGCTGCGCGCTGCGTCCCGCCGCCATCCAGGCCAGCGGCAGCGCCCATACCTTCGAGAACCGGGTCGCGGGGGCCGCATCGCGGTCGATGAGGCGTTCGACGTCGGCCCCGTCCAGCCACAGATCGGTCAGCGGGTCGAGCGACTGCCCGCTGGCGATCGCCTGCGCCAGGAAGACGCCGTTGATGCCCCCGGCGCTGGCGCCCGCGACGATGTCGGGCAAAATGCGCAGCCGCAGGTCGCCGTGCTCCTCGATCTCCGCGAGCAGCGCGCGATAGACCTGCGCGCTGGCGCCGACGCACGGTACGCCATCGTGGAGCGCGCGGCTGGCGCGTGCCAGATGCCACACCTCCTTCGTGATGCCGTGCATATAGACCGCCAGGCTGATCCCGCCGTAGCAGACCAATGCCAGCCGCAGCTCGCGTTGGCGCGGCACGGCGGCGGCGTCGTCCTTCATGCGCGGGCGATCTCGGCCCAGATGGGGAGGTGGTCGGATGCGACGCGCGCCGCCGGGGTGCTGTGGACGCCGCTGTCCACGACATCCAGGTCTGGCGAGACCATGATCCGGTCGAGCCGCGCGATCGGGCGGCGCGCGTGGAAGCTGGGGCCGGTGGGCGCGAAGCGAAATCCGCCCGCGAAATCGCGCAGGCAGCCCGACTGGCGGCTCCATTCGTTCAAGTCGCCCATCATCACGATGGGACGGCCATCGGCCCCCTCCGCGGCCTGTGCCATCACCGCCGCAGCCTGCCGCCGCCGCCACAGCCCCGACAGATCAAGGTGCATGCCGACGATGCGCACCTGCGCGCCGCCGACCGCCACGTCGGCCATCACCGCGCCGCGCGGCTCCAGCGCGGGCAGATGCAGCGGCGCGCAGGCGACGAGTTCGGCCGACTTTCGGATCAGGATCGCATTGCCGTGCCATCCCATGCTGGCGGCGCGGACCGCCACGGTTACCGCGCGCCAGTCGCTATGTTCCTCCAGCAGATGCGGCGTCAGGACCGCCGCGCGCGTGCCGAAGCGGCGATCCGCCTCCTGCAGCGCGACGATGTCGGCGTCGATTTCTCGGAGCACCTGGAGCACGCGCTCCGGGTTGCGGCGGCGATCGGTGCCGATCGCCTTGCGCATGTTGTAGCTGGCGACCTTCAGTCTCATGGAGGGTGCGTAACGACCGTTGCCGGCCGGTGGTTGCACCCTCTGTCGAACGGTCCCGTCAGACGCGGTTGGTCGACGCGTCGAACATCGCCGCGGCGGCGCCGCTGACGGGGCGGATGTGGAACCACTCTGGGTGGTCGATCGCCACCAGATAGGCCAGGATCACCAGCCCGAACGTCAGCATCATCAGCGATGCGCGCAGCGACTGCGGGATGCCGCCGGCCTTGCCGCTGTCGTGGTCGGAAGGCTGCATCTTTCGTCTCCTTGTTGCCGCGAGGATGTCGCGAACCGAGGACGACAGGTAGGTGATCGATCCTGCGCGTCCATCAACGCAATGTGACATGTTTTTGCTGCGATGCAGCGGCGCGTCGGACCGTGCAGCAGCGGCGGTGCAACCACGCAAGCGGGCGCTGCGTTGCCCGGAAGGCGATCAGGAAACGGAAGGACCGGCGATGCTGGAACATGTGCCCCATTGGCTCGGCGGGCTGCTCCGCAACGTACGCGCGGGACATTCGCGGCTGGTCGTCGCGCAGGACGCCGTGGTGACCGACGACACGCGAATCGACCTTGCCAGCATGGCGTTCGCCAACGGCGACCGGCTGCCGATCCGCTTCACCGCCGATGGAGACGGCGTGTCGCCGCCGCTGCACTGGCGCGGCGTACCCGAGGGCGCTGCGGGACTGGCGCTGATCGTCGAGGATCCCGACGCGCCCGCGCCCAACCCGCTGGTCCATGCGATCCTGTGGGGCATCCCGGCGGAAGAGACGATGCTGGCGGAGGGCGCGTTGACCCCGGACGACGGCGGCGACCCGGACGGGCGCGACGTCGGCCTCAACAGCTATCGCCGCGAAGGGTGGCTGCCGCCCGATCCGCCGACCGGTCACGGCACGCACGATTATGTTTTCCAGCTGTTCGCCTTGAGCGAGTTGCCGCAACTCGGCCCCGATCCGGGACGCCGCGACGTGGTGGAGGCGATCCGTGGTCGGGTGATGGCGGTCGGGCTGCTGACCGGCACCTATTCTCGCGGAGAGGAGGCGGATGTCCCGGTGGGGGCGGTGCAGCCCGCATAGTCAGGGACGTGGTGCCGGTTGCAGGGATCGAACCCGCGACCTTCGGTTTACAAAACCGCTGCTCTACCAGCTGAGCTAAACCGGCGCCGTACGCGCGCCTCCATGCGTCAGCGGACGCCGAAGGTCCAGCCCTCGGTGGCGGCGATCTCCGGTGTCAGACCGGCGGGGTGCCAGAGTGCGGCGTCGGTCGCGCGCGCGCGGAGCCAGGCGGAGGTCAGTATCGCGTCGGTGGCATGGTCGTCGTAGCGCTCCAGCGGGCGGTGGGTGGCGCTGCCGATCTGTGCCAGCGCGGCGTCGAGTGCGCCGGCCTCGCGAATCTTGCTGCGACCCTTGCGCATGCCCGCCGCGCGCGCGGCGATCGCGGTGTAGATTTCGACCACCAGCGCGCCGTGCGACGGGATGCGGTCGAACGGCCATACCGGTACGCGCTCCTGCAGCCGATGGAGGAGGCGCATCCCCGCGAAGCTCGCCTTCGCCACCTGCGCCGCGCCGATCGCGTCATAGACGGTCGACGGCTTGGTCGTGCCGTCGCCCGCCACCTCGCAGGCGCGCCAATGGAGGAAGTCCCGCTTCGCCCCGTCCGCCGCGCCAAGGTAGAAATGCCGCCCGCGCCGCGCCTCCAGAAACGATGCCGCGCCCAGGTCGGCGTCGTCGCTCATCGCATCGACGTAGCGCCACAGGGCGCGGGCATCCGGCGTGTCGACCTCCCCCGGCAGATGCGCGCCGCGGGTGACGAAGGGGGCGGAGAAGCTGAAGTCGAAGCCGACGAGCATCGACTCGTCGCGCCGCGCCAGCAACCAGTCGAGCACCGCGGTGCGCGACCAGAAACCGCCGGGCGGCACCACCAGCGCGGGGGCGGCGTCGCTACCGCCGCCGTGGCAGAGGGCGACGGCGATGCCCTTGTGCCGCGCGCCCTTCGCCCCCGACCAGTCGATCGCGACGAAGGTATCGAACGTGCGCATCGCCTCAGCGCGCGGCGAGCACGTCCGCGGTGAACCTCGCCACGTCGAAGCGGGTGTCGGTCGGATCCTCCCCGCGGCGGACGACGACGAGGCGGTGCGATGGGACGACCATCACATATTGCCCGCGATTGCCCTGCGCCGAATAGCTGCCGACGGGCAGCCCCTGCTTCTCGCCGAAGAGCCAGATGGTCGCGCCATAGCCTTCGCTGCGATCGGGCTGCGGGCCGGCGGCCGTCGTCATGTAGCGCATCCACCCCGCCGGCAGCAGGCGACGGCCCTGCCAGACGCCGTCCTGCAACCAGAACTGCCCCAGCCGGGCCAGGTCGCGCGCGGTGGTATAGACGTCGCTGGAAAGGATGTAATTGCCCTGCCAGTCGGTGCCCGCGACGGTGTGGCGCATCCCCAGCGTGTCGAACAGCCGCGCCGGCAGCGCGCGATACTTCGCCTCGCCCAGCGACGCGCGCAGCGACCGCGCCGCCAGCATGATGTCGTTGTTGGCATAGCGGAACCGCTCGCCCGGGCGCGACGACAGCGGCCATGACACCGCCTGTTCGGTGACGGTGGTGCCGCCGAAATAGATCGCATCGGTGCGGTTGCCCGCGGTGTCGCTGTGCAGCCCCGACGACATGCGCATCAGCTGATCCAGCGTGATCCGCGCCCGCGGGTCGAGGCCGTAGAGGCTCTTCCATTCCGGGATGTTCGCGGGGCGGCGCGGGTCGACGCCCGAGAGACCGACCAGCGTTCCCGCGATGCTCTTCGCCACCGACCACGTCCGGTTGCCGGTGTAGGGGCCGAAGCCGGGGCGGTAGCGCTCCGCGATGACCCGGCCCTCGTGCAGGATCACGACGCTCACCGTTTCGCTGCCGCGGCCGTAATTGCCGTCGAACGCGCGCTCGACGACGCGGGCCAGCGCTTCCGAGGGGCGCGGCGCGATGTCGGCGTCGCCCATCGGCCAGGGGCGGGGGTCGGCGCCGGCGGGGGCGGGGGGCGTCGGATAGGTGACGTTCGTGGCGGAGGTGTCGCCGATCGGATGCAGCGTGCACCCGCGCCCCGGTTGCCACGTCGCGCGCCGCGGCGGCAGCTGCGTATCGAAGGCGACGGTCACGCTGGCGGTGCGGCGGTCGAAGCGTACCGGAAGCGTCGGCACGATGCGGTCGTATTCGGGGTATATGCCCTTCAGTTCCAGTGCGTCGATCTCGCGCTCGGTACGGCCGGCGTTGAAGACGCCCGAGCACATGAAGGAGGCCTTGTACCCCGCCGCGATCGCGCGCGCGTAGCTGCCGCGGTCCTCCTGCCGCACCGATTGCGGCGACTGGCCTTGCGCCACGGCAGCGGCGGCCAAGGCGATGAACAGGAAGGGAAAGGGGCGGAAGCGGCTAGTCGCGGTCGGCATGGCGGCGTTCATCCCACCATGCGAGGCGTTCGGCAACGCGCTTTTCGAACCCGCGGCCCGTGGGTTCGTAGAAGCGCTGCGGCGGCAGCTCGTCGGGCCAGTAGTTCGCGCCGGAGAAGCCGTCCTCCGCATCGTGATCGTAGGCGTAATCCTTGCCATAGCCGATCTGCTTCATGAGTTTAGTCGGCGCGTTCAGGATATTGGCGGGGGGCATCAGCGACCCGGTCTCCTTCGCCGATCGCCATGCGGCCTTCTGCGCCTTGTACGCGGCGTTCGATTTGGGTGCGGTGGCGAGGTAGAGGCAGGCCTGGACGATCGCCAGCTCGCCCTCCGGGCTGCCGAGGAAGTCGTAGGCGTCCTTGGCCGCGATGCATTGCACCAGCGCCTGCGGGTCGGCCATGCCCACGTCCTCCACCGCGGCACGTACCAGCCGGCGCAGCAGGAAGAGCGGTTCCTCGCCGGCGGTGAGCATGCGCGCGAGATAGTAGAGCGCGGCCTGCGGGTCCGACCCGCGGATCGATTTGTGAAGCGCACTGATGAGGTTGTAATGGCCCTCGCGATCCTTGTCGTAGACGGCGACGCGGCGCTGGAGGAATGACGATAGCCCCGCCGGGTCGAGCGGCGCGTCGAGCGAAACGGCGAACAAGGTTTCCGCCTGGTTGAGCAGGAAACGCCCGTCGCCGTCCGCGCTCGCCACCAGCGCGTCGCGCGCGGCGTCGTCGAGCGGGAGCGGGCGCGCCGTCTCCTCCTCGGCGCGCGCCAGCAGGCGGCGCAGCGCGGCATCGTCGAGCCGGCGCAGGATCAGCACCTGCGCGCGGCTGAGCAAGGCGGCGTTGAGTTCGAACGACGGGTTCTCGGTCGTCGCCCCCACCAGGGTGACGGTGCCGTCCTCGACATAGGGGAGGAAGCCGTCCTGCTGCGCGCGGTTGAAGCGGTGAATCTCGTCCACGAACAGCAGGGTGCGCTGGCCGAGCCGGGCATGATCGCGCGCGGTGGCGAACACCTTCTTGAGGTCCGCCACGCCGGAGAACACCGCAGAGATCGGCGCGAACCGCAGGCCGACCGCATCCGCGAGAAGTCGCGCGATCGTCGTCTTGCCGGTGCCGGGCGGTCCCCACAGGATCATCGAGGACAGCCGCCCCGCCGCGACCATCCGCCCGATCGCGCCGTCCGCGCCGGTCAGATGCTCCTGCCCCACGACGGCATCGAGCGTCGTCGGGCGCAGCCGGTCGGCGAGCGGCGCATCCGCCGCGGTCGGGGATGGGGAGGCGGGTTCGAACCCGGCGAACAGATCGGCCATATGCGCGAACATAGGGTGTCCTGCGCGGTTCGTCATGCCGGTGCTCACCCGCATTTCGACAGTTCCAACGTGCTCCTGCGCGGGCAGGAGCCTAGGGTTGCAGGTCCCCTCAGGTGTTGCTCTGCTGGGCCCTGGGCTCCTGCCTGCGCAGGAGCACGGCGTTTTGTGCGGCGCTGTTCCAGCCGTTTTGCAAAGGTCCCGCATCTCCCGCCTAGCCGCCGCGGCGTGCGCGCCATAAGGATGCGTGCATGGGTCTGCACGGTCTCGACATCATCGTCCTCGTCCTCGTCGCCCTCACCGCGCTGTACGGTGCGCGGCGGGGGTTCGTGGGCGAGGTGCTGGCGCTGTTCGCCTGGGTGGCGATCGTGTTCGCGCTCAAGATCTTTCACCTGCCGTTGGCGCGGGCGCTTGCCGGCGTGGTCGGGACCGCGTCGGGGGCGGCGGTGCTGGCGTTCGTCGTCCTCGCGGGGGGCAGCTATGTCGTCGGCAAGCTGGTCGTGGGTGCGGTGGCGCGGCGGACGCGGACCTCGGTGCTGGGGCCGATCGATCGCGCGCTGGGTTTCGGATTCGGTGCGCTGAAGGGTGTGATCCTGGCCAGCCTTGCCTATCTGTTCGTCGTGCTGGTGCTGGATGTGATGGGAGGCGGGCCGACGCGGCGCCCGGGGTGGCTGGTGCAGGCGCGGAGTTACCCGTTGCTGAGCGCCACCAGCGCCGGCATCGCCGACTTCGTGGATCGCCGTCGCAAGGGGGAGCCGGTCTTTGCCCCGCGGATGAAGCGTCCGTCGCCAGCGGCGGATAACGGACAAGAATCATGAGCATGGACCTCTACACCCCCGAGATCAGCGCGCTGGCGATCGGCAATCCCTTTCCCGAGCGGCTGGCTGACGCCGCGGGCAGCGCAGAGAAACGCTCGCCGATCTGCGGCAGCCGGGTGACGGTGGACGTCGACCTGGGCGAGGGCGGGCGCGTGGCGCGCGTGGGCACGCTGGTGCGCGCGTGCCTGCTGGGGCAGGCGTCCTCCACGCTGATGGCGCGGCATGTCGTCGGACGCTCGCCCGAGGAGATCGCGGCGGCGCGCGACGCACTGACCGCGTGGCTGGCGGGGGAAGGAACGGTGCCGGACTGGCCGGGGCTCGACATCTTCACCCCCGGACTGAAGCTCACCGCGCGGCATCCCTCGATCCGGCTGGCGTTCGAGGCGGCGGCGGAGGCCGCCGAGCGCGCACGTGAGAAGGCGCCCGCCTGATGGAGCATGCCGCGGAAGGCGCGTCGCTGGTTCGTGACGGGACGATTCTGCTGGGGGCGGGGCTGGTCTTCGTGCTCGTGTTCCGGCGGCTGGGACTGGGTGCGACGCTGGGCTTCCTGGTCGCGGGTGCGCTGGTCGGCCCGCATCTGCTGGGGTTAGTCGGCGATGCGGAGACCAAGCTGGGGTTCGCCGAACTCGGTATCACGCTGCTGCTGTTCATCGTCGGGCTGGAGCTGAGCCCGACGCGGCTGTGGCGGCTGAAGCAGGACATCCTGGGCCTCGGGCTGGTGCAGGTGGTGGCCTGCGGCATCGCCATCTCCGCGATCCTGCTCGGCCTCGCGCATTTCTCGCTTGCCGCCGCGCTGGCGGTGGGGATGCCGCTGGCGCTGTCGTCCACGGCGCAGGTGTTGCCGATGCTGCAATCCTCCGGGCGGTTGCGCACGCCGTTCGGGGAGCGGGCGTTCTCGATCCTGCTGTTCCAGGATCTGTCGATCATTCCGATGATTACGATCATCGCCGCGATGAGCCGCAACCCGGCCGACATGGGTGGGCCGCCGGGGTGGCTGCTGGTGATCTATACCGTGCTGGCGATCAGCGGGCTGATCGCGGCGGGGCGGTTCGTTTTGCGACCGCTGTTCCGGCTGATCGGGCGGCTGGGCGAGCGCGAGATGTTTGTCTTCGCCGCGCTGTTCACCGTGATCGCGGCGGCGGCGCTGATGCAGGCGCTGGGGCTGTCGCCGGCGCTGGGCGCGTTCGTCGCAGGCGTGATGCTGGCCGACAGTCCTTACCGGCACGAGCTGGAGACGGATGTCGAGCCGTTCCGCTCGATCCTGCTGGGGCTGTTCTTCCTCGCGGTCGGGATGATGCTGAACCTGCAGGCGATCGCCGACCGGCCGCTGTTCGTGGTCGCGATCGCGGCCGCGCTGGTGGTGACGAAGGCGGGGGTCATCACGCTGATCGGGCGCGCGTTCCGGATGGAGTGGCGCCCCGCGCTCGCGCTCGGCCTGCTGCTGAGTCAGGGGGGCGAATTCGGCTTCGTGCTGCTGGCGCAGGCGCAGAACGCGTATCTGATCGCACCCGAGGCGGCGAGCCTGTTCGGCGCGATCATCACGCTGTCGATGGCGACGACGCCGTTCCTGATGGCCGCGACGCGCGCCTTCCGCGAGGAACCGCTGACGCAGGAGCAGGAGCGCGACGGACCGAAAGCGGACGGGGCGAATGCGATCATCGTCGGCTATGGCCGGTTCGGGCAGACGGTCGGGCAGATGCTCATGACGCAGGACATCCCGGTGACGCTGATCGACACCGATATCGAGATGATCGACATCGCGGGAGAATTCGGATCAAAGGTCTATTACGGCGACGGTACGCGGCTGGACCTGCTGCGGCAGGCAGGCGCAGCGGAGGCGGAGATGATCCTGTTCTGCATGGACGGCGACCAGATCCAGCCCGACACGCTGGAGAGCATCCAGGAGGCGTTTCCGCAGGCCGCGCTGTACGTCCGCGCCTATGACCGCCGTGCGCTGGTCAAGCTGAAGCCGGGACCGGCGCGGTATGTGGTGCGCGAGGTGCTGGAATCGGCGGTCAGGATGGCGCGGCTGGCGATGGCCGACGCGGGGATCGCGCGGGCCGACATCGACCGGGCGGAGGATATGTACCGCGCGCGCGACAAGGAACGGCTGCGCATCCAGATCGAGGCGGGCGACATCCGCGCGGCGCGCGCGATGGTCGCCGCGCAGGCGCCGTGGGGCGGGGGAGAGCGGCCGTGAACCTGATCCTTGTTCTTGCCGCCCTGTCGGGTGCGCTGGCGGTCGCGGCGGGGGCGTTCGGTGCGCATGGCGCGAGCGGAGCGGCGGTCGAGTGGCTGAAGACGGGCGCGCAATATCAGCTGATCCATGTGCTCGCCGCGCTGGTGGCGCTGCGGATGGAGGCGCGCGGGCCGGCGTGGCTGTTCGTGGTCGGGGCCGCGATCTTTGCGGGAACGCTGTATCTGATGGCGCTGGGGCTGCCGCGGTGGCTGGGCGCGATCACCCCGATCGGGGGGACGCTGCTGATCGTCGGGTGGATTTGGCTGGCGTTCGTGGGGTGGCGGGGGTAGTTTCGCCGTGCTCCTGCGAAGGCAGGAGCCCAGGGTAACACGGGGCAGCGCTTGTGGCTCTGGGTTCCGGCGTTCGCCGGAAAACGGTCACCGCACCGATGCCGCCGGCTGCGCATCGTCGGCCTCGCCCGCCTTGGGTTCGCGGATCGAGGGGCGCAGTCGGGCGAGGCTGCACAGCCCCGCCACCAGCGCCAGCCCGGCGGCGACGAGCGGCGGGGTGCGGCCTGCGCCGACCCCCGCCGCCAGCAACGCTGCGACCAGGGTCGCGCCCGTCGTCTGTCCCACCAGCCGCACCGTGCTGACCAGCCCGCCCGCCGCCGCGGCGCGCGCGCGGGGGGCCGAGCCGATGATGAGGCGGGCGTTGGGGGGCAGGAAAGTGCCGAATCCCGAGCCGCACAGCGCCATGCGCCAGGCGATGTCGAAATAGCTGGGGTCGGCGGGCATGAACGCGATCAGCACCAGCGCGGTCATCGAGATTGCCATGCCGATCCCGCCGAGCAGCCCCGCCGGAATGCGGTCCGACAGCCAGCCGGTCAGCGGTGCGACGATCATGTTGGTCAGCGGCCAGGGCGCGATCGCTGCGCCCACCGCGGCGGCGGTGAAGCCGAATTCGTGCGTCAGGCGGAACGGCGTCGACAGCAGCAGCGTCATCGACGCGACGAAGGCGGTGAAGCCGCCCAGCGTCGATAGCGCGATGACGGGGCGACCGAGCAGGTCGACCGGCAGGATCGGGCTGGGCGTCGTCCGCTCGCGGCGGACGTAGTTGATGCCGATCGCCACGCCGATCGCGACGATCGCGATCGAGACGACCGGGCTGTCGCCATGCACCGCGCTTTCCGCACCGCCGATGACCAGCCCGAACATCGCCGCGCACATCACCGCGCCCAGCACGTCGAACTTGCGGTCGCGCCGCGGCGTGTCGGGCAGCGCGCGGCCCAGCGCCAGCGAGGCGATCGCGAAGGGGATCGCACTGGCGAACACCCACGGCCAGGGCGCGACCGATAGCACCAGCCCGCCGATCGTCGGTGCCGCGGCGGCGGAGCTGGAGACGATGACGGAGTTGATGCCCAGCCCGCGGCCCAGCTGCTGCGCTGGGTAGGTCTGCCGGATCAGCGCGGAGGCGACCGCCAGCGCGCCCGCCGCCCCCACCGCCTGCGCCGCGCGGACGACCAGCAGGAACGGCAGGCTCTTGGCGAAGAAGCATAGCAGCGTCGCGACGGTGAAGATCAGCTGCCCGACCTGGTACATCCGCTTCAGCCCGATCCGCTCGCCGAGCCCAGCGAAGGGCAGCATCAGCATGACCAGCATCAGCTGGTACACGGTGACGATGGCGACGACCGAGGACGAGCTGACCCCCAGGTCTCGCGCGATGGTAGGAAGCGCCACGTTCGCCACGCCGCCGTCAATGATGACCAGTGCCGTCCCGAAACACAGCGCCGCGACCGCGGCATAGCGGCGAGGCGTGGGGAGGCCGTCGGCGGAGGCGGGGAGGGCGAGCGGGCGTTGACGTGGCATCGGATGGGCTACTCGAAACGCGCGGGGTTGTTCCCGCACGGCATCTGTCGCACCGATGCGCGGTAAGATGGAGTATGGAAATGCGGATCGGACATGTCGCGGCGCTGACGCTGCTTGTTGCGGGAACGGCCGCAGGCGCGCAGACGGCGCGCATGCAGCAGACGAGCACCAGTGCGACGGACGATCCCTACATCTGGCTGGAGGACAAGGACGGCGCGAAGGCGCTCGCCTGGGTCGAGGCGGAGAACAAGCGCACGCTGGCGCGGCTGGAGAGCGACCCGCGCTATGCGCAGTTCAACCGAGAGGCGCTGGCGATCGCGTCGGCGACCGATCGTATCCCGATGCCGGCGCAGCTGATGGGGCGGATCGTCAATTTCTGGCGCGATGCCGATCATCCGCAGGGACTGTGGCGCTGGACCACGATGGAGGATTACGCATCGCCCGCGCCGCAATGGCGCACCTTGCTCGACCTCGACGCGCTGAGCCGCGCCGAGAGGAAGAAATGGGTGTGGAAGGGCGCGGTCTGCCTGTCGCCCGAGGAGCGACTGTGCCTGGTCGCGCTCTCTGAAGGTGGCGAGGACGCGATCACCTATCGCGAGTTCGATGTCGCCGCGGGCAGGTTCGTCGAGGGCGGGTTCGTACTGCCGACGTCGAAGCAGGGCGCGACCTGGATCGACAAGGACACGCTGCTGGTCAGCCGCGACTGGGGCGCGGGCACGATGACGGTGTCAAGCTACCCCTTCGTCGTGAAGATGGTGAAGCGCGGGCAACCGCTGTCGGCCGCGACCGAGGTATTCCGCGGCGCGCCCGAGGACCAGCTCGGCACCTATGCCACCACCTTCACCGATGCCAAGGGCCACCGCGCGGTCGTGATCGAGCGGCAGAGCACCTTCTTCGGTAGTCAGAAGTCGCTGTGGGCCCCCGCCGGGGTGAAGCCGCTGGCGATTCCGGCGCGGGTGCGTGCGCAGGCGATGGTTGACGGACGGCTGGTGTTCGAGACCAGCGAGGCGTGGGGCACGCTGCCCGCAGGCGCGGTGGCCGCGCTGCCGCTTGCTGCGCTGAACGGCGCGCAGCCGCAACCGGAGGCGGTGTTCGTGCCGACCGCGCGGCAGGCGGTGTCGGGCGTCGATGCGACGCGCGATCACCTGATCGTCGATTACACCGACAACGTCCGCGGACGGGTCGCGGTGCTGACGCCGGGGGTGAAGGGCTGGACCTCGCGCACGCTGGCGCTGCCGGACAATGCGATCTTCACCGTGACAGGCACGTCGGACACCAACAATCGCGCGTTCCTAGTCACCAATGGCTTCCTCACGCCGACGACGCTGGCGGCGTTCGACGCCGGCAGCACTGCCGCGCCGACGCCGCTGAAGGCGCTGCCCGCGCGGTTCGACGCGAAGGGGCTGGTCGCCGAACAGTTCGAGGCGACGTCGAGCGACGGGACCAAGGTGCCGTATTTCGTCGTCCATCGCGCCGATGCCCCGCGCGATGGTCGCACGCCGACGCTGATGACGGCCTATGGCGGGTTCGAGATTCCGATGCTGCCGTCCTATGCCGCGACGACGGGCAAGCTGTGGCTGGAGCGCGGCGGCGCCTATGTTCTCGCCAATATCCGCGGCGGGGGCGAGTTCGGCCCGGCGTGGCACGACGCCGGGCGCAAGACCAGGCGGCAGGTGATCTACGACGATTTCGCCGCGGTGGCGAAGGATCTGTTCGCGCGGAAGCAGACCAGCCCGGCGAAGCTCGGCATCTATGGCGGGTCCAACGGCGGGCTTCTGATGGGGGTCGAGCTGAACCAGCATCCCGACCTGTGGCGGGCGGTGACGATCCAGGTGCCGCTGCTCGACATGCTACGCTACGAGAAGATCGCGGCGGGCGCGTCGTGGGTCGACGAATATGGTTCGGTCACGGTGCCCGAGGAACGTGCGTTCCTGGAGCGCATCTCGCCCTATCACAATCTGAAGCGCGGGGTGGCCTATCCGGAGACGTACATCTGGACGACGACCAAGGACGATCGCGTCGGGCCGCAGCATGCGCGCAAGTTCGCGGCGCGGATGAAGGAATACGGGCTGCCGTATCTCTTCTTCGAGGATACCGCGGGCGGCCATTCGGGCGATGCCGATGTCGCGCAGGGCGCGCGCCTGCAGGCGTTGCAGATGACGTATTTCGCGCAGCGGCTGATGGACCAATGACGCGCACACGCGTTCTTGCTGCATCGCAGCGCGATGGAGTAAGGAGCGCGCGATGAGCGATGAAACCGTGAGCCAGCCGTCCCCCGTACCCGACACCGTGCCGGTCGTCTTCGAAGCGATCGTGAAGCAGCAGGCCATCGCCGCCACGTACAATCGTGGCGCGGTGACGCTGGCGCCGCACATCCTCTACACCAAGCATGGCGAGATCTATCTCGACGCGCTGACGATCGAGCGCGACGGTCAGCCGCCGAAGGAGCCGAAGATCGGCGCGTTCAAGCTGTCGGGTCTGGCCGCGCTGCGCATCACGCCGCGGCGATTCAAGCCGAGCGAGCTGTTCGATGCGGGCGACGAGAAATATGCGGGCGTGACGCTGCTGGCGGTCGAGGTCTGACGATGGCCGACACCCTCGCGCGCCGCATCGCGCGCGGGTTGCTGGTCGCCTTCTACGCGGTCGCGGGCGTCGGGCATTTCGTCTTCGTGGATGCGGTGGTGCGGATCGTACCGTCGGTCGTGCCGGCGCCGCGCGCGGTCGTGCTGCTGACGGGGGCGTGCGAACTGGCTGGCGCGGTGGGGCTGATGCTGCCGCGGTGGCGGCGGGCGGCGGGGTGGGCGCTGGCGGCCTATGCGCTGTGCGTGTGGCCGGCGAACGTGCAGCACGCCATCATCGACCTGTCGGGCGGAACGGGGCTGCCGATCTGGTATCATGCGCCGCGATTGCTGTTTCAGCCGCTTATCATCTGGTGGGCGTTGTGGGCGAGTGGCGCGGTGCGCCGTGTTCCTGCGCAGGCAGGAACCCAGAGTCACGAACGACGACGCCCGTGACCCTGGGCCCCTGCGTCCGCAGGAGCACGATCAGCGCGCCAGATGCCGCTCCGCCAGCGCCACGTGGAGGCGGATGCCGAGCGGCAGGACGGCGTCGTTGAAGTCGTAGCGCGGGTTGTGGAGCGGCATCGACGGGGCGTCGGGGCGCGCCTGACCCAGCCAGACGTACGCACCGGGGCACGCCTGTAGCATGAAGGAGAAATCCTCCGAGGTGAACGCTGGCTCGGGCGCCATCAGCGCCTCGCCGACGGTCGCGGCGGCGGCCATCGCCTCGGCGGCGGCATCGGCGTGGTTGATCGTCGCGGGATAGTAGCGGTCGTACTTCACCTCGACCGATACGTCGTAGGACAGCGCGATGCCTGCGGCGATACCGCGCACGGCGTCCTCGATCACATCCTGTACCGCGGGGTCGAAGGTGCGGATCGTGCCGCCCAGCGTTACCGCGGCGGGCAGGACGTTGTGGGTGTGGCCGCCGTTAATCCGCGTGATCGACAGCACCGCGCTGGCGGTGGGCGCGATCCGGCGCGAGACGATGGTATTGAGCTGCGTCGCCAGCTGCGCCGCGGCCAGAATCGCATCGGGCGTGTCGTGCGGGATCGCGGCATGGCCGCCGCGGCCGGTCACGACGATCTCGAACTTGTCGGCGGCGCCCATGATCGGGCCGGGACGCGTCGCGATCGTGCCCATCGGCAGGTCGGGCCAGTTGTGGAGCGCGAAGACGCGGTCGCACGGGAAACGCGTGAACAGCCCGTCCTGCACCATCGCGCGCGCGCCGCCGAGCCCTTCCTCGGCGGGCTGGAAGATGAAGTGGATCGTCCCGTCGAACTGCCGGGTCCGCGCCAGGTGCTGCGCCGCGCCCAGCAGCATCGCGACATGCCCGTCATGGCCGCAGCCATGGAACGCGCCCGGCGCGGTGCTGCGCCATGCGTGGTCGTTCTGCTCCTCGATCGGCAGCGCGTCCATGTCCGCGCGCAGCCCGATCGTCCGCGGCGAGGTGCCGTTGCGCAGCACGCCGACGACGCCGGTGCCGCCGATCCCCTCATGCACTTCCAGCCCGATCGCGCGCAGCTGCGCCGCGATCAGCGCGGCGGTGCGATGCTCCTGATAGCCGAGTTCGGGATGCGCGTGAATGTCGCGGCGCAGCGCGACCAGTGCGGGAACGAGATCGTCGACCATCGTGCTCACTTCTGTTCCCCGAACAGGTGCTGGAGCGGATAGTGATGCTTGATGAAGGGGGATTTGATGACGACGTAGCTGAAGTATTTCTCGATCCCGTAGTCGCTTTCCAGCATATCCTCGATGATCGACTGGTAATGCGCGACGCCGCGCGTCACGAACTTCAGCAGATAGTCATAGCCGCCGCTGACGAGGTGGCATTCCACGATCTCGTCCAGCTTGCGGATGCGCGTCTCGAAGCGGGAGAAGTCGCCGGCGCGATGCTCGGTCAGCGTGACCTCGGTGAAGACGGTCAGGAACTCGCCCAGCTTGGCGAGATCGACATGCGCGCCATAGCCGGTGATATAGCCGGCCTTCTCCAGCCGCTTGACGCGGGTGAGGCAGGGGCTGGGCGAGAGGCCGATCGCATCGGCCAACTCCACGTTGGTGATTCGCCCGGCTTGCTGCAACTGAGTCAGGATCTTGAGGTCGATCCGGTCCAGTTTGATCCCACCCACCATGGCCGCGTCCCCTATGCTGCGAGTGCGGCGCGGATATCGCGCTCGTCGAGCAATCCGTCCAGCGTCTTGCCGATGCGCGCGAAGATCTCGTCCATCTCCGCGTCGCTGGCGCACAAGGCGGGCGCCAGCCCGATGATATTGTCGGGGAAGGAGCGGAAGATGACGCCATTGGCATAGCCCGCGGCGAAGAGCCGGTCGGGGATCTTCAGCGCAGGATCGAAGCGGGCCTTGGTCGCCTTGTCCGCGACCAGCTCGATCGCGCCGAGCAGCCCGCGCCCGCGCGTCTCGCCGACCATCGGATGCTCGGCGAGCATCGCCATGCCGGCGTCGAACCGCGCGGCGACCTTCTGTCCGTTGGCGAGGATGCCGTTCTCGTAAAGCCGGATCACCTCCAGCCCGACCGCGGCGCTGACCGGGTGGCCGGAATAGGTCATGCCGTGACCGATCGGCAGCTCCGGCGCGGCGCCGTCGGCGATGCCCTGATAGACCTTGTCCGACATCATGACCGCGCCCATCGGGACGTAGCCCGCGGTCAGTCCCTTCGCGAGCGTCATCAGGTCGGGCGAGACGCCCTCGTCGTCGCAGGCGAACATCGGGCCGGTGCGGCCGAAGCCGGTGATGACCTCGTCGGTGACGAACAGGATGTCGAGCGCGGTGCAGGCGTCGCGCATCGCCTTCAGCCAGCCGCGCGGGGGAACCACGACGCCGCCCGACCCCTGGATCGGCTCGCAGAAGAAGGCGGCGACATTGTCCGCGCCCAGCGCCTCGACCTTGGCGTGAAGCTGCGCGACCGACGCGGCGATGATCGCGGCGTCGTCGCCCGGCGTCTCGCTGCGATAGGGGTAGGGTGACGGCAGATGATGCTGCCACTTGCGCGGCAGGTCGAACTGGCGGTGGAAGTTGGCGAGCGCGGTCAGCCCGGCGCCGGTGGTGCTGGAGCCGTGATAGCCGCGCTCCAGCGCGATGAACTGCTTCTTCGACGGGCGACCGACCGCGTTCCAGTAATGCGTGATATAGCGGATCGCGCTGTCGACCGCGTCGGAGCCGCCGAGCGTGAAATAGACGTGGTCGAGGCCCGCGGGCGTGATCTCGACCAGCTTCTCGGCCAGGCGCACCGCGGGCTCGCTGCCGAAGTGGAAATAGCCGGTGGCATAGGGGAGGCGGCGCATCTGCTCCGCCGCGACCTCGACGATGCTTTCGTGCCCATAGCCGACGTTGACGCACCACAGCCCGGCGAACGCATCGAGCAGGCGGTTGCCCGCCATGTCGGTGAGCCACATGCCCTGACCCGATTCCAGCAGCGTGGCGCCGCGCGCCTCGTGCCCGCGGAACGAAGTGACCGGATGGATCAGGTGATCGCGGTCGATATCCAGCAGCGAGCGGTTGGGCAGCGCGCCGGTGGCGAGGGTCGGGTTCGTGCTCATAGGGGGGAGCCTACGCCGGGCGGGGCGGGGCGGAAGCGCGTTTGTGGCGGGTGCCGCGCGTGCACGATGGGGTTTTGCGGGGCAGGGGCGGCAGATCGTGCTGCGGAGTTTTCAAGGAAGAAGAGGGACCCCGGCTCAAGGCCCGGGTGACGAAAACGGGTCGCATGACCTCCCCCTACGTTACCCCGGGCTTGACCCGGGGTCCCGCCTTTCCTCAGCCCAGCGCCTCGGCAACCGCCTTGCCGCACTCGACCGTGCGGGCGCTGCCTTTCAGGTCGCCGGTGCGCAGGCCGGGGTCGGCCAGCACCGTCTCCACCGCGCGCATGATCGCGGCGGCCGCGTCGGCCTCGCCCAGATGCTCCAGCATCATCGCCGCGGACCAGATCTGACCGACCGGGTTCGCGATCCCCTTGCCCGCGATATCGGGCGCGGAGCCATGGACCGGCTCGAACAGCGAGGGGAATTTGCCGTCCGGGTTGATGTTGCCGGAGGGCGCGACGCCGATCGTGCCGGTGCAGGCGGGGCCGAGATCGGACAGGATGTCGCCGAACAGATTGGACGCGACCACCACGTCGAAGCGGTCGGGATTGAGCACGAACTGCGCCGTCAGGATGTCGATATGGTACTTGTCGTGGGTGACGGTCGGATAATTCTTCGCCATCTCCTCCACGCGCTCGTCCCACCACGGCATGGTGATCGCGATGCCGTTCGACTTGGTGGCGGAGGTGACGTGGCGACGCTCGCGCGTGGCGGCCAGGTCGAACGCGTAGCGCAACACGCGGTCGGTGCCGTGTCGCGTCATGACCGTTTCCTGGATCACGACCTCGCGGTCGGTGCCGGGGAACATGCGCCCGCCGACCGCGCTATACTCGCCCTCGGTATTCTCGCGTACCACCCAGAAGTCGATGTCGCCGGGCTCTCGCCCGACCAGCGGGCAGGGCACGCCCGGCATCAGCCGCACAGGGCGCAGATTGACATACTGGTCGTATTCGCGGCGGAACTGAAGCAGCGATCCCCACAGCGAGATATGATCCGGCACCGTGTCGGGCCAGCCGACCGCGCCGAAGAAGATCGCGGACGGATCGCCGATCTGCTCCTTCCAGTCGTCGGGCAGCATCTTGCCGTGCTTCACATAATAGTCGCAGCAGGCGAAATCGTGCCACTTCTGGTCGATCTCGAAACCGTACAGCGCGGCGGCGCGCTCCAGCACGCGGATACCCTCGGGCATCACTTCCTTGCCGATGCCGTCTCCGGGGATGACGGCGATCGAATAACGACGGTTGGTCTCGCTCACGCCTTCAATCCCCCGATGTGGAACGCCTTGGTTTCCAGATATTCCTCGATGCCGGCATGCGCGCCCTCTCGCCCCAGCCCCGACTGCTTGATCCCGCCGAACGGCGCCATTTCCATCGCGATGCCGCCGGTGTTGAGGGCGACCATGCCGGTCTCCAGCGCCTCCGCCACGCGGAAGGCGCGGTGCAGGTTCTCGGTATAGAAATAGCTGGCGAGGCCGTAGCTGGTCGCATTGGCCAGTTCGATCGCCTCCGCCTCGTGGGTGAAGCGGAACAGCGGGGCGACGGGGCCGAACGTCTCCTCGTCGGCCAGGCGCATGTCGCGCGTCGCGCCGGTCAGCACGACCGGGGTGGCGAAACGGTCGGCAGCGGCCTCGGACGCGATGTCGCCCGCCTGCGCGTAGATCGTCGCGCCGTGCGACAAGGCGTCGTCGACATGCGCGCGCACCTTCTCGACCGCGGCATGATTGATGAGCGGGCCGATGGTCGCGCCGTCACGCGTACCGGGCGCGACCTTCAGCGCGGACACCGCCGCCGCCAGCTTCGCCGCGAAGGCGTCGAACACGCCGTCCTGCACCAGGATGCGATTGGCGCAGACGCAGGTCTGCCCGGCGTTGCGGAACTTGCTGGCCATGGTGCTGGCCACCGCCAGGTCGACATCGGCGTCGTCGAACACGATCAGCGGTGCGTTGCCGCCCAGCTCCAGGCTCAGCCGCTTGATCGTGTCCGCCGACTGGCGCATCAGCAGCGCGCCGACGCGGGTGGATCCGGTGAAGGACAGCTTGCGCACGATCGGGCTGGCGGTCAGTGCCCCGCCGATCGCTTCCGGCTTGCCGGTGACGACGTTCACGACGCCCGCAGGGATGCCGGCGTCCTGCGCCAGCTTCGCCAGCGCCAGTGCGGTGAAGGGGGTCAGGTCCGACGGCTTGACCACCACCGGGCACCCCGCCGCCAGCGCGGGTGCGCACTTGCGGGTAATCATCGCCGCGGGGAAGTTCCACGGCGTGATCGCGGCGGACACACCGACCGGCTGCTTCATCACCAGGATGCGGCGGTTCGCCTCCGGACCCGGCACGATCGAACCGTCGATTCGACGCCCTTCCTCCGCGAACCATTTGACGAAGGTGGCGGCGTAGCGGATCTCGCCCTCGGCCTCGGCAATCGGCTTGCCCTGTTCCGCGGTCATGATGCGCGCCAGGTCGGCGACATTCTCCATGATGAGCGCGTACCAGCGCTCGACCAGCGCGGCGCGGTCGCCCGCGGTGCGCGCGCGCCACGCCGGCCATGCGGCCTCGGCGGCGGCGATGGCGGCCTCCGTATCCGCCGCCGTGCAATCGGGGACGGTGCCGATCGTCGCGCCGGTGGCGGGATCCTCGATCGCGATCGTCGCGCCGCCGCTGGCGCCACACCATTCGCCCGCGATCAGCGCCTGCTGGACGAACAGCGACGGGTTGGAAAGCTGAAGGGTCATCCGAGAGCCTGTGTGGTGAGGGAGAAGAGACGGGTGGCGGGATCGGTGGCGGGGGCGGGGCCACGCACCATGGTGACGACGCGGCCGACCTGCGGCAGGCCAAGATCCTCCAGCCATTCCGCCAGCGCGCTGTTTTCCGGCACGTCCATCCGGCAGAACGCCCCCGCGTTCGAGCCGAGCCAGTGCGAGATCAGCACCTTCGCGCCGCCGACGTCGGGCGCGACGACCGGACCGATCAGATAGCCGCGACCGAAGCGGCGGAACAGCGCGAAGCCGACCGGTTCGTTCTCGCGCGTCAGCATCACGCCCTGTGCGCTCGGCAGGATCGCCTCCAGCAACGCGCGGCGGTCCATGCCGGTGGCGGCGCGGGCCAGCGCGAACAGCGTTTCATCGTCCTTCGCGCCGAGCGGACGGACGCGCTCGCCCGGGATCAGTTCGGGGACGGGCACGCGGAAGGCCGCGCCCTGATGCTGGACGATGGTGCCGAGCGTTTCGAAGCCGAGCTTCCGGTAGAGCGGCAGACCTTCCTCGGTCGCGTTCAGCATGACGCTGCGACCCGGATGCTGCGCCAGCAGCGCTTCCATCAGGCGGCGGCCGATCCCCATCCCCTGCGCATCGGGGGTGACGATGACCATGCCGATCGTCGCGGCGGGCGAGGGGTCGCTCTCCGCGCCGAACCGCCAGGTAAGCGCCGAGCCGACGATGCGATCGTCGATCTCCGCCACCTGACCCTCGCCCAGCGCGAGCATCATCTCCCAATCCTCGATCCGGTGGGGCCATTTCACCTCGCGCGACAGTTCGTGCGTGGCGGGAAGATCGGCGGGGGTCATCCGGCGTAGCGTCGCCTTCACCTGGATGTCGGTGGCCATCGATCGTCTCCTTCGCGCGCCATGAGTCGCATCGCCGACCGGCGATGAAGAAAACTAAGCACGCACAGCAAGCATTGGCTGCCGCACTCGCGAGGGTTTCCCGAAGATTATGGCGCGGGCCGCGCATTCACCCCCGGCATATGCTGCCGTGGCCGGACGCCGGCTATGCCGTCGCTGCCTCCGCAGCGCGGCGCCGCAGCGCCTTTTCCAGCCGCGCGGCGGACTGCGCGCCGGGGATGACATAGCGCCCGTCGAGCACCATCGTCGGCACGGACATCACGCCCTCGCCGCGCCAATATCGCTCAGCCGCGCGAACGTCGCCCGCATGATCGCCGTCCGTCAGCACGCGGCGCGCCTCTCCGGGATCGAGCCCGGCGCGTTGCGCCGCTGCGATCAGGACTCCGGGGTCCGATATATTCTCGCCGCGGACGAAATAGCTGTCGAGCAGCGCGCGTTTGAGCGCGAGCTGGCGTTGCGCGTCGGCTGCCCAATGCAGCAGGCGATGCGCGTCGAACGTATCGTACAGGCGGTCGGGTCGCCCGCTCAGGTCGATCCCCGCCTCGTCCGCCGCGGCGCGGATGCGCTGCCCCGCGGCGCGCGCCTGATCGGGACCGGCGCCGTATTTGCGCGCCAGATTGTCGCGCACGGCCTCACCGTCAGGCGGCAGGTCGGGATTGAGCTGCAGCGGATGGAACACCAGCTCGACCTCCGCCGCATCGGCCACGTTGGCGATGGCGCGCTCCAGCTCTGCCAGTCCGATCGCGCACCAGGGGCAGACGATGTCCGACACCATGTCGATCCGCACCGTGGGGCGCGGCGACGTCACGCGGCGTACGCTACAGGGGGGAGGGCGCCGGCGTGTCCGGCGATGGCGTCGACGATCTGCGGCACGACCTGCGGCGGCAGCGTGTGCCCCATGCCGTCGATCTCCAGCAATCGGGCGCCGGGGATGGCGCGCGCCGTCTCACGCCCGCCGGCGACGGGGACCAGCGGGTCGTCGCTGCCGTGGATCACCAGCGTCGGCGCCGCGATGCGCCGCAGCCGATCGGTGCGGTCGCCATCGGCGATGATCGCCGCCATCTGTCGCAGGAAGCCGGTGGGGCAACGATTGCGCAGCGTCTCGCTGCGGATACGCTCCGCCATGAAGGCATCCTCCATCGGAAAGCGCCCGCCGACGGCGCGCCCGGCCATCGTGCCATGCGCCACGATCGCCTCGACATCGTCGGAGCGGGGATGGCGCAACAGCAGCGCGGTGGTTCGCATCGTCGGACGCGAGCAGTCGGCGCGGCCGGTGGTGGACATGATCGAGGTGAGCGTTGCCACGCGGTCGGGCCAGCGCGCCGCCATCAGCTGCGCGATCATCCCCCCCATCGACGCACCGACGACATGCGCGCACGGGATGGACAGCGCGTCGAGCAGCCCGATGGCGTCCTGCGCCATGTCGGTAAGGGTATAGGGGACCGCAGGTGTCAGCCCGCAGCGCTTCTGGATCGCGGTCCACACGATGCCGGGAACGCCGGCATGGTCGAACTTCGTCGACAGCCCGACGTCGCGATTGTCGAACCGGATCACGCGGAAGCCGTGCGCCGCCAGCCCGTCGACCATCGCCATCGGCCAGCGCACCAGCTGAGCGCCCAGCCCCATCACCAGCAACACCGCCGGCCCGTCGGCGGGGCCGTGGTCCTCGTAATCGATCTCGATCCCGTTCGCGCGTATCCTGGTCATCGTGTCGATACCATCAGCCTGTCGTCACGATAATGCAACATTGCGGCGCCCGGTTCCGCTGCGCCGCGTCCCGTGGTAGCGCGACCGTCCCATGGCCGAACGCCTCCATCTCGATCGTTTCCTGCCGTACCTGCTGTCGGTCGCATCGAATCGCGTCAGCGACCGGATCGCACAGGCGTATGACGCGCTGTTCGGGCTATCGATCCCGGAATGGCGGCTGATCGCGCTGATCGCGGAACACGCCCCGATCACGCAGGCGCAGCTGGGCGAGCTCAGCCGGATGGACAAGGTGACGGTCAGCCGCGCCGCCATCGCGCTGACCGCGCGCGGGCTGCTGGCGCGTGCGCCCAATCCGGGCGACCGCCGTTCGCATCACCTGACGCTGACCGATGCCGGGCGCGCGCTCTATGCCGAGATCGCGCCCAAGGCGATGGAGTGGGAACGCCGCATCTTCGGCCGGTTCGAAGAGCATGAATTGCGACAATTCACCGACATGCTGCGCCGGATCGACGCCGCGGCCCAGGAGGACGACTGAATGCCGACGTCGGAGCGACTGATCGCCGGAGTGGAGCTGGGGGGCACGAAGTGCATCGCGATCCTGGCGAGCGGCCCGGACAACATCCTGGAGGAAGTGCGCGTCCCGACGACGCACCCGGACGAGACGCTGCCCGCGCTGGAGGCGGCGCTGGATGGCTGGCGCGAGTTCGCGGCGATCGGCGTCGCCAGCTTCGGTCCGGTATCGATCGATCCGGCGGCGGGCGATTACGGGCAGATCACCTCCACGCCCAAGCCGCACTGGGCCTATACCGACGTCGCGAAGCGGCTGAAGGCGCGCTACGGCGTACCGGTCGGCTTTCACAGCGATGTCGTGGGCGCCGCGATGGGCGAGGCCCGCTGGGGCGCGGGGCAGGGGCTGGGCGATCTGGCCTATGTCACCGTCGGAACCGGGGTGGGCGCGGGGATGATCGCGCACGGTCGCCCGGTCGACGGCATGACGCATTCCGAACTGGGCCATATCCGCCCGCCGCGCCTGCCGGGCGACGACTGGGGCGGGGCATGCCCGTTCCACGGCGCCTGCGTCGAGGGGTTGGCCGCCGGGCCGGCGATCGCGGCGCGGACGGGGACGAAGGGCGAGGCGCTGTCGCTCGACGATCCCGCCTGGGACACGGTGGTCGACGCGCTGTCGCACCTGTTCTCCACGCTGACGCTGACCGGGGTGCCGCGCCGTATCGTGCTCGGCGGCGGAGTGATGGTGGGCAACCCCGACCTGCTGCCGCGGCTGCGGCGCGCGACGGCGGCCAACCTGAACGGCTATGTCGCGCTGCCGCAGGTGCAGGACATGGAGACGTTCATCGTCCCCGCGGCGCTGGGCGGCAACGCCGGGCCGCTGGGCGCGGTGGTGCTGGGCGAGATGGCGCTGGAGACACGGTTTACCGCTGCTTAACCCTCCGCGCTTACCCCTCCTTCACGCGCCGGATGTGCCGGCATCCCGGGGGGGAGGGAAGACCGATGCGGATCCTGATCGTCGACGACGAACCGGCAGTACACGAAGGCTATCGACTGGCGCTCGCGTCGCCGCCGGCATCCGCCGCGGCGCTGTCGGCGATGGCGGGCGAACTGTTCGGCGAGCTGGCCGACGCACCGCCGCACAACGACGACGCGCCCGTGTTCGATACCGTCCACCACCTCCAGGGGCTGGACGCCGTGGCGGAGGTGGAGCGCGCGCTGGCCGCGGGCGATCCGTTCCGCATCGCGTTCATCGACGTGCGCATGCCCCCCGGCATCGACGGGCGCGAGACGGCGCGCCGCATCCGCGCGCTCGATCCCGACATCCAGATCGTGATCGTCACCGGCTATTCCGACTTCGCGCTGGTCGACATCGCGCGGGTCGCCGGCCCGGTCGACAAGCTCTTCTACATCGCCAAGCCGTTCGAGGTGGGCGAGGTCGCGCAGCTGGCCGCGTCGCTCGGCAAGCGCTGGGGCATGGACCGTGCGCTGCGCGAGGCGCATGCGACGCTCGCGCGCCAGATGGTGCAGCTGGAGCAGCAGGCGGCGGAACTCGCCGCGAACGAAAGCCGCGCGCTGCACATCGCCAGTCATGACGCGCTGACGGAGGCGCCGAATCGCGTCGCGTTCCAGCGCGCACTAAACGAACGGGTGCGCCGCCGGGGCGCCTTCGCGGTCGCCATGCTCGATCTCGACCGGTTCAAGCTGGTCAACGACACGATGGGGCACCTTGCGGGCGACGCGTTGCTGCGTACGGTCTGCCGCCAGCTGCACGAGGCGCTGCCCGAAGGCGGAATGGTCGCACGGCTGGGTGGCGACGAGTTCGGCCTGCTCTACGACACGCTGGACGAAGCCGCGGCGCTCGCCACCGCCGATGCGCTGATCGCGGCCTGCTCGGCCACGGTGACGATCTTCGGTCAGTCGGTACGCGGTGCCGCATCGATGGGATTGATCGTGGCCGATCCGGCGGGCGGGAACGATGCGTGCCACCTGCTGCGTCGTGCCGACCTGGCGCTGAACGATGCCAAGCGGCACGGGCGCAACTGTGCACGGCTGTTCGACCGCGAGCTGGACGAGAACGTGCGGCTGCGCCAGCGGATCGAGAAGGGGTTGAGCCACGCGATCGAGCGTGGCGAACTGTCGATCGCGTTCCAGCCGATCGTCAGCGGCGCGGCGCACGAGGTCGTCGGTTTCGAGACGCTGCTGCGCTGGGACACGCAGGAACATGGGCCCATCAGCCCCGCGATCTTCATCCCGATCGCGGAGGAATCGAACCTGATCCACGACCTGGGCGACTGGGTGATGGAGCGCAGCCTGATCGCGGTGAAGCGCTTCCCCGGCCAATATGTCTCCGTCAACGTCAGTCCGCGCCAGTTCCGGCGACAGAATTTCGTGGCCGATATCCGCGCCCGGGTGGAGCGGGCCAATGTCGACCCGGCGCGGGTGCAGATCGAGATCACCGAAACCGCGATCTTCGACGATGCGGAAGGGGCTGCGCGGACGCTGAACCAGTTGCGGGCGCTCGGCTTTCGCATCGCGCTCGACGATTTCGGGACGGGCTATTCGTCGCTCTACAATATCCGCACCTTCGCGCTCGACACGCTGAAGATCGACCGCAGCTTCATCGACGGCATGCCGCGCGAGCGCGAGTCGCTGGCGATCGTGCAGTCGATCATCCACCTCGCGCATTCGCTGGGGTTGACCGTGGTCGCCGAGGGGGTCGAGACGCAGGCGCATGTCGACCTGCTGCGCGCGGCGGGAGCCAGCCATCTGCAGGGCGCCTTCTTCAGCTATCCCGTGACGGCGGCGCAGGCCATCGGGCTGGCGCATCGGCGCTGGCTCGCCGGGGCGGGGATGGAGCAGCCGCTGCTGGCGCGGACCGGCACCGACGGCTGACGATGCGCGAGATTCTTCGCGCACTGCGCACCCCGTCGCTGGGGGCACGGCTCGTCCTGATGCTGACCGCGGTGGGGATCGCGGGTGCGCTGGGCGCGACGGTGCTGCTGGCGAGCGTGCTGGTGCCGAGCTTCTCCAGCCTGGAACGCCGCTCCGCCGACGTCCATGTCGAGCGGATCGAGGCCGGATTGCGCGTACTGATAGCCGACGTGCAGGAGGTGGCGCGCGACCATGTCGCCGGGGTGAGGTCGCGCGGGGGCGGGGCGCGCCTGTACGCCGTGCCCGGCACGCGGGCGCCGCGGGGGTATTTCCTGCCGTGGAACGGCGGTGTCGCAGCCGTCGGCGTGGCGCCGGACGGCCGTGGTGGCACGATCGTGGCGGTTCGCGCGGTCACGCGAGAGGTGCTGTCGCGGATCGAGCCGGGCGTTGCGATCGACCGCACACGGCTCGACGTGACGTCGATCCGCCCGGAACGCCACCATCTGTACGTTGCGGTGCCGCTGACCGGGCCGGATGGGCGGGGGGTGGCGTCCGCACGCCTTCAGCTGCCGCGCGAGGTGTCGACGCTGGGGCGACGACTGCTATTGCTCGCGATCGCGGGATCGGTGCTGCTGTTGTTGCTGGTGCTGACGATGCTGCGGCGCATGATCGCGGAGCAGGTGCTGACCCCGCTGGCGCGGCTGCAGCACCATATGGAGGGGGTGCGGACGTCAGGCGCGCTAAATCCGTTCCCGCACGAGGCGCGCACGGACGAGATCGGCGCGCTGGGACGCAGCTTCAACGCGATGCTGGCGCAGTTGCTGCGGCTGCGCGAGCAGAATGCGGTGCAGACCTTCGCGCTGGGACGCTCGGAAAGCGCGGTGGCGGTGATGCACAACGTGCGCAATGCGCTGTCGCCGATCGGTACGGTGCTGAGCCATGCGGTGGTGCAACCGCCGCCGTTCGATGTGGCGCTGGTGCGCCGCGCGCTGGACGAGCTGGCCGGACCGGAACTGGAAGAGGCGCGGCGTGCGCGACTGGTCGCGTTCGTCGTGCAGGCGCTGGATGCGGGCGCCGTGGCGATGGCGCAGCGCGTGGCGCAGGATGCGATGGCGCGGCGCGCGCTCGCCCATGTGCTCGACATCATCGGGCAGCAACAGGCGGCGGCGCATGAGCGTCCGCGGCTGTCGGCGTGCGATCTGACCGCGGTTCTGGCGCAGCAGGCGGCGATCGCCGGGCATGCGGGCGGCGCTATCGCGGTCTTCGCGCTGCCGGACGCGCCGGTCATGGTGCGCGCGAACGCGGTATTGCTGAGCCAGGTGGTGGGTAATCTGTTCGCGAATGCGGCCGAAGCGATCGCGGCGACGGGGCGGACGCAGGGGCGGGTGACGGTTTCGACCGCGCACGACGGCGATCAGGTGAGGCTGCGCATCGTGGATGACGGCGAGGGCTTCGATCCCGCCGTCGCGCCGCTGCTGTTCCGGCGCGGATTTTCGACCCGTGCCCACAAATCGGGCGGGCTGGGGCTGCATTGGTGCGCCAACACGCTCGGCGCGATGGACGGGGCGTTGCGGCTGGACAGCGCGGGCAGGGGACGTGGCGCGACCGCCATCGTCACGCTGCCGGCGGCGACGGAGGCGATGGCGGTCGCGGCGTGATATTATGCCAGCGCGAACGCTTCCGCGGCGGCGACCTGTTCGCCGCTCGGGGTGACCCCGGTGTAGAGCACGAATTGCTCCAGTGCCTGTAGCTTGGCGATCTCGGCCCCGGTGAACACGCGCTTGCCCGCGGCCCGCGCGGCGCGCAGCAATGGCGTCTCGACGGGCTTCGCCACGGCATCGATCACGACTTCCGCCGCCGCGATCTGCGCGGGCGTGAAGGCGAGCGCGTCCTGATCGGCGCCGGTCATGCCCAGCGGGGTGACGTTGACCAGGATCGGCGCGGTCCGGTCGTCGGCGTCCGCGATCCAGTCGCAGCCGAGCTTCGTCGCCAGCGCCCGTCCCCTGACCGCGTTGCGCGCGACGATCGTGCCGCCGGCAAAGCCCGCGTCGGCCATCGCGGTCGCCACCGCCTTCGCCATGCCGCCGCTGCCGCGCAGCAGGAAGGGCAGGCGGGCCAGCGGCGCGACCAGTGCCGCGACCGCGCTGTAATCGGTGTTGTAACCCGACAGATGACCGTCGTCGTTGACGATGGTGTTGACGCTCTCGATCGCGGCGGCGGAGTCGCGCAGTTCGTCGAGCAGCGGGATCACATCCTCCTTGAACGGCATCGACACCGCGCAACCGCGGATGCCCAGCGCGCGAATCCCACCGATCGCGCCCGCCAGATCGGTCGTCGTGAACGCCTTGTAGACGTAGTCCAGGCCCAGCGCGGCATAGAGATGGTTGTGGAAGCGCGAGCCGAACGTGCCGGGACGGGCGGCGAGCGACATGCACAGGCGGGTGGCGGGGCCGATCGGAGGTTTCATGGGCCGCGCTCTACAGCGGCAGCGTGGGCTGCGCATCCTCCTCATCGCGGATCATGCTCGATAGCGTGAGGCCCAGGAGGCGGATGCCGCCGGCGACGGGCAGCAGCGGGGCAAGCAGCGCCGCGCCGGTGGCGAGGAAATGCGTCTTGTCGGCGATGCCCGACGGCACCGAGCGCGCGCGGGTGATGGTGTGGAAATCGGCCCGGCGGACCTTGAGCGTCACGGTGCGCCCGTGCGCCTGGCCGCGCTCGATCCGGGTCCAGGCAGCATCGGCGACATGCGCCAGCCCTTCGTCGATCGCGGCCGGATCGCTGAGGTTGGTCGAGAAGGTCCGCTCCGCGCCGATCGACTTGGCGATGCGGTGCGCACGCACCGGGCGCTCGTCCTGCCCGCGCGCCGCGGCGTAGAGATAGTCGGCGTAGCTGCCGAAATGCTGGCGCAGCATGTCGATGCTGCGCGCGCGCAGGTCGGCGCCGGTTTCGATCCCCAGCCGTGCCATCTTCGCGGTGGTGACGGGGCCGACGCCGTGGAAGCGCTTGACCGGCAGCGAGGCGACGAAGGCGGCACCTTTGGCGGGCGGGATAACGCAGATGCCGTCGGGCTTGTTCTGGTCGGATGCGAGTTTGGCGATGAACTTGTTGTAGCTGACGCCGGCGGAGGCGGTCAGCTGCGTCTCCGCCTTGATGCGGGCGCGGATCTGCTCGGCGATCGCCTGCGCGGAGCCGAGGGCGTGGCGGTCCTCGGTCACGTCCAGATAGGCCTCGTCCAGCGACAGCGGCTCGATCAGGTCGGTATAGTCGGCGAAGATCGCGCGGATCTGGCGGCTGATCGCGCTGTACACCTCGAACCGCGGCTTCACGAAGACGAGGTCGGGGCAGCGCCGGATCGCGGTGACCGAGGGCATGGCGGAGCGGACGCCGAACACCCGCGCCTCGTAGCTGGCCGCCGCCACGACGCCGCGCGCGCGGCTGCCGCCGACCGCGACCGGGCGCCCGCGCAGCTCCGGCGCGTCGCGCTGCTCGACGCTGGCGTAGAAGGCGTCCATGTCGATATGGATGATCTTGCGCGACACGCGGGCCGATATAGGCGACCGATGACTTCGCGGCCATGATCGGCTATGCGCGCGGGATGACCGAGAACCTCCAGCGACCGATCCTGACCCCGCCCGATGGCCAGACGAAGGTGCTGCTGCACTCGTGCTGCGCGCCCTGTTCGGGAGAGGTGATGGAGGCAATGACCGCGAGCGGGATCGACTATACGATCTTCTTCTACAATCCCAACATCCATCCCAAGGAGGAATATATCCTCCGCAAGGAGGAGAACATCCGCTTCGCCGAGAAGCACGACATCCCGTTCGTCGATGCCGATTACGACACGGTGAACTGGTTCAAGCGCGCCAAGGGGATGGAATTCGAGCCGGAACGGGGCGCGCGTTGTACGATGTGCTTCGACATGCGGTTCGAACGGACCGCCTTGTACGCGCATGAGAACGGCTTTCCCGTCATCACCTCGTCGCTGGGCATCTCGCGCTGGAAGAACATGACGCAGATCAACGGCAGCGGCGAGCGCGCGGCGGCGCATTATCCGGGGATCTCATACTGGACGTTCAACTGGCGCAAGGGCGGCGGTGCTGCGCGGATGATCGAGATCAGCAAGCGCGAGCATTTCTATCAGCAGGAATATTGCGGCTGCGTCTATTCGCTGCGGGATACCAACGCGCACCGGGTCAGCCAGGGCCGCGAGGAAATCCGCATCGGCGAGATGTATTACGGGGACGAGTGATTCTTTCGCCGTCATTGCGAGCGTAGCGAAGCTATCCAGCGTCTGGCGCGTGACGCCCTGGATTGCTTCGCTACGCTTGCAATGACGATGGGGAGGCGAGCAGTCGGCCATCGCACGGACCGCGTGATCCGCGGCATCGCCATCGCCGATGAAAATGAAGTTGGTCGGGGAAAGAGGATTCGAACCTCCGGCCCCTGCCTCCCGAAGGCAGTGCTCTACCAGGCTGAGCTATTCCCCGACCAGGGTGCCACGCGGCCGATCGACCGTGGGCAGGGCGCGGCTTATATCAGCGGTTCGCGGGCGCGCAAGCCATCATCTGCGGCTATTTTCGCGCGTCCAGCATCGCCTCGACTTCGGTGAATTTCTCTCGCGGGGCACCGTCGCGCGCGTTGGCGATCTCCGCCTTCTCGATATTCTGCCAGTCGCGGAAGGTGACGACATCGACCCCGCGCGACGCCAGCAGCGAATCGAGCGCGGGGCGGCCCTGCTTGCCGCTGTCCCCGGTCGTGTCCGCGGCGATGTGATCGGCGATCAGGAAGCCGTCGGGGCGGTTGGTGCCGATCGTGCCGGTCGGGCCACGACGTGCCCAGCCGACCGCGTAGAGGCCGGGCGCGATACGCCCCTCGTCATTGGCGAAGCGGCCGAGCTTCTCGTCATAGGGGACGCCCTCGACCCGCGGCGTCTGATAGCCGATGCAGCTGACCACCAGCTGCGCGGGGATGGCGTAGGTCTCGCCGGTGGCGATGGCGCGGCCCTGTTCGTCGAGGCGCGTGCGTTCGACGATGACGCGCTCGACCCGTCCGTCGCCCTGGATCGCGACGGGCTGGGCGAAGAAGTCGAAGACGATCGGCACGGTCTTCGCATCGTCGCCTGCGCGCGGGTGGTCGGCGAAGGCGCGCAGGTGCGCCACCGCCTTGCGCGTGCCGGGGTCGAGTACCGCATCGTCCGCGGTCGGCGGCAGGTCGGCGGGATCGACCACGGGCAGCGCGCGCGACAGATGCGCCAGTTCGCCCAGTTCCTTGGGCGTCATCGCGATCTGGTGCGGACCGCGGCGCGCCAGGATCGTGATCGCCTCGCTCGACTGGCTCGACAAGGCGCCGAGGGCGTGGCCGACGATGTCGGAGCCGGCGAACTCGTCCGCGGTCTTGGCGAGGATGCGCGCGACGTCGAGCGCGACGTTGCCCGCGCCGATCACCACCGCGCCCGGACCCGACAATGCAGGCGCGAGCGCGGCGTGATCGGGGTGGCCGTTGTACCAGCCGACGAACGCCGCCGATCCCACGACGCCCGGCAGGTCCGCGCCGGGGATCGCGAGCGGGCGGTCCTGCGGCGCGCCGGTCGCCAGCACGACCGCGTCGTAGAGGTCGAGCAGCTCGGGGATGGTCACGTCGGTGCCGACGCTGACATGCCCGACGAAGCGGACGTTGTCGCTGAGCGCGGTCGCCTCGTACCGGCGGCTGACGCCCTTGATCGACTGATGATCGGGGGCGACCCCGGAGCGGATCAGCCCGAACGGCACCGGCATCCGGTCGATGATGTCGACGCGCACCGCGTCGCCGAACGCCTTCTGACAGGCCTCCGCAGTGTAATAGCCCGCCGGCCCGGAGCCGATGACCGCGACGTGACGCATCCTCTCATCTCCTTTTGCCGGTATCGTAGGCGGTTGCGGGCAGGAGGCAAGCGGGTGGCGTGCGCGCCCGGACCGGCGCCATGGGGCGGACTTGGGTCGCGGCGGCAAATCGGCGGTTGCCTTCGCGCCGTCTCGTTCTACGGACACGGTCATGTCGGCGCTGGAATGGATTGCGACCCTGCTGGGGATCGCCTGCGTCGCGCTGGCGGCGTGGCGCAGCGTGTGGACGTTTCCGACCGGCATCGCCTCGGTCGCATTGCTGGGCGTCGTGGTGTTCGAGGCGCGGCTGTATTCGGACGCCTTGCTGCAGCTGTTCTTCGTGGCGGCCAATATCTACGGCTGGCTCAACTGGGCGGATGCGCGCCGGGCGACGGGAGCGGTGCGGGTGACGCACCTGACGGCGACGGCGCGTGCGGCATGGCTGGGCGGCATCCTGGTGGTGGCGGTGCTGTGGGGGGCGGGGATGCACCGCTTTACCGATGCGTCCTATCCCTGGTGGGATGCGGCGATCGCCGCGGCGAGCGTCGCGGCGCAGGTGCTGATGGCGCGGCGCCGTGTCGAAAATTGGTGGCTGTGGATCGCGGTCGATCTCGCCTCGATCCCGCTCTACATCGCCAAGGGGCTGATGCTGTTCGCCGTCCTGTACCTCATCTATCTGGTGCTGGCGGTCGCGGGGCTGTTGGCGTGGCGGCGCGCGGCATGACGCCATATCGATTCGGGGGGCGTACGATCTGCCTCCATGGCCCCGAGAGCACCGGCAAGTCGACGATCGCGCCGCGGCTGGCGCGCTGGCTGGGCGCGGAAGTCGTCGACGAATACGGCCGCACCTGGGCCGAGGCGCATGGCACCGATATGGCGATGGCGGATCTGGTCCATATCGCGCAGGAGCATGATGCGCAGACCCAGGCCGCAATCGCGCGGTCGCAGGGGCGTCCGGTGATCCTGGATACCGATCCGCTGATGACCGCGGTATGGGCGGACATGATGTTCGGGCGGCGCGACCCGTGGTTCGACCGGTGGCAGGGGACCGCAGACCTCTACCTGTTGTTCGACATCGACCTGCCGTGGGTGGAGGACGGGACGCGGATGTTCGGGCGCGCGGAGGACCGGCGCCGCTTCTTCGACCTGTCAAGTCGCGAACTGGAGCGGCGCGGGGTGCGCTGGGCGCTGGTGAAGGGTGCGGGCGCGCGCCGTTATCGGCGCGCGCTGGAGGCGATCCGGGCGGCACGG
>CAJYKB010000066.1 GCA_913774925.1 uncultured Sphingomonas sp. | reverse complement strand
GACGCGCGCGCCAGTTCCGCCGCCAGCGGCTCGGCGTCCAGGTGCCCGCCATAGACGATGCCATCGCCCAGCAACGGCTTAACGGCGGCGTCCCAGTAATCGGGATCCTCGATCGCGCCGAACAGCGTCAGCGCAAGGCCGGCGCGCCGCGCCGCCGCCGCGGCGAGGTGCGGCCCCTTGTTGGGGGTGATGCGGCCGCACCACGCGGCCGTGCCGTCGCCGCTGCCGCCATATGACCAGCGCGCGAGGTCGATGCCGTTGTGCAGGACCGAGGCGTGCCGCGGCGCATCGCCCGGCCACCAGGCCGCCAGCTGCCGCGCGGAGGTGACGGTCAGATGGTGCCGCGGCGACGGGCTCTGCTCAACGAACCAGTGCAGCGCATCGTACGGTGGGACGTGGAGCGAGGTGACCGTCGGCGTCGCCGCCGTCCGGCGCTGCTCCAGCGGGAAGCGGTGGAGGCTGTTGTTATGGACGACGTCGAAGCCGCCGCACGCGATGCGGTCGCACGCCGCGGCATAGCCCGCGTCGAGATGCGCGATCAGCGGCGCGGTGCCGCGATGCTCGGCCCAGGGAAAGGTGCGCTCGTAATGTTCGGCCAGCACGGGATCGATCGCGAAGCGCGGATCGCTGTCGCCCGACGCGAAGAGGACGACGTCGTGCCCGCGCGCCTGCAATCCCGCGGCGAGGTGCCAGCAATGCGACTCCATCCCCCCGGCGAAGGGTTGCGCGATACGCTGACGCACATGGGCGAGGATCGCGATCCTCATGCCGCGACGACGGCGCCTTGCTCCACGCGCGCATCACGCCGCTGCGCCGCCTCCAGCTGACGGATGACGCTGGCGGTATTGGCATAGGGCTGATGGCTCTGCTGGCCGGTCAGCGCCAGATCGTCCGCATCGGGGCGGCGCAGGATGCGGATCGGCTGGCCCGCCGTATCGTCGATCAGCCCCATCAGCCGGAAGGCGTGGAGCCAGTGGCCCATGGTGCGATAGCCCCATTTCGCCTCGAACAGCTGCGCGTTGCGGACCACGCTGTCGATGTGGTGGACCGGCGGCATGTGATGCGGGTGGTATTGGTGATAGGCGAGGCCACCCTTGATCCACGCGATCGGGACGCCGGCCTGATCCAGCATCTTGCCGAAATCGGTATCTTCGCCGCCATAGCCGCAATAGCGCTCGTCGAACCCGCCCAGGTCCAGGAACGTCGCGCGGCGCATCGCGAAATTGAGCGACCAGAAGCAGCGATAGTCCGCGCAGATCTCCCGCCCCTGCGGCGGCGGGCCGCGCCGGTCCGAATGCCGCACCGCGACCTCGGCGAAGCGCTCGAAATCCCACGTCCGGGTCGCACCGCCCGGCAGGTACATCACCTCGCCCATCAGCAGCCCGTCGAAGTCCGCCATCAGCGTTGCATAATCGCCCACCAGGTCGGGGGTGGGAATGCAATCCATGTCGAGGAAGACCAGCACGTCGCCCTGCGCCAGCCGCGCCGCGGCGTTGCGCGCCGCCGCCAGCGGCAGCGCCGCGTCCGCGATGCGGATCTGGCGGATCGGAAACGGCGCGTCGGGCAGCACGTAATCCTCGTCCTGCATCACCGCCACGATCAGTTCCTCCGGCAGCCGCGTCTGACGGACGAGGCCGTGGACGACGTTGACGAGATGATCGGGGCGTCCCTTGGCGAGGGTAACGACGGAAACGGACGTCATAGCGCGCGTGGCTCCACGGGGGTCGGAAGGTCGACGGCACCCAGCGGGGCGCCGAGCCGTACGGCGAGCGTTTCGAGCCACAGCGCAGCGCGATCGGCCGGCGCGTCGTCGATCATCGCGCGCTGGCGCGCGGGGCGATGGCCGGACATCGCCTCGTCCAGCGCATCCGCCCAGGCGTGCGCGGACGACGGCAGATGCGGGCGCACGCACGCGACGCCCGCGGCGGCCAGCGCCTCCGCCTTGCGGTGCTGTTCGTCGAAATAGCGCCACTCTGGCACCGCCAGCCACGGACGCCCCGCGGCCAGGATCTGCTGGCAGGTGGTATTGCCGGTCGATGCGATGACGAGGTCGGCGGCGGCGATATGGTCCGCCGCGTTGTCCACCCAGCCGCGATGCTCGATATTGGCGGGCTCGGTCGCGTGCCAGTCGTGCTGGATCCTGCCGATGGTGATCCAGCGGGCCGCGGGCCGCGCCCGCGCGCCGACGCCCAGCGGCGCCTGCGCGAACCCCTCCCCGCCGCCGCCGGAGACGACGAGGATCAGTTCCTCGTCCACCGCGACGCCGATCCGCTGCCGCGCGACCTCGCGCTCGGGCAGGCAGGTGCTGACGCCCAGCCCGCCGGCGAAGCACGTTCTGGCGCGGAATGCTGCGCTCCATTCGGGTTGGGCGAGCGCCGCGTGGAAAGGGGCGAGCAGCCCGGCGGCGCCGTCATAGGCCGCCTGATGCCCCGGATCGCCGCGATCGCCGTGCTGCACCACCTTGACGTGGGGCACCGAACAGATCCGCGCGAGTTGCGCGATCTCCGCCGACACGTCGCAGATCATCAGCGCCGGGTCGGCCCGGTCGAACCACGCCGACAGCGTCGCCATCGCACGGCGGATACCGGGCCAGCCGAGCGGCGCGCAATGCAGGGTCGACGGCGTCGGCACCCAGTCGAGCGCCGCGCCCTCCTCCCCGGTCGGCTCGAACAGCGAGGGCAGCCGGACCAATTCGACGTGCGCGGGCAGCGGCGGAAAGATGTCCTCCCGCGCGCAGAAGATCGTCAGTGGCCGCGACGGGGGCAGCGCATGGGCGATGGCGGCGCATCGCTCCGCGTGGCCGCGACCCTGATGGTGGACGAAATAGCCGAACGGACGCGTCACGCCGCGATCGCCACGCCGGACGTGTCGGCCGCATCCCGTGCGTCGAGCCCGAACGCCGCCAGCCCCTCGACCACGCCACCGGCATGGTGCCGCCTTGCCTGGTACAGTCCGCTGCGCGGAGCGAGTGCGTCCAGTTCGTCGCTCGCATTGCCCACCAGGATCGCGTGGCCGCAGGCGGCGAGCATGTCCTCGTCATTGCCGCTGTCGCCGGCCGCGACCGCATCGGCGAGCGTCCAGCCGTGCCGCGCGGCAAAGGCCGCGATCGCCGCCGCCTTACCCCCGCCGGGCGCCAGCACGTCGATCAGATGGCCGTGCGAGAAGACGACACGCGCCGAAAGCCCCGCGTCCGACAGCGCGCGGCGAATGCGATCAGCGGCGCCCGCGTCGCCGAAGAAACTGATCTTGTGGCGCCGCGCGGTGGTGGCGGGCTGCGGCGTCAGGTCGAGCGTGTCGAGCACGGCGACGACGCCGGCGCGGTCCCATCCGCGGTCGAGCGCGCGGGCGTAATCCGCGTCTTCCCGCCATCCGCCCGCGCCATCGGGCAGGGTCAGCGTCGTGCCGACATCGGTGATGAAGGCGTCGGGCATCGGCAGCCGCCAGCGGCGAAGGATCAGCCTTGCCGCATCGATGCCGCGCCCCGTGGCGACGACGAACGGCAGCGTCGACTGCCGCCGCCACTCGGCGAATTCGGCGGCGCCCTCGCGACATCCGGTCAACGTATGGTCGATATCGCTGGCGAGGAAGCGCGGCGTCGCGACCGCGGCGTACAGCGCGATGGAGGTCGCGGCATAACGATGCCAGCAATAGCCGCGCGCGCCGACGCGCCCCGCAGCGCCCAGCCGCTCCTGCCGCGCCGGGTCGGACACGATCGCGAAGGCCGCGGCTGCGATCTCCTGCTCGTCGCGCGGATCGACCGGGATGCCGTGACCGATCGCCGCGACGATGTCGGCGGCGCCGCCGTGGCGCGTCGTCACCACGGGCACCCCCCCCGCCGCGGCCTCGATCAGCGTCAGCCCGAACGGCTCGTGCAGCGCCGGGTTTACGAAGACGCCGCCCGCCGCGGCCCTCGCATAGAGCGCGGCGACGTCGCTGACGTCGTGGCTCGGCGGCAGCGCGACGCGCCCCTTCAGGGCGGGCGTGGCGGCAAGCGCGGCCAGTTCGGCCAGCACCCCGGCTTCCTCCGTGCCGGCATGGGCATGCTGTCCGGCGAGAATGACAAGATTGGCCGCGTCGCGCAGGCGGTCGTGCGCGGCATAGGCCCGGACGAGCGCGGCGAGATTCTTCTTCTCGACTGGTCGCGCTACCGCCAGGATGATCGGGCGCTCCGGACGATCGAGCCATGTCGACAGGCGATCCGCCAGCGTCGGCGTAGTCGGGATCAGGTCGCGGCGCGGCACGCCGGGCGACACGACATGGACGCGCCGTCCCAGGCGCACGTCGTAGCCGCCGAGTTGCCGCTCCTCCTCGTCACGCGTCGACACGACGATCGCCGCAGCACCGGCGATGGCGGCATGTTCGCTCGCAATGCGTTCGTCCAATCCGGCGCAGCAAGCGCCCTGCGCGCGTTTGTCGATGCCCAAGGCATGCGGCGTGAAGACGAAGGGGATGCCGAATCGGCGCTGCGCGATCGCGGCGACGGCGGCGGCATCGGCGAAATGTGCGTGGATCACGTCGGGGCGGCGCGGCAATCCGGCAAGATAGTCGCAGAACCCGTCGACGAAGGCGGGCATTTCGCCGGCAAGCGCCTCCTTTTCGAGATAGTCGCTGCGCGTCGTCGCGATCCGGACGATGCCGAGCTTCGGCGCAACCGTTTCGAGCGGACGCGCATAATCGCCGCCCAGATGCGGCGCGTCGAACAGACGGGTCACGATCGTCACCTCGTCGACGTCGGGCGACATGGCCTGATGCGCTGCGGCTTCGAGGACGTAGGAAATATGCCCGCCCGTATCCGCGGTGATACCGAAGGATATCGGCGGGCTCTTCAGGCACCCCCCCAATGCCACGTGCATCACAAACAAGCGCAACCCCTTTCGTTCCGAGCAAGAACGTTGAAGATGGGGTTTCGGTCCGGCTGGACGGGCGAGCGCGCCCTGTAAATTATGACGCTACAACAATGACTTGACCAAATATATTACAGATATTTCTCATTGATCGAAATCAAGTGCTTGCAATCGCTATGTCGAGTGCTGTCCGGCAGCATCCCGTGAGCGATGTGCGGCAGATCCACAGCACATCGCCAGAGTCATCGGAATTCCACCAGAAGCAGCGAAATGTTGTCGGCACCATCGCGGACCAACGCCTCCCCGAGCAGCCGATCGGCCAGTTCGTCCAGCGCGCCATCGGTGACATCATCCGCCGCCAGGGTGCGTGACAATCCGTCGGAGCACAGGAGAAAACGGTCACCCGCGGCAAGCGCGACGGTCAGGTGGTCGATCTGGCAGGTCGTGGCCACGCCGAGCGCGCGGGTGACGACATTGGCATGGGGATGTCGCGCCGCCGCATCCGGGGTCAGCAGGCCGGCGTCGATCATCTGCTGCACCACGCTATGGTCGCGGGTCAGCAGTTCTACCCGGCCATCGCGCAGGCGGTAGCAGCGACTGTCGCCCGCCCAGGCGACCTGAACGGTCGGACCGTGCCGGCTCAGCGTCACGACGGTCGCGCCCGCCTGCGCGCCGTCCTGCGTGTTGCACGCGACGATGGCGGCGTTGGCGTCGTGGAGCGCCTCCATCACCGCGTCCGGTCGCGGTGGGACATCCGACTCCGTCATCGTGCGCAGCGCCTGGACGACCGCCTGCGCGGCGACATCTCCGCCGCGATGCCCGCCCATCCCGTCGGCCACCGCCCACACGCCATGCGCCGGGCAGTCGAAGATCCGATCCTCGTTGATGCGGCGGACGTGACCCAGGTGGCTGCGCGCGGCCGACCGGCCCGCGATCGCGGCGACCGTCACCGCGCGGCCTCCCGCGCTGCAGCGGCGTCGGCACGCTCGTAGGCGGCGATGAACGCGTGATCGAGCGACCCGCGCTCCCCGCCCTCCACCTGCCGCACCAAGTCCGCATGGCGCTCGCCCGCCTCGTCGTTGCCGGCCGCGGCGCGGCCGCGCAGCAGGGTCGCGCGCTTCTCCGCCGCCGCGCCGAGCGCGGCCGGATCGAACGTGTCGATCGCGGCGCGCAGACTGCCGTGCAGCCCGGCGAACGTCGCGATCAGGTGCCGCTTGATATCGCGAAAGGATGTCTGCAACGCCGCCGCGCCGGACAGGAAACCGCCCGATCGCTCCAGCAACAGGTCCACCGCCAGACGCTGCGACGGCGCCCATTTAAACGGATTGTTGTCCTGCGCCCCGATCGTGGTGCGCGTCATCTCGTAATGCCGCCGCGCGCGGTCGCGCTCCGACATCAGATCGCCGATCCCCAGCACCATCTGCCGATAGACCGCGCCCGCACGTCGCATCACCTCCTGCGCATCGTCGCCGGCCAGCAGCGAGGCATCGAGGCCCGCGCCCTCGCAGAACGCCTCCAGCAGCGAGCCGCCGGCGTGCGGCGGCACCGGGGCGGCGTCGGTCCAGTCGTCGGGCGTCGCCGCCGAGTGGCCGAGCGGCGGCGTCAGCACCATCGTGCCCGCCACGTCGGCGGCATCGTCCACATGCTGCGCCAGCGTCACGCGCAGCACGAAACGTCCGAAGCGAAGATCCGCGGGCAGCGCGACCACAGCGTCGGCGTCCTGCGGGAAACGCGCACCGGTGATCGCATCGAAGACGCCGTTCGCCCCGATGGCGCGCACCCGCAGCCGGCCGGACGCCGCCGCGATCTCGCAATGCATCCGCGACAGCGCGCGATCCGGATCGTTGATCGTCCAGTCCGCCGCGCCGTCGCGCCCGATGCGCAGCATGCCATCGCGCAACAGCCGCGCGTCGACCGGCTGCGCTGGATGCGCGTCGTCGAACAATTGGAGCAGGTACATGGCCGGGCCCTCCCTCACCCTGCGCGCCGGACGGGTGTGGCATAGTGCGTGGCATCGACCGCCGCGGCCGCGACGGGATCACCGGCACGATCCGCCACGGTGCTCGCCGCGCTGTTGAACGCATCGAAGGCCGCACCGAATTCATCGCGCCGGCGATGCGAGATGCGCAGCTGGAACCCCGACCGCCCGGCCTCGTCCAGCGCCCGGCGCAGTTGCGACAGCGGTCGTGCCACCATGGCGCCACCGACATAGCCGATCGCGAGGACGACCAGCATCACCACGATCGACAGGATGACGAGCGAGGTGCGCGCCGCCGCGAGCGCGCCGTCGAGCGCGGTCCGCTTCATCACCAGGTCGACCGTGCCGAAGGTGATCCCGGCATAGGCGATCGGCCGGACGAACCGCAGCCCCGCGCCCGCGCCGCTATCCGGCGCCTCGCTCGCATTCGCCGTTCCGGCGCGCAGCGTGGTCTCGCCGGTGGCCGCGCGGTAGCGCGTGCCGATCAGCGACGGCGCGGTGGCAGCGCGCACGATCCCGTCGCTGTCGGCGACGACGACGTCGCGTACGTCGCCATCGCGGGCGGCACTCGCAGCGAACGCCTGGAGCGCGGACCAGTCCTGCTGCGCGGCGGGAAGCCCGGCATTGTCCGCCGCCAGCACCGCCGCATTGCTGGTCAGAAAGCGCGCGGTCGAACTGCCGGAGAGGATCGCCATCCGCTCCAACGCCTCGCGCTCGCGCGACAGGCTGAACCCGATGCACGCCGACAGCGTCAATGCGGTGACGACCGCCAGCGTCGCGGGCATCTTGATCCGCAGCGGCAGGCCGCGGCGCCCCACGGGCGCGTCGCTCTGCGCGGCGATCTCCCGCAGCAGCGCGGCCTCCAGCGCATGGCCGTCGGCAAAGCGCTGCTCGGGCTTCTTCGCCAGCAGCTTGTCGATGATGAAGCGCAGTCCCGAGGGGCAATCCGCGACCGAGCGGTCGATCGGCTCGACCTTTTCCTGCGCGATCTGGATCGCCAGCGTCGCCAGCGCGGTGCCGGGAAAGGCGACCTTGCCGGTAATCATCTCGTAGAGCACCACGCCGAGCGAAAACAGGTCGGAGCGGTGATCGACCGGCAGCCCCAGCGCCTGTTCCGGGCTCATGTAGCGCGGGGTTCCGATCAGCTGCCCGGCGACGGTGCGCGCCAGCTGCCCGTGCGCCGCGTCGCCGTCGTTGATCCGGGCGACGCCGAAATCGAGCAGCTTCGCCACGCGTCCGTCGCGCGACAGCAGGATGTTCGACGGCTTCACGTCGCGGTGGACGACGCCGTTGTCATGCGCATAGCCGAGCGCGGCGGCGAGCTGTCGGCCGATCTCCAGCACCTGTGCGTAGGGCAGGCGCCCGCGATGCAACAGCGCGTCGAGCGGCTCGCCCTCGATCAGCTCCATCGCGATATAGGCGATGCCCTGCGCCTCGCCCACGTCGTAGATGGTCGCGATGTTGGCGTGGTTGAGCGCCCCCGCCGCGCGGGCCTCGCGGACGAAGCGTGCACCCAGCGCCGGATCGCTCGCGAACGCGGGCTTCAGCACCTTGATCGCGACGGTGCGGCCGATCTCGGGATCGTGGGCGCGGTACACCTCCGCCATCGCCCCTTCGCCCAGGGACGATTCCACCCGATATCGCCCCAGCATCGTCATCGTCGCCGCCTTACGCACTACCTTCGTCGAAAACGGCCTAGACCGAAAGGCTTAAGCAATCGCTTCGTGCCGCGATCACCGGCGGGCGCGGACGGTGGCCGCGATCCGCTCCGCACGGGCAAGGTCGCGCGCGATCGCCGCGTTGCCGCGATCCGCTGCGGCGGCACGGCGCAACAGCGCGACCGCACGCGCCACCGCACCCTGGTTCAGGGCGGCGAGACCGGCGGTCCGCAACTGACGTGCCAGTGCAGGATTGCTGGCCGGCGGTGCGGGGCGCGCCGCTGCCGGCCTTGCCGGCGCGGGCGCCGCGGTGGCGGGGGACGCCCGGGCGGGGGCGGGGTCGGCGCGGCGGACGGGCTCCGCGCGCGGCGTACCCGGGATACGCAGCGTGCGCCCGGCCGCCAGCGCGAACGGCGCCTCCAGGCCGTTGTACCGCGCCAGCTGATACGCCTTCCACCGGTTGCCCAGCAGGCGTTCCGCGACACCCGCGATCGTGTCGCCGGCGCGCACGGTATAGCCGTAGCTCTGCGGCCCGAGCAACTCGACCGGATCGCGATCGATCGAATCGCGCAGCAGCTGGACGTGCGGGCTCAACGGGCCGCGCTTCGTCGCCGCCTTGATGAGCCGGCGCGCCTCCTTCACGTCCCCGCGCATCAGCGCGGCCTCGATCGCCGGGGCGCTATCCGCTTGGATCGCGGGCGCCTGCCCCGGGGTATCCGGGCGGACCGATGGTCCTCCGCATGCCGAGAGGGCCGCGACCAGCGCCCCCGTCAGCGCCATTCTGCTTAACGTCATACGATCGGTTTTCCCGTCAAGAAGCATGGGCAAGCCCCCCGGTGCCCAACAGATCGGCGAGCCACGCGCGGTCCTGCACCCGCGCGATGAAGGCGGCGGGCTCCATCGGCGCACCGAACAGATAGCCCTGGAACACGTCGCAGCCATGCGTACGCAACCACTGATACTCGGCGTATCGTTCGACCCCTTCCGCCAGCACCCGGATGCCCAGGCCGCGACCCAGCGCGATGATGCTGTTGCAGATCGCCTGGCAATCGCGCCGCGTGTCGACGTGGGTCACGAACTCGCGGTCGATCTTGATCTTGTCGAACGCGAGCGCGCGCAGCGAGCTGAATCCGGAATAGCCGGTCCCGAAATCGTCGACCGCCAGCCGCACGCCCAGCGCACGCAGCGCCTCGAAGGTGGTGCGGCAGTGGTCGGTATTGCTGGTGGCGACGCTTTCGGTCAACTCGATCTCCAGCTGCGCCGCGCTCACGCGGTGGCTGTGCAGCGTGCGCTGCACCCGTTGCAGGAAGCCCGGCTCCTCCAGCTGCGTGCTGGACACGTTGACCGCGACGCGCAGGTGCTCCAGTCCCATCGTCGCCCACACACGCGCCTCCCGTACCGCGGTGTTGAGCGCCCAGGTGCCGACCTCGGAACTGAGCCCCATCGCCTCGATCACGGGGACGAAATGCGACGGCGGGATCGTGCCGCGCGTGGGATGGTCCCACCGGATCAACGCCTCCGCGCCCAGGATGCCTCCCGCGCGCGCATCGACCAGCGGTTGATAGGCCAGGCGCAGCTCGCCCCGCTCGACCGCGCGGCGCAGATCCTGCTCCAGCGCGAACCGGTCGCGCACCTGCCCCGCCGCGGGCAGGGCGGCATCGGCAACGGCCGTCGCGCCGGCGTCGGAGAGACTGAACGCCGCCACCGCGCGGGTGACGAAGACCTCGGGTGCGACTCCCTCCCCCACGTCATGCGGCACGATGCGAAACGTCACCTGCGGGATCAGGCGGGTGTCGCCGTCCCGCACCTCCGCGCCCAGGGCATAGGCGATCGCCCGGAGCAGGTCGCCGGCCTGCCGCGGATCGACCGCGGGGGCGAACCAGATGCCGATCAGGCCGCGATCCAGCTGCGCAAGGAAGTGCTCGATCGGCACCATCTCCCGCAGGCGCGCCGCGCATTGCAGGAGGACGCGCCCCGCCAGATCGGGGTCGAAGGCGGACAGACGGTCGAAATCGTCGAACGCGATCAGCCCGAGCGATCCGTGCGGCACCTCGACGATTCGTTCGACCAGCCGCTCGCGCACCGGAAAGCCGCTGATCGCATGGACGGTGCGCGCGCGGTGGCCGAGCGAGGCGACGCGCGACTCCAGCTCCGCGATTCCGGTCGCGGACGGCGCCGCGCCGACGGGATGAAGGTCCGCGTTCATGGCGCCCACGCGGCGCGTCACATCATCCAGTCCGTGGCGCAGGCGGGCGATCCACAGGGTCGCGATCACGGCCATCGGGGCGAACCCCCACCACGCAACATCGGGCGCGACGAGCATTGCCCCGCCCGCCAGTCCGCCGAAGACGACGGCCGGCATCGCCGACAAGGCCGCGCTCTTGCGCAGGGGAACACCGGCACGCATCCCCGGCTGTCTGCCGGAAATGTGCTGCGCGAAGATTAACCTGGCCGCTCATATTGTTGGCCGGATCGCGCGTCGTCCCGCGAGGTCGCGCCTAGACCACCGTGCCCAGGCCAAAGCCGATCGCGCCCGTCACCCCCATCGCGATGGCGCCCCACAAGAGGACGCGGAGGACGGCCGGCACGATGCGGGCGCCGCCCACGCGCGCGCCGATCGCGCCCAGCAGCGCCAGCATGACCAATGCGGCCACCGATACCGCGATGCTGACGATCGGCCGCGGCGACGCCACCGCGACGATGACCGGCACGATCGCCCCGGTGGCGAACGCCGCCGCGGAGGACAGCGCGGCCTGCACCGGACGTGCCGCCAGCTCGTCGGAAAGGCCCAGCTCGTCGCGCATGTGCGCACCCAGCGCGTCATGCGCCATCATCTGCTCGGCCACCTGTCGCGCGACCGTCGGCGTCACCCCGCGGGCCTCGTAGATGGCGGCCAGCTCCGCCGTTTCCTGCTCGGGCGCACGCGCGATTTCGTGACGTTCGCGCGCCAGGTCGGCCTGCTCTGTGTCGGCCTGCGAACTGACCGAGACATATTCCCCCGCCGCCATCGACAATGCCCCGCCGACGAGCGCCGCACCGCCGGCCAGCAACACTCCGGAATGCGTTGCACTCGGCGCCGCGGCGACCCCGACGAGCAGGCTCGAGACGGAGATGATCCCGTCATTCGCGCCCAGGACGGCCGCGCGCAGCCAGCCCGTCCGGTGGACCAGATGATGCTCGACGGGCATCGCCGACCCGCCCTCTCGGGCGGCCTCGCGCGGGGTCGCGGCGGTTTCGGGAAACGACATCACAGCCTTTCGATTCGTTCGTCGAGACGGGCCACGACGATACCCCATTTGCGCACCGTCATGGTGTTGAGCGCGACCCGACCGCCCGGCTGGAGATACAGGCGCTGGACGACCCGCAATCCGTGCCGCATGCCGAAGCGGATGACCAGAGCGGCACCGTCGACGCGCGCGGTCACCGCGCCGGCGGCATCGGTCAGCGTGCCGGCGTAGCTGCCCGGCCCGACGCGACGCAGCTGCCAGATGCGATGCGTCGCGGCCCTCCCGCCCTGTACGACATCCTGCTCCAGCGTGATCGCATCGGCCCCGTCGCGCGTTCCATGGCCGACCACGTCGGTCGTGCGCGCCTTCGATGCGACGATGTGCAGCACCCCCGTACCGTGCGTTCGCCCGGCGAAGAAGGCGATCGGGTCGACGGCCGCCACCCCCGCGGTCGCCGGCGGTGCCATGCCACGCGGCGACACGCAGCCGCTGGTCAGCCCGAGAAGCGCCAACGCCGGCAACAGGCCGCGCCGCGCCGCCCGCCCGCGATAGCCCTGCGACAGAATTACCCGCGGTCGCCGCACATCCGCCGTCATGACGGCGTTCTCCTGGTCCCTCGGGCACGGTGCGATCGGCGCCGAAACGCCCTTGCGGGTCACAGGATCTTGTCGAGCGTGATCGGCAGGTCGCGCACCCGCGCGCCGGTCGCGTCGTAGACCGCGTTGGCGACCGCGGCGGCGACGCCGGTGATGCCGATCTCGCCGATGCCGTGCGCGCCCATCGGGGCGTGGGGATCGGGAATGTCGGTCCAGATCACGTCGATCTCCGGCACGTCCAGATGCACCGGCACGTGATATTCCGCCAGGCTGGGGTTCATGATCCGGCCGCTCCGCTCGTCGAACTGCGTTTCCTCCATCAGCGCCATGCCCAGCCCCATGATGATGCCGCCCCGGAACTGGCTGCGCGCGGTCTTGGGGTTGAGGATCCGGCCGCAGTCGAAGGAGCCGAGGAAGCGGCTGACGCGCGTCTCGCCGGTGACGGCGTTGACCCGCACCTCGCAGAACAGCGCGCTGTGCGAATGCATCGACCAATGCATCGTCTCCAGCGGTGCCGACCCCGCCTTCGTCGCGGTAACGCTGTCGCGCTGCGCCCTGCCGAGGATCGAGGCATAGCTTTCGCGCCGCGTCGGATCGGCGAGGCTGGCGATGCCGCCGTCGTCGCATCCGACCTCATCCGGCGACAGGCCCGCGAGCGGGGAATCGTTGCCGGCGAGCTTGAGCAGGTCGCCGACCAGCGCGGTGTGCGCGGCGATCACCGCAGCCCCGATCGCGGCGGTCTGCTGCGATCCGCCGGCCATGATCGCGCCGGGAATGGCGCTGTCGCCATAACCGACCGCGACCCGCTCGAGCGGCAGGCCCAGCCGCTCCGCCGCGACGATCGCGGTGGTGGTGGAGGTGCCCATCCCCATCTCGGCCGCCGCGACCTCGACCAGCGCCCTTACCGCGTCGCCGTCGCGGGTCAGTGTGATCCGCGCTTCCGCGCCGGGCATGCGGTAATAGGGATAGGTGCCGGTGGCGCAGCCGACCCCGATGCGCCATTCGCCCTCCTGCCGCGTGCCCCGCGCCGGGCGGTCCTTCCAGCCGAAGTGCGCTGCCCCGTCGCGCCAGGCCTGTGCGATATGGCGCGACGAGAAGGGCAGACCGTTGGTCGGATCCCGGTCGGGTTCGTTGCGCAGCCGCAGTTCGACCGGATCGATCCCCAGTTCCACCGCCAGCTCGTCGATCGCGGATTCGAGCGCGAACGTGCCGACCGCCTCGCCCGGCGCGCGCATAAAGGTGTTGGCCAGCATGTTCATCCGCGCCACCTCCACCTTCAACAGGATGTTGGGCGCGGCATAGCCCGCCTGCGTCCCCAGGATGAACGGTTCGGGCATGTTGTTGTGCGGCGTCATGACCGACAGGCCGGTGTGGATCAGCGCCTGGAACCGTCCGTCCGCGTCCGCGCCGATCGCCACGCGCTGCTCGGTCAACGTGCGCCCGCCGACGATGCGATACATGCCCTCGCGCGACAGCGCGATGCGCACCGGGCGGCCCGCCAGCTTCGCCGCCGCGGCGCCGATCACCTGATGGTCCCATAGCCCCTTGCTGCCGAATCCGCCGCCGACATAGGGCGAGGTCAGCCACACCTTGTCCGTGGCCAGGCCGAAGGTGTCGGCCATCGTCTGCGCCTGCTGCGTCACCATCTGGCTGGCGTCGTGGATTATCAGCTCGTCGCCGATCCAGGCGATGGTGGCGGCGTGGGGCTCGATCGGATTGTGGTTGTGCCGCGGCGTCCGGTACAGCCGGTCAACCTTGTGCGGTGCCGCCGCGAACGCGGCCTCCGCGTCGCCGACCTCGTTCAGCAGCGGGTGGCCCATGAAGAGCCCCTGCTCGATGCCGTTCGCCTTCGCGGCTTCCAGCGACGTGGTCGACGCCTCCGCGGCATAGGTGACGTTCAGCAAGGACGCAGCGTGGTCGGCCTGTTCCTGCGTTTCCGCGAGCACGCAGGCAATCGGCTGCCCGTTCCAGTGGATGCGGTCGTCCTGCAGGATCGGCAGGTCGGCCGGGCCGACCGCGGAGGGCGAGGAGCCGAACACCGGCGGCGTCGCCATCCGCGGCGCATTGCGATGCGTCATGACCAGCACGACGCCGGGCGCCGCCTCCGCCGCCGCGGTGTCGATGCCTGAGATCCTCCCGCGCGCGATCGTCGCATAGGCGAGCGCGGCATAGGTCATATCCGGAAAACGGTGCTCCGCGGCGAACGCCGCCTCGCCCCGCACCTTCAACGCGCCATCGAGTCGCGAGACCGGCGTGCCGATCAGCCCGTGCTTTCGCGCGATCAGCGGATCGGGGACGCCGCCGGGGATCCAGCTGTCCGGTGCCAGCGGCACCAGCTTCGTCATGGCGCCCTGCACCAGCCCCTGCGCGGCCTGTTTGGCGCTGTCGATGATGCTCATGCCGCCACTCCCGTCGACAATTCTTCCAGCACCGCGGCCAGCGTTCGGCTCGCGAGCGCGGGCTTGAACGCATTGTCGCGCAGCGGGCGGGCGTCGGCGAACTCCGCCGCCGCCGCGTCGAGGAACGCCTGACGCGTCACCGGCGCGCCGAGCAGGGCGGCCTCCGCCCTGGTGGCGCGCCACGGCTTGTGCGCGACCCCGCCGAAGGCGATCCGGACATGCCGGATGCGGTCGCCGTCCAGCTCCAGCACCGCCGCGACCGATACCAGCGCGAAGGCATAACTCGCCCGGTCGCGCACCTTGCGATAGGTCGAGCGCGCACCCGGGGGCAGCGGCGACGCCGATACGATGGCCTTCGGTGCTCTCCACGGAAGTCCATGAGTCGATTGGCACGGTGACTCCGACGAGGGCAGTGCCCATAACAATGGACTGGAGCCTTATCGCCTCCTCGGCAGCGCCTCCTTCTCCGCACACGCGTCCTCTCGTCGGATGCCGAGGTGCCGCAGCCGAAGTCGCCGGCCGCCGCCGTCATCTGGCGCCATCTCCTTCGTTCCTCCTCAGCATG
>CAJYKB010000065.1 GCA_913774925.1 uncultured Sphingomonas sp. | reverse complement strand
GGCTTGCCGTGGCTCCTGGGGAAGAACGGCCGCAGCCGTTCCATCTGCTCATCAGTCAGCCAAAACAGGTCACTCATTCCGGTCTCCTTGCGGAGCCTGAATCAGATCGTGACGCTCACATCAATGGGTCCTGACCCTAGCAAAACGCCTATTTGGTATATTTGAGGGACTGGTAGCAAAGAATGTCATCAAGGTTCCGCCACAAACCGATAAGGTGACTGGCATCATCGAAGGGCTGGCGGAATGATCAAGCTCGATTGGCAGAATGAACTCTTTGCGGAGAAGTCGTTCGGTGCTCCCTATCGGGTGGCTCGATCTCACGTTGCCGTGCGCAGCACGACCATCATGGTGGTCGTAATATTCTTTGTGGCGATTGTGCCGATCATTTTAGGTTTTCTCGGCGTTTGGACTCCGCTCGATCTAAAGGCGATTGTAGTTGGCATTCGAACGGTGACAACCCTTGGCGTTGCGTTTGCTACAAGCATCCTTGGTTTTCTTGTGTCGGGCTTCGCGTTGTTCTTCGCCATCACGCGCTCCGACGTGTTGGTTTTGCTGGCAGGTGTGCCTCACGAGAAAAGCGCGATAAGCCGCCTACAGTTTATCCTCTACAGTTTTATGTATGTCTTCCTCCACTATCTACTTTACCTCGGTGTCACTCTTGCCCTGTCTGTCACTCTTTCTCCCGGATCGGTCTTGAATGGCACGGCATCATTCGTTCGTGATCAAGCTCCGTGCGAGTTTAGACTGGCGGCGACCGTCATCTTCGGCGCGTCCGCAGCATGGCTGATGTTCGTCCTCTTGCTCCTAAAGACCTTCATCTGGAACCTGTTCCAAACCGTGCTCATCGCCATCACGGTCGGTGCGGATATGGATAGCGGGAGGTTGAAGGCCCTTCTCGAAGCCTTGAAGGCAGGCAGCACGGCCAATGATGAGGAGAACACCGGGGGCGTGTAAAATCATGATGAGGGTAGAACCGCCTTCACCGCTGCCCCAGTCATTTTTCGTGCGTCTGAATAAAAATCTGGGAATAATGCGGCAAACGGGAGCGGATGATACATTGCCTAAATAACGGCATGGATCATGACATGACAAATCTAATGACGCACCAACAGGTGCTGGACCTTACCGGGCTATCGCGCATGACACTCTGGCGGTTGCGTAACCGTGGTGAGTTCATCGCGCACACGCGCCTATCGGCTAACCGTATAGCGTTCGATCGTGCCGCGCTTAACCTATGGCTGGCGGATCGAACCTGCTGACCAATATTGCGGCCAACCCGACTATGACCTTAAATACCCATGTTCATAGGTCGGGGTGGGGTCGCAGCGAAACGACGCCACCCCTTTCGCACGTGGTGGCGGTCCAACTCGGACGGGCACCGGTCCCGCGCACCGGCCAACCACCAACGGATGACTTATGAACGATGACAAACGAACACCCATGCGCCGCCGAATGGCTGGCGCTGAACGATCACGGCTTTTCCATCTTCCCGTTGAAGCCTGAACAGAAGACCCCGGCTCAAAGCTGGACCGCTTACCAGACACGACGCGCTACCACTGATGAACTTGCGCGCTGGTTGACCTGTGGCACGCCTTACAACGTCGCTGTCGCCACAGGCGCTGTTTCCAGCGTTGTCGTGCTGGACCTTGACTCACCCGATGCGGAGGCGTTTGCGGCGGCGCAGGGCTTGCCCGCCACCCCGGAGGTGAAGACCCCCCGTGGGCGGCACCTCTACTTTCGCCACCCCGGCCACGACCTCCGCAACACGGCTGGCAAGCTGGCCGACAAAATCGATTTTCGCGGCGACGGCGGCTACGTTGTCGGGCCGGGTTCCTACTTCATCCCGACGCCTGAACAAGCCGCAGATGGCAAGATTGAGGGCGCGTATGAATGGGTCGAAGGTCGCACCCCGGCTGACCTGCCCTTTGCCGACCTGCCCGCATGGTGCGTGCCCATTGCGCCCCAGCCAGAGGCACCCGTCAAACAGACCCCGCCGATAAACCATCATCCCTCGCCTACCAGCCGAACGGAAGCATATGCCGCCGCCGCGCTGGCGTCCGAATGTGAGTCGATCCGAGCCGCCCCGACTGGCACGCGCAATCATGCGCTGAACGCTGCCGCCTTTGCGGCTGGGCAACTGGTCGCGGGTCGCATGTTGGACATGATAACCGCGCGCCATGAACTCGAAACGGCCGCTGCGATGGCTGGGCTGTCCAAGGGGGAGGCTGGTGCCACCATCACGAGCGGCATGAAGGCCGGGGCCAAGTCGCCGCGCTCGATGCCCGACGAAGACACACCCGCCACGGCAGTGGCACCTACTCAACGGACCCCAGCCGCACCACGCGCGCTCAACTGGTTCACCGGCACCCAAGCAGCAAGCGCCGCACCGGTCGAGCGCGAATGGCTGATTGCCGACCTGATCCCGGCTGGTGTCGCCTCCCTGCTGACCGGCGATGGCGGGGTGGGCAAGTCGCTGGTCGCGCAACAGATGGCGCACGCCATTGCGACGGGTGCGCCGTTATGGGGGCATGACACAACACGCGCGCCCGTGTTGGCCGTTTATTGTGAGGACGATCAAGCCGAACTGAACCGCCGCCAGCGCGCAATCGGCGGCAACGCAGATACCTGCCACATGGTAAGCCTGTTTGGTGATCCCAGCCGCTTGGGCGCGTTCGACAAGGCGGGCGATTTCCACACCAATGACCTGTTCGACCTGATCCGCGACAAGGCGCGCGCCACCGGTGCGCGGCTCATCATCCTCGACAACATCGTGATGATGTATCCGGGCGACCTGAACGACAACGCGCAAGCGGCGGCGTTCATGGCGGCAATGAACGGGCTGGCGCGCACGATTAACGGCGCGGTGCTGGTGCTGGGCCATGTGGCGAAAGCGGAAGGTTCGCGTAGCCAAGGCGCTGGTGCGTGGGTGAACCAGTCGCGCAACCACCTGTTCCTCACCCGCGACGATAAGAACCGCGACATGCGCGTGCTATCGAAGTCCAAGGCCAACTATGGGCCGACGGGCGACCGCGTTGACCTCATGTGGAGCCATGGTGCCTTCATCGCTGCTACAGACGTGGAGCAGAACGGGCGCACCTTGGAACAGGTCGCAGACGACAAGCGGTTCCTCACCTCACTGGATCGCCTTACCGAAGACGAAGTGGCGCTGTCGATCAATCCGCGTGCCAGCAACTATGCCCCCAAGCTAATGGCTGAAATGCGACCCGGCCTAATCCACGGGAACCGCAAGCGCGCCATGGGATCGGCGATGGCGCGGCTCCTCGCGGACGGCACTATCCTTCCCGATGAAGCTCTCGGCTGGCAGAAGTCCAACCGGACGCAGGCAACCGGCATCAAGCGCGCGGACACCAATCCCGCCACCATGGCGAAGTCCTCCACGATGAACCTGTTGGACGATCTGAAGGCGAAGTCGTCGCCCGCCATGAAGGGAGACGCCATCATGGTGCCGTTAAATCAAACCCCGGCACCTTCACCAATCGTCCGGGCAACGCCTCCGGCGTTCGATGCGCAGCGATCCGACAAAGTGGCGCAGATGGTCGCGATGATGGCGGCGAAGCGCCATGCTGCCTGAACTACAGACCTGAACGACTACAGACATGCCGCATTAACGGCAGCGCTTGTATCGCGGGGCCGCGCGGTGGAGGGCTCTCCTCCTTTACGTGGTCCATGCGAGGCTATCGAAACAGCATCCCGCTATCGATCCTGTTCCGCCAGAGACGCGAGAAAGTCGAACGCACCGATTTCGCCGCTCCGTAGGGCGCGCAAGGTTGTCGCTGATTACAGATTGCACAACCTCTTGTTTGGCGCGTGGCATACGCGCGAGGCGGGCCGAAACGATATCCACCAGTTTCGCGATAGACTGGCGGAAGGCTTCGTCCGCTTTCTCCACATCGGCGTCCAGCCGCACCATCTCCCTCTCGAAGCGGGTTTTTGATCGTTCTTCCTCTCGCGCCCATTCCAGTTCACTCGCGAGCCGTTCAGTTTCAAACGGTTTGAGGCGGCGAGGCCATGGCACCCGCCCGGTTGAGGGCCGCATGGCAAGGACCTTCAACAAAACTTCGTCCTCCACCCGAGCGAGCGCTGCCTCCGCTTCGGCAAGCTCAACTATTCGTTCCGGCGCACGACGTTCATAGTAAGCCAACTCCTCCCAATCTCTCACGATCCGGGTTTGGACGGGATAGCTGTCGGCATCCATCCCTCTATAGAACTCATCCGCGTAATATTGAGGGCTGATGCTGTAGGCGCTTACCCGGTCGCTCGCCTTCTGTATGCGTCGGTCTCCGTCTATAATCGCAACGCGTATTCCGACGACCTTGCGCTGTGCTGCCCGAATGCGGGCAGCCAACGACTTTGGTAGCTGCGGCTTTCGGAATGCGGCCATGATCGTCTTGCGCTGCCCTTGGTTTCGCCAAACATGACAGGGATTCGATGGCACCGAAAGACAACATCATGAACTCAACGTATGACGCCTTGGGCGGATATGATCGTCTTGCGGAAGCGCTTTCGCGGATCGATGAGCGCGCCATGCATATCATGACCTTCCATGTCGCCCTTGAGGCCGAAATGGACCTCGTGCTCGCGGGATTGTTGAAGCGCCCCGAAGCGCTTGGCACGGGCTTTGGTTTTCCCAACAAGGTGAGGGTTTTGCGGGCGGCGTGGACCGGCGACGAGGACGTGGGGCAGGCAGCGTGCGAGGCGCTCCACGCGTTCAACGAGCTACGAAACCGAGTGGCGCACGGGAACAAGAAAGAGATACGCGGCAACTTTAACGCTTTGGTCGCCGCGTATCAGGCGATCGACGCCACCGCCACTCGGCGAACTCCGATTGCCGAGATTGCGCAAGGCATCATGGCCCATATTGGTGGCGCGCCCCTCCCGCCAGTTATGAATGCCATCGTGGAGAACATGGATCGATTGAGCGATGCAATGCACCGGCTGGCTGGGAGCTTGCGGGTGGGTGCTTGAAGCGCGTTAGGGATTGTCGTGCCACCCAATGGACGGTGCTTGTATCGCCGTTTGTATCGTTGCTGTCGAAAAGCCGTTCGTGTAAGCGTCGCTCAACGCCTCCCAAGGGGCGGACACCACACGGTTTTTCGATGGTGGTGATGGTTGCTGTAGCATCGCATTCGTAATGCGGGGGTCACAGGTTCGAGTCCTGTAAGCGGCACCATTTCCGAATCCTCCATATAGCTCCGCGGACTGCCAGGGCAGGTCGCTGCGAGCGTGTTCGTCGGGCGACCGATTCGTTTCGGGCTCGCGGAGCGCTGGGCGGTGACGCGCGTTGGGAAGGGTGGATCGGGACGCCCTGGATCGCATCGAGTCGAGCTGATTGCTCCTGTTTCCTGTTGTATCGCGTTGAAAGTGCTGCGTAAGTTCGTCATCCACCGCTCCGCCGTGCGGGGCCGGTGCGGTCATGAGGGGAGCTGCGATGAACAGCGTAAAGCGAGGAAGTGCCGATGGCGGAGGTCGTTCGATAGCGGCCGGTGCGCGCTGATGTACCCGCCGTTCCCCGAGGACGAGCCCGCGCGGCAACGGGCGGTGGATGCGAGCGGCATCGCGCGGCGCCCGGGTAACCCGGCTCTACAGCGGATCGTCGAGCAGGCGGCCTCGCTCGCCGGTGCGCCGATCGCGGCGGTATCGGTCATCGATCGCAGTCGCCAGTGGTTCGCGGCGAAGGTCGGCATCGATGAAAGCGAGAAGCCGCGGTCGGAATCGTTCTGTGCGTTCGCGATCCTGCGGCCGGGCGAGCCGTTGATCGTGTGCGACGCGATGCGCGACCCGCGGTTCGCGCAGAACCCCGCGGTCCTGGGGGTGCCGCATGTGCGGTTCTATGCCGGCATTCCGCTGGTGAATCGCTCGGGCTATGCGCTGGGGGCGCTGTGCGTGGCGGATACGCAGCCGCGACGTGACGATTTCGACGTCTATGACCTCACGCATCTGGCGCGGGAAGCGGAGCGGTTGATGCAGCAATAGAGCTCTCGGCCGCCGTCCCATGATGGTACACAATGCCGAAAGCTAATCCATGACAGGCTGATGCGGCGCGCCGGCGCGGAACGATGGGCGGCGGCTGCCGCTTTGCGACGGATGTCGGGCCGTCCATTCACTCCCTCCGCCATCGCGCGGCGTTTGATCGCCGTCATGGGACGAAAGGCCTCGCAGCATGTCGTGGACGAGATGGATCGCGCGATCCGGCGCCATGATCTGGCCGAGGCGAAGAACTGGAACACGATCGGTTGCGCGGTCGACCGGCAATTGTCAGCTGCGGGGGGTGACCGTCGCGACGATGACGTGGACGAGGACAGTCCCTGACGCATCCTCCACCGCCAGCCGCCAATGACCCTCGTCGGCGAAGGCGGGGTGATCGGACAGATACTTGCCGAGATACTGGACCGCGCGGTTGCGGGCGTCGTCGAGACAGGCGGCCTCGATCGCGACCCGTTCGCGTGACGGGCCGGCGAGGCGCAGGAAATAATCGGTCATGCCACGTCACTTATGGGGGTTTGCGGCGCCGGTCCATGGTCCTGGGCCGGTGAGGGAGGGGCGCCCGGTCGGTGTCTGCGGCAGGGCGCGGGGCGGATCGGCGATCTCCTTGGCGGCGACCGGCGCGGTAAGGAAAGAAAACAGCACGATCAGCAGTCCTCGCGCGGCCCAGATGCCCGGTGGCAAACGAAGACAGGAGACGGAGACGAGCAGCAGCGTGGCGATCAACATGTCGGCGACGACGCGCAACCGGGCGACGGCGCCGGGGTAATGCCATGCCACAGCAACGGATGCAGGTCCGGCCGCGAACCCTCGCGACCCCGTGTTCAATCGACGCCGCGCACCCGAACCGCCAGCAGCGCCGCGACCGCCGAGGACACCGCCGCGACGACGAACATCCCGCCCAGCCCCAGCCCGACGTGCGCCATCGCCAGCGTCGCGATCGGCACCAGCATCGACGGCACGGTGTTGGTGAGGTTGAAGACGCCCAGCAGCGCTCCCCGGCGCGGATGCCCCGCCAGCAGCTGCCCCGTCATCGCGCCGTGCAGCGCCAGGAACAGCACCAGACCGCTCGACACCATGGCATAGGCCGCCACCAGGATCGGCCAGCCGGGGGGCGCGGCGACCACCAGCAGCGCCGCGGCGCTCGCGAGCGCGCTGCCGGCGAGCAGTGCGCGGCGGCGTCCCGCGCGGTCCGATGCCCAGCCACCCGCTAGCGGCGCCGCGGCCGAGGCGATCATCCCGACCAGCGAGAGGATACCCAAAGCGTGCGACGGCCCGTCCGCGGCGATCGCGGGTACGCGCGGGGTAAGGGCGGTCAGGTGGAGGAAGATGAACCCGCCCAGCAGGGTGGCGCCCAGCTGGATCAGGAAGCGGCTGACCCAGGCGAGCGCGAGATTGGCCGGGCGTACCCGCTGCGCCGCGACCGCGGGCGGCGGGGCGGGCAGCGCGGCGTGGCGCGGCCAGATCAGCAGCAGCGGCACCATGCACCCGGCCGCGAGCGCGCCCGACAGCAGGAACGGTGCGGCCTGATCGCGCCCGTCGGCCAGCCCCAGCGCGGCGACCACGAGCGTCGCGCCGGGCATGCCGGCCGACATCAGGCCCGATATTCGCCCCTTGTGCCTGTCGGGCACGTGATCGACGAAGAGCGCCGCGATCGGGGCCAGCGCGACGTTGAGCGAAAGCTGAAACATCGCGACCGCCACGACGAGCGTGGTCAGGTCGTGCGCGGCCGCGACCAGCGTATGCGTGCCGACCAGCGCCGCCGCGCCGATCGCGGCAGGCCGGCGGCGGTTCCCGGTACGCGTGAAGGCACGGTCGCTCCAGCTGCCCGCCAGCACGTTGGCGATGCTGGCGACCAGGCTGCCGACCAGCAGCACGATGCTGAGCGTCGCGACGCTGTTCGCCGGATCGATGGCGGCGACGCGGCGCGGCAGCAGCAGAGACAGTATCGGCACGAAGCCGATGTAGATCCCCAAATTCGCCAGCACATAAGCGGCAAGGAAGCGGCGCAGCGCGGCGGGAGCGGGGACGGAAGGGGACGACACCGCGTCCTCATGACCGATCGCGTGGGGCGGCGAAAGCCATGGCATCGGCGATGACAGCGCCGTACAATCGCGACATCGACGCGCGTTGGGGGGTGAGGGGATGCGACAGGCCATCGGGACGATCGTGATCTGCGGCGGCGGAACCGCGGGGTGGATGAGCGCGGCGGCGCTGGCGCACGCCTTTCACGGCGGCGCGATGCGCGTCGTGCTGGTCGAATCGGAGGCGATCGGCACCGTCGGCGTGGGCGAGGCGACGATCCCGGAGATCCTGTCCTTCAATGCCCGGCTGGGCATCGACGAGGCGGACTTCCTGCGCGAGACCAAGGCGACGTTCAAGCTGGGGATCGAGTTCCAGGGCTGGCGGCGCGAGGGCGAGGCGTATTTCCATCCCTTCGGCACGTTCGGACTGGATATGGAGGGGATCGCCTTCCACCATTTCTGGCTGAAGGGGCAGGCGGCGGGGGCCGGCGCGCCGCTGGGCGAGTACAGCATCGCATGGATGGCGGCGCGGCAGGGGCGGTTCGCGCATCCGCAAGCGGTGGGGCAGGCGTCGGGCCGCTCCCCGCTCGCCGACCTGCGCTACGCCTATCATTTCGACGCCGCGCTCTATGCCGCTTTCCTGCGCCGGTTCGCCGAGGCGCACGGCGTGACCCGGCACGAGGGGCGCGTGACACAGGTGGTGCAGGACGCCGAGGACGGCAGCATCGCCGCGATCGTGCTGGAGGACGGGCGTCGCGTCGCGGGCGACCTGTTCATCGACTGCACCGGCTTTCCCGGCGTGCTGATCGAGCGGACGCTCCACAGCGGGTACGACGACTGGTCGCACTGGCTGCTGTGCGACAGCGCGGTCGCCGTCCCGTGCGAGCGGACCGCGGACCTAACCCCCTATACCCGCGCGACCGCGCGCGAGGCGGGGTGGCAGTGGCGGATCCCGTTGCAGCACCGCGTCGGCAACGGCCACGTCTATTCCTCCGCGCACACCACCCATGACCGCGCGCAGGAGGTGCTGATGGCGAACCTGGAGGGCGCGCCGCTGGCCGAGCCGCGACGGCTGCGCTTCACGACGGGCAAGCGGCGCGAGATCTGGAAGGCCAATTGCGTCGCGATCGGGCTGGCGAGCGGGTTCCTGGAACCGCTGGAGTCGACCAGCATCCACCTGATCCAGAGCGCGATCACCAAACTCATCAACCTGTTTCCCAACACGCCGCGGGACGCCGCGGTGCGCGCAACGTTCAACCGGCTGATGGATCAGGAATTCGAGACCGTCCGCGACTTCTTGATCCTGCATTATCACGTGACCGAGCGCGCCGGCACGACCTTCTGGGATCATGTGCGCACCATGACGATCCCCGACCGGCTGGCGGCGAAGCTGGAGCTGTTCCGCGCCGCAGGACGCATCCAGCGCGACGACCACGAGATCTTCACCGAGCCGAGCTGGCTGGCGGTGGCGGTCGGGCAGGGGTGCGTCCCGCAACGCTGGCACCCGATCGCGGATGCGATCGGCGACGACGAGGTGGCGTACCGGCTGGACCGCATCCGCGACACGATCGCGCGCGCCGCGGGATCGTTGCCGACGCATCGGCAGGCACTCGGCCGCGTCATGGGTCGGGAATGACGCGCGAAAGGCGATTGACAGCCCTGTCATCTTCCGCGAACTAGGCTGCGAAGTCGGCGACACGATCGCGCGATTCGTCATGCCGGTCATGCGGGGGCCGGACATGCGTGGGGATCGTCCCCGCGTCAGGGACCGCCAACGGGCTGGGGGGATGAATGTCTGAGGTGTCTTTCGCGAACGCGGCGATGTGCGGCGACGTGCGCATGCGGGGTCTGCTGTGGTCCACGTCGGTGCTGACGCTGGCCGCGACCGCGCTGGTCGCGCCGATGGCGCAGGCGCAGGGGATGGCCACGACGCCGGTCGCCGCGACCGCCGATGCGCCGGCGCAGGACGGGGCGGCGCAGGACGGGGCGGCGAGTGGTTCGCCCGACGACATCGTGGTCACCGGCATCCGCGCCCGCATCCAGCGCGCGCAGGACATCAAGAAGAATGCGGACACCTTCGTCGACGCCGTGACCGCCGAGGATATCGGCGCGTTGCCCGACAAATCGGTCAACGAAGTGCTCCAGCGCGTCCCCGGTGTGGCGATCGGCCGTTTCCAGTCGGGCAACGACCCCGATCACTTCTCGATCGAGGGGTCGAACGTCATCATCCGCGGGCTGACCTACGTCCGCTCGGAGTTCAACGGCCGCGACGCGTTCAGCGTCAACCAGGGCCGCGCGCTGGGCTTCAACGACGTGTCGCCCGAACTGCTGTCGAGCGTGCAGGTGTTCAAGAACAGCACCGCCGACCGGATCGAGGGCGGCATCGCCGGCGTGGTCGACCTGCGCACGCGCAAGCCGCTGGACGAGAAGCGGCTGGTGCTCGGCGCGACGCTGGAGGGATCGTACGGCGACCTGCGCAAGAAGGTCGGCCCCGGTTTCTCGGCGCTGGCCAGCAACGTCTGGGACACCGGGATCGGCCAGATCGGCGCGCTCGTCAGCTACGGTCAGTCGGATTTGTATTCGCAGGCATTCGGTAGCCACGTCACCGATTTCGTCTATCGCCCCGACCAGTCGACCAGCGACCAGCGCCGCTATGTTCCGCGCGGCGGCGCGGTGCGAACGCAGGACTTCGATCGCTTCCGCCAGACCATCGACGCCTCGCTCCAGTGGGAAGCGCGCGACGGCTCCGCCAAGGTGACCGCGGAGTATATCCGCGCCAAGGCCCGGCAGGAGTGGACCGAGCGGGTCATCGAGGTGAACCTGGACAGCGGCAACAATCCGAACCCGCCGGCGGGCGGCGCGTTCACGTATGACGATCGTGGGGTCTTCACCAGCGGCCTGTTGTCGAACAACGGCCCGAACATGCAGGTCTTCCCGCGCCGCCAGCGCGACCTGCGCACCACGACCGAGGACATGTCGCTCAATGCCGAGCTGCATCCCAGCGAGCGGCTGAAGGTCGTGCTCGACGCGCAATATGCCAAGGCGAGCGCGGACGACCTCGACGTCACCGTCTATGGCGCGGTCACCCCGCTCTATGCCAAGATCGGCCTGCCGCAGAGCGGCGTCCCCGACATCCAGTATGTCGACGTCAACGGCCAGCCCTCCACGCTGACCAGCGACCCGAAGAACTATTTCTACCGCGCCGCGATGGATCATATCGAAGAGGGCGACGGCGACGAACTGGCGTTCAAGGCGGACGCGACCTACGACTTCGACACCAGCTTCCTGCGCGCGATCCGCTTCGGCGGTCGCTACACCGACCGTCAGCAGACGCGTAAGTATGCAGCGTACAACTGGGGCAATATCAGCGAGAGCTGGTCGGGCGGGATCACGCCGTTCACCACCACCGGCACATTGGCGGTCGAGCGGTACGACTTCCCCAATTTCCAGCGCGGCAACAACGTGAATCCCGGTCCGGGCTATTACCTGACCACGGATCTCATCAGCGCTTATCGCGACGGATCGTTGCAGAAGGCGTTGCGCGCGGCGAGCAGCTCCGGCGCGACCTGGATCCCGCTGGCGAGCCGGCCGAACGTCATCGCGGGCACGCCCTTCCTGCCGGGCGACATCAACGATTCGCGCGAGCAGACGCAGACCGCCTACGTTCGCGCCGATTTCGGGGTCGACGGCATCTTCGGGGGCGACACCTCGCTGGGCGGCAACATCGGCCTTCGCTACACGGGGACGTATTTCAAGACCCGCGGCCTCATCAGCAGCCCGGATGTCCGCCGGCAGTTTGGCGATCAGGATCTGAATGATCCCCGCTTCCCCGGGCAGAACATTCCGGTGACGACCAGCAATGCGCTGGCCATCGCGCGGTATAATTGCGGTCGCGTGGTGTCGGGTCAGGCGGCACCGGGCTACTGCCTGCTGTCCGATGCGCGATTGCAGCAGCTTATCAACTTCAGCGACGGCAGCTTCCAGACCGTCGACCAGAACAACCGCTACAACGACTTCCTGCCGAGCCTGAACGTCAATCTGAAGGTGGGCGCGAAGTGGGTGTTCCGTGGTGCGGTGTCGCGTGCGATGACGCGCCCCGACTTCGGCAACACCGCGTTTGCCGCCACCCTGTTCTACACCGATCTGAACGAGGTGCGGCGCAACGGCGGCGACGTGTCGACCTTCCCGTTGCTGACCACCTATACCGGCGCGTCGCGCCTCACGGGTGTCCGGTCGTGGAACTTCGACCTCGGCATCGAATGGTATTTCCAGCCGTCCTCGTCGCTGACGCTCAACGCCTTCTACAAGGATCTGAAGGGCGTGCTTCAGGCGGGGTCGGTCGTGCAGCCGTTCAGCAACGCGCAGGGCCAGTCGCTCGACGTCCAGGTGAACCAGGACGTCAATATCGGCGGCGGCTCGGTTAAGGGGTTCGAGGTCGGTTACCAGCAGTTCTACCGCTTCCTGCCCGGCGTGCTGAGCGGGCTGGGGGTCGAGGCGAACTATACCTATGTCGAGCCGTCGGACTTCGTCACGCAGGTGATCCAGCCGCGCTATCAGGGGCTGATCCTGCCGCTGTCTCAGCTGTCGAAGCATACGGTCAACGCGTCGCTCATCTTTGAGAAGAGCGGCCTGTCGATGCGCGCCGCCTACAGCTGGCGCAGCAAGTTCCTGCTGACGGCGCGCGACGAGATCAATCCGTATTCGCCGATCTTCCAGGCGCCGACCGGGCAGCTCGACGCGTCGGCCTTCTACTCGATCACCGATCATTGGAAGATCGGGCTGTACGGCGCCAACCTGATCGACACCGTCACCGAGACGCAGCAGCAGACGTCGTACAACCTGGGGCAGGGCAATCAGTCGGGGCCGCTGGCGCCGCGGTCGTACTTCCGATCGGACCGTCGCGTGACGCTCCAGCTGCGCGCCGTCTTCTGACCGCCCGCTCCTGACGGAGGGAGGAAGCGGCGGCCCTGCGGGGCCGCCGTTTTCGTATCAGCGGCGGTAGCGCGGCATCGCGGCGAGCGTCGCGTCGAACGCCATCGCCATGCGCCCGAGATGCGCGTCGCCCCGCGCCTGCGCCACGCGATCCGCCTGCGGGTCGTAGCGGTCGGGGACGAGGCCGAGCGCGATCATCGTGTCCAGCCACATCTGCTTGTCGAACGGGTCGCCGTCGAGGTCGGGCGCACGGTTGCGGCCCAGAAACTGGTCGAGCCGGCGGCGCAGTTCGGGACGGATCGCCGGGAGCGCGGGCGCGCCGCTGCGATGCATCAGGATCAGGTGCAGCAGGTCGGCGTGATGACCGGCGTCCTCGGTGAAGCGGGCATTATAGGCCGCGGCGCAGGCGGCGCGTTGCTCCGCGCGCGCGGGCAGCAGGTCGGCGAGGAGCGCCAGTTGCCGGTTGAGCAGCGCCGCGTCGAGCGCCATCACCGCACCCAGCTGGACCGCGGCGGGGCCGAGCAGCAGGCAATCGTCCTGCCATGGTGCGGGCGCGAACCCGGGGCGCAGCGGTGCCGTATCGCGCGCGACCACCTCCATGCCCGGTAACGCCGCGGCGACGATCGCGTCGGCGTCGCTCCCGGCAAAATGGTCGAACGTCGCGATCGCGCCGTCACGCGCCCCCAACAGCGTGAGCAGCCCGTCGTCGCGCTGCGTGACGCGCAGGCTGGTGCGGGGCGGCAGCGTGCCGCGCAGGTGGAGCGTGAGCGTGCGGTCGTGGCCACTGCCGTCGGCGCGGTCGATCCCGCCCGCGGGGCGGGCGGCGGCGCGCGTGTCGATCGTAAGCAACGCTTGTGTGTCATCCTTGCCGACGACCTGCGCGCCGCCTGCCAGCGCGCGCCGGCGCAGCAGATCGGTCAGGAGCGCGCCGCCCAGCATCAGCCCGGGCCGCAGCAGGGAGCGCGGCGAGGCGCGATCGGGGGAGGGCGGAGCGTAACGATCATGCTCCACCGCGCGCGCCTGGAAGCGGAACGGCGCATGGAAGCCGGCGTAATCGTCGCGGTGTCCCGCCGCGATCGCGGCGCGCAATGCCAGGTCGTGGACCTGGATGCCGCCGAAGGCGGGCAACGGCTCCTGCGGCGCGTGGATCACCGCGCGGTCGCCGCGCCAGCGCTCGAGCACGGTGCCGAGATATACGTCGGCGCCGGTGCGCGCGGCGATATCGTCGAGCGACAGCCCGGTCAGCCGCAGCAGCAGCGCGTCGGCGGGGAGCGCGACCACGTCGAGCGAGGACGGGGCGACCGCGGCATCCGCGTCCGTCACGACGACGCGTGCGGTGTCGGGCAGGCTGTCGACGAGCAGCGCGGCGACGGCCCAGGCGGCGAGGCCGTTGCCGCGGACGCGGAACAGCGCGGTGCTCATGCCGGCACCGGGTGGGTCATGGGGCAATAGTCGCGCAGGAACGCGACATGATCGCCAGTGTCCTGCGCCGCGGCAGCGATCCGGACGCGCATCGCCGCCAGATCGCGCGTCAGGTCGGCGATGGGCACGCGATCGACGCGCGGATCGTGGCCGCCGGGCAGGATATTCTGCCCCACCAGCACCGCCAGCCAGCTGGGCGGGTGGAACACGCCGACATCGTAATGCGGCAGCAGCCCGCGTGCGGTGAACGCCTCGATCTTCTCCGACAGCGTATCGGGCCAGGTGAGGTCGCGCATATGGCGCCAGAAATTGCCGTCCCGCTGGTTGGCGACATAGTGGAGGAGCAGGAAATCGCGGATCCGCTCGAATTCCAGCGCCATGATGCGGTTATATTCCTCCGCGTCGGCCCGCATCGTGGTGCGCGTCGGGAACAGCTCGACCAGCGAGGTGATGCCGAGCTGGATGAGGTAGATGCTGGTCGACTCCAGCGGCTCCAGGAACCCGCCCGACAGCCCGACCGCGACGACGTTGCGGTGCCACAGCCGGCGGCGGCGCCCGGTGGTGAAGCTTAGTCGGCGCGGATCGGCGAGTGCCGGCCCCTCCAGGTTCGCCATCAGCGTGTCGACCGCGGCCTGATCCGTGGTGAAGGCGGAGCAGAAAACGTGGCCGTTGCCGGTGCGATGCTGCAGCGGGATGCGCCATTGCCAGCCGGCGTCGCGTGCGGTGGCGCGGGTGTAGGGGCCGATCGGGTCGACCGTGGTGCAGGGCACCGCGAACGCGCTGTCGCACGGCAGCCAGCGGCTCCAGTCGTCATAGCCGGTGGAAAGCGCCTGCTCGATCAGGCGGCCGCGGAACCCCGAGCAATCGACGAACAGGTCGCCCGCGACGACGCGTCCGTCGGCCAGCGTCAGCGCGGCGACGTCGCCGGTCTGCGCATCGAGCGTGACGTCGACGACCCGCCCCTCCGTCCGGGTGACGCCGCGCGCCTGCGACAGTTGCGAGAGATAGGCGGCGTAGAGGCTGGCATCGAACTGGAACGCATAGCCGAAGGTGGAGCGTACCGCGGCGGGATCGGCGTCCGGCAGGGCGAAGCGGTTCGCCTCTGCCGCCAGCACCGGATAGCTGTAGGCGGACAGCGGCGTGTCGTCGCCCGCGGCGCGCGCGCGGGCCCAGGCGTGGTGGAAGCCCGCGCCCGCGATCGGCTCGCCGTAATCGCCGAAGGGATGGATGTAGGATTCGCCCGGGCGGCCCCAGCCGACGAACTGGATGCCGAGCTTGAACGTGGCGGCGGTCCGCGCCATCAGCTCGCGTTCGTCGATGCCGATCGCACGGTTGAAGAAGCGGATGTGCGGCAGCGTCGCCTCACCCACGCCGACGGTGCCGATCGCATCGGATTCGACCAGCTCGATCGCGATGCCGCGCCCGGCCAGCCGGTGCGAGAGCGCGGCGGCCGCCATCCAGCCCGCGGTGCCGCCGCCCAGAATCACGACACGGCGGATCGCGGCAGGGTCGACATAACTCATGGCGCGACCGTAGCACGCAGCGGCGGCACGGACGATGACAATTGTCCAGCGCTGCCATCTGGTGTACCCGTCCGCCGGCCGGGCTGTTTCGGTCATGATGCGAAAGGCTTGCGACGTGTCCAGCGCGACCATCTACGAAGTCGCCGCGCGCGCGGGCGTCTCGATCAAGTCGGTGTCGCGCGTCCTGAACAGCGAGCCGAACGTCAGCGCCGCATTGAAGGAAAAGGTCGACGCCGCGGTCGCCGAGCTGGGCTATCGCCGCAATCTGTCGGCGCGCAGCCTGGCGGGGGCGTCGTCGTCGGTCATCGCGGCGCTGGTCGATGCCGCGCTGACGATCGAGCATTCGCGCAGCGGCCGCGGCAGCGACTATCTCAGCCGGTTGCAGCTGGGTGCGCTGCTGGAGGTGCATGCGGTCGATTATCATCTGATGATCGAGATGGTCGACCATGCCTCCGCGCGGCTGCGCGGCGAGCTGACCGCGCTGCTGTCATCGATCCGGCCGGCGGGCGTGATCCTGACCCCGCCCAATTCCGATCATCAGGTCGTGCTGGACGTGCTGGACGAGGCGGGTGTCCCCTATGCGCGGATCAGCCCCAGTCGCGACCCGGAGCGCGGGATCAGCGTGTCGATGGACGAGCGGCAGGCGGCGGCGGACATGACGCGGCACCTGATCGACCTGGGGCATCGCCGCATCGGCTTCATCACCGGGCCGATCGCCTATGGCGTCAGCCAGCGGCGGCTGGAGGGGTTCCTGGACGCGATGCATGCCGCCGGGCTGGACGCGCCGGCGCATGCGGTCGCGACCGGCGACTTCACGTTCGATTCGGGGGCGGCGGGGCTGGAGAAGCTGCTCGACGCGCGCGATGCGACGACCGCGGTGTTCGCCAGCAACGACGACATGGCGCTGGGCGCGCTGAAGGCGGCGACCGCGCGCGGGCGACGCGTGCCGGACGATTTGTCGATCGCGGGATTCGACGACACGGTCAGCGCGGTGTTCAGCACGCCGCAGCTGACCACGATCCGTCAGCCGGTCGGCGAAATGGCCGCCGCGGCGACGCACCGGCTGGTGCCCGCGCTGATCCGCCAGCTGCCCGAGGGTGAGGATCCGCAGCGTATCGTCGTGCCGCATGCGCTGACGATCCGCCAGTCGACGGGGCCAGTTGCGTTCGAGTAGGTCAGCTTTTTGTTGACAGCGCTGTCTAAGATCGGCTTTGCTGCTCCGAAAGGGGGGGAGGCAGGTAGCCGGTCGGCGTCCCTTCGCCGTAATGTCGGACCGGCTTGAGGGATCTCCCATGCGTCGTATCGTCTCCGCGCTCGTGCTGGCGCCCGTGGTCCTGTGTGCGCCCGCCGCGGTCGGGCAGACGGCGGGACCGACGCCGGGCTCGATCGTCGTGCCCGCGCAGGCGACCGCGCACCCGGAGCGCTGGCCGCATGCCGCCTCTCCCGCCGCGATGAGCGATGCCGCGACCGAGGCGTTCGTCGCGAAGCTGCTGGCGCGGCTGACCGTCGAGGAGAAGGTCGGGCAGATGATCCAGGCCGACATCGGCTCGATCAAGCCGGAGGATCTGATGACCTATCCGCTGGGATCGATCCTGGCGGGGGGCAATTCCTCGCCCGGTGGCGACGAGCGTGCGCCGGCGGCGAAATGGGTCGAGCTGGCACGCGCGTTCCGCGCCGCCGCCGCCGCGCGGCCGGGTGCGAAGGTGCCGCTGATCTACGGCATCGATGCGGTCCACGGGCACAACAACATGGTCGGCGCGACGATCTTTCCGCACAATATCGGGCTGGGCGCGATGCGCGACCCGGCGCTGATCCAGCGCATCGGCGCGGCCACCGCGCAGGAGGTCGCCGCGACGGGCGCCGACTGGACGTTCGGCCCGACGCTGGCGGTGCCGCGCGACGACCGCTGGGGCCGCAGCTACGAGGGATATTCGGAGGATCCGGAGGTGCAGCGCGCCTATGCCGGGCCGATGACGCTGGGGTTGCAGGGCACGCTCGCCGCCGACCGCCCGATCGCACCGGGGCATATCGCGGGGTCGGCCAAGCATTTCCTGGCGGATGGCGGGACCGAGGGCGGCAAGGACCAGGGCGATTATCGCGGCGACGAGAAGGGGCTGATCGACATCCACCTGGGCGGCTATCCCGCCGCGATCGACGCGGGCGTGCTGTCGGTGATGGCCAGCTTCTCCAGCTGGAACGGGGTGAAGCATTCGGGCAACCCGACGATCCTGCGCGACGTGCTGCACGGCCCGCTGGGGTTCAAGGGGTTCGTGGTGTCCGACTGGAACGCGCACGGGCAGCTGCCGGGATGCAGCAACGAAAGCTGTGCGCTGGCGGTCAATGCCGGGATCGACATGCTGATGGCGCCGGACAGCTGGAAGCCGCTGTACGCCAACACGCTGGCGCAGGTGAAGGCGGGGACGATCCCGATGGCGCGCGTCGACGAGGCGGTGACGCGGATCCTGCGCGCAAAGGTCAAGGCCGGACTGTTCCGCAGCGAGCGCCCGGTCGAGGGCAAGGTGGAACTGCTCGGCTCGCCCGAGCATCGCGCGCTGGCACGCGAGGCGGTGCGCAAGTCATTGGTGCTGTTGAAGAACCAGGGGTCGGTCCTGCCGATTCGCGCCGGCGCGCGGGTGCTGGTGGCGGGCACTGCGGCGGACGACATCGGGCAGGCGGCGGGCGGCTGGACGATCACCTGGCAGGGGACGGGGACGACCAACGCGGATTTCCCCAACGGCCAGTCGATCTGGGCCGGCATCCGCGATGCGGTGACCGCGGGCGGCGGCAGCGCGACGCTGAGCGCGGACGGCAGCTTCACCGCGAAACCCGATGTCGCGATCGTCGTCTTCGGCGAGACGCCCTATGCCGAGTTCCAGGGCGACGTCGACACGCTGGACTATGTCCCGACCGGGCCGCTGGAGATGCTGCGCCGGTTGAAGGCGGCGGGGGTGCCGACGGTGTCGGTGTTTCTTTCCGGGCGGCCGCTGTGGGTGAACCCCGAACTGAACCAGTCGGATGCGTTCGTCGCGGCGTGGCTGCCGGGTAGCGAGGGCGGCGGCGTGGCGGACGTGCTCGTCGGCGACCGCGCGGGCACGCCGCGCCATGATTTCCAGGGGAAGCTGTCGTTCAGCTGGCCGCGCGACGCGGTGGGCAAACCGCTGAACCGCGGGATGCCGGGTTACGACCCGCAGTTCGCCTATGGCTATGGCCTCAGCTACGCGCACGGCGGTGCGGTGGGCACGCTGTCCGAACGGTCGGGCGTGACCAGCGCACTGTCGCCGGTCGACCGCTATTTCGTCGCGGGCAAGTTCGTCGCGCCCTGGGCATTGATGCTGACCGATGCGGGCGGACAGGCGAAGCCGCCGCTGCTGGGTGGCGGCGGGGCGAGCCCGCGCGGCGGGATGCGCGTCGCGACGGTCGACGATCTGGCGCAGGAAAGCGCTCGCCGCTTCGCCTTCGCCGGCACGGGCGCCGCGAGCGCGGCGATCTGGGGTCCGCCGGTCGACCTGACGCGGCAGGCCAATGGCGAGATGGCGCTGTCGTTCCGCTACCGCGTCGACCAGGCGCCGACCGCACCGGTCGAGCTGACGGTGGCGGGCGGACGGCTCGACATCACGAAGATGCTGCGCGCGGCGCCGGTGGGGCAGTGGCGGACGGTGAAGATGAAGCTGTCGTGCTTCCGTCCGGCGGGCGCGACGCTGGCGGCGGTGGAGACCCCCTTCGCGCTGGACACCGTGGGGGCGTTCACGGTGTCGGTGTCGGAGATCAAGCTGGCGTCGAACGAGAACGACGCGGCCTGCCCGGCGGGGTGAAGGCTCCGTCGCCCCGGACGTGACCCGGGGTCCCGCTTCTTCTCGAACGTGAACGAGAAAGCGGGACCCCGGGTCAAGCCCGGGGTGACGCCAGGGATCACCGATCGTCGATGAAGGCGCTGACCCACAGCAGGGGGGCGTTCCAGTTGATTGCCACTTCGTTGAGCGCATAGGCCTGGAGCGCGTCGCGCCAGCAGGTCTGACCGACGCATTTGCCCCGCATCGTCTTGGCCACGTCGTCCGCCATGTTGGTGCTGTTGGGGCCGCCCGACACCGCGCCCGGCGGCGGCGCGGGATAGCTGGCGTCGAGCGAATGCGCCCAGGCGCGGTGGTGCGGGTTGACCACCGGGCGGTCGCCGTAGCCGGTGACATAGGATTGATCGAGCGGATTGCGGCCCAGGACGTAGTCGAGCACCTGGATCACGCCGTTGCGGTAGTTCCAGTCGCCGGTGTAGTCGAACGCCAGCGCCATGACGATCGCGCGGTTCAGCAATCCGGAGTTCGACCCCCAGTCGTAGTTGCTGCCGGTGCGCGGCACGCCGTACCCCTGCGTCGTCGACTGGCGCAGATAATCCGCCGCGGCGCGCGTCAGGTTGGCGCGCACCGTCACCAGATCGTCGGTCGACAGCGCGCCCGGCACGGTCGCCAGCGTGATCGAGCCGAGCGCCGCGGTGTGCGCGAAGTCCATGTCTCCGGTCGCGCTGGCGCCCGAATTCGGCCCGCCCAGCATGTAGCGCGACGTGCGCAAAGCGGTCAGATAGGCGGGGTTGCGCGTGGTGGCGTACAATTCCGCGGTGGCCCAGTAGAATTCGTCCGAGACGTCGTCGTCGCCATATGGCCCGCCGCCGTCGAACGAGGCGGTGGTGCGGATGTCGCGGTTGCGCAGCGCGGCCTTGAACGCGGCGCGTGCGGCGGTCATGCACCGCGCCGCGAAGGCGGGATCGATCGTGCGCCAGACGCGCGCGCATTGCGCACCGACCGCGGCGAGGTTCAGCGTCGCGGCGGTGCTGGCGGGGTAGAGGTAACGGGGCTGCTTGTCCTCGCCCGGGCGCAGCGGGAAGCCCGACCATTTGGCCCCGTGCACCTTGTGGTGGACCATCCCGCCGGCGTCGACCGTCGTGAGCGTGGCGGGGACGCCGGGCTTCACCGGGCCGACCGGCAGCTGCGCCTGCGTCCCCTCCGGAATCTGCATCCGCAGCATGAACTCGATCTCGTGCCGCGCCTCGTCGAGCAGGTCGTTGACGCCGTTGCCCGATCCCGGGATGCGCCCCTTGCCGTCGGCGAAGGCGGCGCGGCCGGGGGATTGCAGCGCCTCCGCGCGTTCATAGGCGTTGAGCAGCGTCCACACCGAGATGCCGGCGTTGACGACATATTTGCCGAAATCGCCCGCGTCGTACCAGCCGCCGGTCACGTCGAGCGTATAGCTGCACCCCGGCCACACCGTGCCCGCGCTGTCGCGGCCGGAGAAGCAGGTGGCCTTTTCGTCCGGATTGCCCGCGGGGCGGGCGAGGTCGGGACGCGCCAGATAGCGCGCCAGCAGCGGTTCGCCGGCGCGATTGGCGTAGAAATAGGCGAGCGCGTCATATTTCAGCCGGGCATGGGGATGTTCGTCGATGACGAACGGGCGGCTTTCGTGGTCGCCGACGATCAGCCGGTAGCCCTTGCCCTCGGTCTGGACGGTCGAGAAGCGTACGATATGGACGTGGTTGCCCGATGCCTCGTCGCGGCCGAACACCTCGCTCCTGCCCTCGGCGACGGTCTTTCCGGCGGCATCGACGACGTGCCACGGCAGCGGGCGGGTGGCGCGGTCGACGACGGTGGCGACCTTCGGCCCGCCGCGTTCGAACCCGACCTGGCTCATCTGCACGGTGCCGGCGGGCGGCGTCTGCGCCGTGACGGGCGCCGCGACCATCGCCGTCGCCACGCCGATCGCGGTCAGCAGGAAATGCGCTCGCATGATCTCTCCCCTTGCATCCTTTCCAGCGGAAGGATGACAATTTGATAGCGCTGTCAAGACGCGAGATGGCGGGGATCGCGGCGGAAAAAAGCGCGATCTATACGCCAGCACTATGCGCTTTGCGGGTTTCGCTCTCGAATTGCTACGCCGGGCACGCCTAATCGCGCATCCCTGAAGGCGCTGCCACCCGGCATCGCGCCGCACGAGGGGTGCGACAATGACGTTTCCACAGGCGCTGACCGCGACGGCGCTGCTGATGTTCCCGCTGGCTGCGCGGGCCCAGTCGATCGACGCCACGACGACCGATGCGCCGCGCGCGCTCACGGTGAGCGGCTCGGCGGCGATCGCGTCCGACTATCGCTTCCGCGGGGTATCGCAATCGGACCAGCATATGGCGGTGCAGGGCGGCATCACCGTCACGCACGCGAGCGGCGTCTATGCCGGCGTCTGGGCATCGAACCTGGCCGGATGGGGCACGTTCGGTGGCGCGAACATGGAGCTGGACCTGATCGGCGGGTACAAGCTGCCGGTCGCAGGTGGCACGCTGGACGTGGGGCTGACGTGGTACGTGTATCCCGGCGGCGCGGACAACACCGACTTCGCCGAACCCTATGCGAAGCTGAGCGGCACCGCCGGCCCGGCGACGCTGACCGCGGGCGTCGCCTATGCGCCGAAGCAGCAGGCGATCGGCAAATGGTACGACACCGGCGCCGATGCGGCGGCGGGGGTCTACAACCATCCCGGCGCGAAGGACGACAATCTGTACCTGTGGGGCGACGGCGCGGTCGCGGTCGCGGGGACGCCGTTCACCGCCAAGGCGCATGTCGGGCATAGCTGGGGGCAGGACGGCCTCGGCCCGAACGCGACCGCGCCGTCGCCCACGGGCAGCTACTGGGACTGGTCGCTGGGTGTGGACACGACCTACCGCAACCTGACGCTGGGCGTCGCGTACGTCGACACCGACATTTCGGACCGCGCGGCAACCTATCTGCGCCCCAGCTTCAGCCGCGGGCAGGACGGCACCGGCAACATCGCCGGCGGCACCGTCGTGGCCACGCTCACCGCCGCATTCTGAAGGAAACGCCATGACAGACCTGATCTGGCTCGGGATCGTCGTCGGCCTCGTCGCGCTGACGCTGGCCTATGCGCGCCTGTGCGACCACGCGTGAGGGGGATGACGCGATGACGCTCGACCTCTGGCTCGCCGCGGTGACCGCGCTCGGCCTCCTCGTCTATCTGGTGGCGGTGCTGATCCGCCCCGAACGCTTCTGAAGGGAGCGGCAACATGACATTTCAGGGCTGGTTCCTGATTCTTCTGTTCGTCGGCATCCTGCTGGTGCTCACCAAGCCGGTCGGGATGTGGCTGCACGCGCTGTACGAAGGGCGGCGGACGCCGCTCCACGCCGTGCTCGGCCCGGTCGAGCGCGGCTTCTACCGTCTGTCGGGCATCGATCCCGCCGCGGAGCAGGGCTGGCGACGCTATGCGGTGCACATGCTGCTGTTCAACGTGGCGCTGCTGCTCCTGACCTATGCGGTGCTGCGGTTGCAGGGCGTGCTCCCGGGCAATCCGCAGGGCTTGGCGGGGCTGTCCCCCGACCTGGCATTCGACACTGCGATCAGCTTCACCACCAACACCAACTGGCAGAGCTATGCCGGTGAGAGCACGATGTCGAACCTCAGCCAGATGCTGGGGTTGACGATCCACAACTTCCTCTCCGCCGCGACCGGCATCGCGCTCGCCTTCGCGCTGTTCCGCGGGTTCGCGCGGCGCGAGTTCGCGACGATCGGCAATTTCTGGGCCGATGTGACGCGGGTGACGCTGTACCTGCTGCTGCCGTTGTGCGTCCTCTACACCCTCTTCCTGATCGCGAGCGGGGTGCCGCAGACGATGGCGGGCGTGGTCGACGTCCAGACGCTGGAGGGTGTGCGCCAGTCGATCCTGCTCGGCCCCGTCGCCAGCCAGGAAGCGATCAAGATGCTGGGCACCAACGGCGGCGGCTTCTTCAATGCCAACAGCGCGCATCCGTTCGAGAATCCGACCGCGCTCACCAACCTGGTCCAGATGCTGTCGATCTTCCTGATCGGGTTCGGGCTGACATGGACGTTTGGCAAGGCGGTCGGCAACACGCGGCAGGGCTGGGCGATCCTGTCGGCGATGGTCATCCTGTTCCTGGCCGGCGTCAGCGTGACCTATTGGCAGGAAGCGGCGGGCAACCCGATCCTGCATCAGCTGGGCGTCGCGGGCGGCAATATGGAGGGCAAGGAGGTGCGCTTCGGCATCGCCGCCAGCGCGCTGTTCTCGGTCGTCACCACCGCGGCGTCATGCGGCGCGGTCAATGCGATGCTCGACAGCTTCACGCCGCTGGGGGGCATGATCCCGCTGTTCAACATGCAGCTGGGCGAGGTCGTGGTCGGCGGCGTCGGCGCGGGGATCTACGGCTTCCTGCTGTTCGCGATCCTGGCGGTATTCGTCGCCGGGCTGATGGTCGGGCGCACGCCCGAATATGTCGGCAAGAAGATCGAGAGCCGCGAGGTCAAGCTGGCGGTGCTGGCGATTGCGGTGCTGCCGCTCGTCATCCTGGGCTTCACCGCGCTGTCGTCGGTGCTGCAACAGGGGCTCGCCGGCCCGCTCAACAAGGGGCCGCACGGGTTCAGCGAGATCCTCTACGCCTTCACCAGCGCGGTGGGGAACAACGGATCGGCCTTCGCCGGGCTCACCGCCAACACGCCCTATTACAACGCGCTGTTGGGCGTCGCGATGTGGTTCGGCCGCTTCTTCGTGATCGTGCCGATGCTGGCGATCGCCGGGAGCCTCGCGGCGAAGCGCTACACGCCGGAAAGCGCGGGCTCGTTCCCGACGACCGGCGGTCTCTGGGTCGGGCTGCTGGTCGGGATCATCCTGATCCTGGGCGGCCTCACCTTTCTGCCGAGCCTCGCGCTCGGTCCCATCGCCGATCATCTCAGCATGATCCGCGGCCAGCTGTTCTGATCCGGGGGCCAAGATGGCACAGACCCAATCCAAAAGCCTGTTCACGGCCGCGCTCGTCGTGCCCGCGATCAAGGCGTCGTTCCTGAAGCTGGACCCGCGCGAGCTGGTCCGCAATCCGGTGATGTTCGTCACCGCCGCGGTCGCCGCGCTGATGACATTGCTGCTGGTCGTCGGCCACGACGGGCTGACCATCGGGTTCAAGCTGCAACTGGTGGTGTGGCTGTGGCTCACCGTGCTCTTCGGCACCTTCGCCGAGGCGCTGGCGGAGGGGCGCGGCAAGGCGCAGGCGGCGTCGCTGCGCGCCACCAAGGCCGAGCTGGTTGCCAAGCGGCTGAAGGGGGAAGGGCGGCAATATGACGACGTGCCCGCCAGCCAGCTGCGCGTCGGCGATGTGGTGCTGGTCGAGACCGGCGACCTGATCCCGTCCGACGGCGACGTCGTATCGGGGGTCGCCAGCGTCAACGAGGCCGCGATCACCGGCGAGTCCGCCCCGGTGATCCGCGAGGCGGGCGGCGACCGCTCCGCGGTGACGGCGGGGACGCGCGTCATCTCCGACGAGATCCGCGTCAAGGTGACGGTGGAGCCGGGCAAGGGCTTCCTCGACCGCATGATCGCGCTGGTCGAGGGCGCGGAGCGGCAGAAGACCCCGAACGAGGTCGCGCTGACGATCCTGCTGGTCGGCCTCACGATCATCTTCCTGATCGCGGTCGGCACGATCCCGGGGCTGGCGGCCTATGCCGGTGGCAGTATCCCGGTCGCGATCCTGGCGGCGCTGCTCATCACGCTGATCCCGACGACGATCGCGGCGCTGCTGTCGGCGATCGGCATTGCCGGGATGGACCGGCTGGTGCGGTTCAACGTGCTCGCCAAGTCGGGGCGCGCGGTGGAGGCGGCGGGCGACGTCGACGTGCTGCTGCTCGACAAGACCGGCACGATCACGATCGGCGATCGTCAGGCGAGCGAGTTCCGCGCCGTCGGCGGCGCGAGCGAGGCGGAGCTGGCGGAGGCGGCGTTGCTCGCGAGCCTTGCCGACGAAACGCCCGAGGGCCGTTCGATCGTGGTGCTGGCGCGCGATCGGTTCGCGCTGCAGCGGGCGATGCCCGAGGGGGCGGAGATCATCCCGTTCACCGCGCAGACGCGTGTGTCGGGCATCCGCACCGGCGACACGCTGATCCAGAAGGGCGCGGTGGACTCGATCCTGCGCGCCAACGAGGGATCGGGGTCGACCGCGGCGGCGACCGAGCTGCGCCGCATCACCGACGAGATCGCGCGCGCCGGCGGCACCCCGCTGGCGGTGGCGAAGGACGGGCGGCTGCTGGGCGCGATCTTCCTGAAGGACGTGGTGAAGGCGGGCATTCGCGAGCGCTTCGGCGAGCTGCGCACGATGGGCATCCGCACGGTGATGATTACCGGCGACAACCCGCTGACCGCCGCCGCGATCGCCGCCGAGGCGGGGGTCGACGATTTCCTGGCGCAGGCGACGCCGGAGGACAAATTGGCGCTGATCCGCAAGGAGCAGACCGGCGGCAAGCTGGTGGCGATGTGCGGCGACGGCACCAACGACGCGCCCGCGCTCGCCCAGGCCGACGTCGGCGTGGCGATGAACACCGGCACGCAGGCGGCGCGCGAGGCAGGCAACATGGTCGATCTCGACAGCGATCCGACCAAGCTGATCGAGGTCGTCGGGCTGGGCAAGCAGCTGCTGATGACGCGCGGCGCGCTGACGACCTTCTCGGTCGCGAACGACGTGGCGAAATATTTCGCGATCATCCCGGCGATGTTCGTCGCGCTCTATCCGGGGCTGGGCGTGCTCAACGTGATGGGGCTGACGACGCCGCAGAGCGCGATCCTGTCGGCGATCATCTTCAACGCGCTGATCATCCCGGCACTGGTGCCGCTGGCGCTGAAGGGCGTGACCTATCGCCCGATGGGGGCGGGGCCGCTGCTGGCACGCAACCTGGCCATTTATGGCCTGGGCGGCCTGCTCGCACCGTTCATCGGAATCAAGCTGATCGACATCGTCGTCGGTGGCCTCGGACTGGCCTGAGGAGTAGATATAATGGGCAAGGATTTCTCTTCGGCCTTGCGGCCGGCGATCGTGATGACGCTGCTGTTCGCGGCATTGCTCGGCATCGTTTATCCGCTGGCGATGACCGGCGTCGGCCAGATCGTCTTCCCCCATCAGGCCAACGGCAGCCTGATCGAACAGGGCGGGCGCGTGATCGGGTCGGACGTCGTCGGGCAGGCGTTCACGTCGGACCGTTATTTCCAGACGCGCCCCTCCGCGGCGGGCAAGGGCTATGACGGCATGGCGTCGAGCGGATCGAACCTCGGCCCGGCGAGCAAGGCACTGGCCGATCGCGTGACCGCCGACGTGGCGAAGCGCCGGGCGGAGGGGGTGACGGGGCCGATCCCCGCCGATCTCGTCACCACCAGCGGATCGGGCCTCGATCCCGATCTGTCGCCGGAGGCGGCACTGGCGCAGGCCCCCCGCATCGCGCGCGTCCGCGGCCTGCCGGTGGCGCGCATCGAGGCGCTGGTCGCCGCGGCGACCGAGGCCCCCGTGCTGGGCGAACCCCATGTAAATGTG